>JBLHUR010000013.1:0-55336 GCA_047629805.1 Akkermansiaceae bacterium | reverse complement strand
TTATTCACTTCGGCGATTGAAGGAAGAGGTGCGGGAGTAGAGGTGTCGGCTGTGTGTTTAAAGGGAGATGATTCTTCGAAGAAAAGAAGAAGCCCGCCGCGGATGACCGGGCGGGCTTGGAGATTTTTTGAGAAGCGCTTGGCTTACTTCATGGTTGCCGTGATTTCCTTCTGAGTCTCGGCTTTCGCTCCTTTGACTTTTTCGAGGGCTTTGCCGACTTCGGCGGGGCTCTTTTTGTCGAGTCCGCCGAGGGCTTTTAAGCCGTCGGGGTTTTTCATGACTTCGTCGAAGTTGAGTTCGAAGAGGGTGATGGTGTTCTCGGCGTGGTGGGTGGCGTTGGTCTCGGCGATGCCGGGAGCGAGGGTGACTTTGGCGGATATTTTCATGCCGCGCATCATTTCAGCCATCATGAATAACATGCTAGCAACTGTATTAAGCCCCTTTGTCGGGAGTTCAGGATCGTCGGTGAGGAATGAGCGCCAAAAGGTCAATCTTCGTCGGCCCCGGTATTGTCAAGTTCGATCCAGTCGTAGGCTAGGCCGTTTGCGGCCAAGAGTCCGTCTTGGTTGTTTTATGAAACGATCTCGTTGAGAACTATCTTAGATATGCCGTGTTGTAAAATTTGACACTCTCATGATCGATCTCGATACCAATATTCTCGTTCGCTATTTGACGCAGGACGGCCCGAAGCAATCGCCAAGGATCACTAAGATTATTGAGCAAAAGATTTCCAAAGAATCGCCCGGGTTCTTCAGTTGTGTAGTCTTGGTCGAAACTGTTTGGACCTTGATGGGCTCCTACAAAATGGAACCAAAGGACATCATGGCGATCATCAAAGAATTGATTCACGCCGAAGACTTACAACTGGAGCACAGCGAAGAGGTGTGGAGAGCGCAGCAGCTTGATTCCACGGAGGGTTTGTATTTTGCCGATGCCTTACTTGGAGCCATTCATCATTCCCATGGTTGTAAATATACCCTGACTTTTGGCCAGGGAGCCCCGAAGAGTGGTTTGTTTCGAGTGGCCTAATGAGAGTGAGGCGGTTTCAGGCCGTCATGAATCTTAACTGGATATCCTAGATTGTCGGAAGTGAGTGTCATCGAGAATATGATCTATGGGCGATCCAATTTATTAGAGTTATCCTTCTTTTTATGAGATTACTGCTCAGCGTATTTTTCGTGCCATTCATGATAGATCTGAGGCGAAATTTCCGAGGGCGTAATTTCGGAGCGTCCGCCCCAGAAGACGTTGGTGTAGCTGACGGGGATGCCGATGGATTCGAGGTGTTTGTCGATCGCGGCTTTATGCTCGAGGACCTTGTCTTTTTCAGTGCCGTGGACCACTCCCATGACGTTCACGTTTCCAAATTGTGGTCCGCCTTCGCGCCAGTAGGCGTGGGTCATGCAGTGGTGGCGCCCCACTTCGCTGCCGGCCTCCATCTCGCGGCCCTTGGGAACGGCCCAGTGGAAGAGGCCATTGAAACGGGTCACGCGCTTGCCGGTGTCGGAGGGTTTGACGTGCTCAAGGAAGGTTGAGAATCGGCCGATCACTTTCTTGCTGTCGAGAGTCTGAGCGACCTCGTAGAAGCGCTCCAGGCTGACTCCGGCGATTTCGGCACGGGCGTCCCAGCAATTTGTAATGATCTCGTCGGGCGTGAGTTCTTCTTTGAGAGCGAGGAGGACGTCCCATTCTTCTTGGCTAAGATCGACCACGGTGGTGGTCATCATTTCGGCCGCAACATCGAGCTTGGCACCGGGTTCGAGGCCTTTGCGGCGCACGTGGCCCACTCCAAGAGCGAAGACTCCGTTGGCGGGCATGAGAATGAATTCATCCGCTCCGACGAGACGCTTGAGGACGTTTCCGTGTTCTTCGAGGGATTCGCCTTGCGGGACTTTGAGGGTGGTCCAGAGGCGGTAGCCCGCGCCGGAGATTTGACCGTCGGTCGAGCGGATTACGACGTGTCCGGAGAAGGGGTCTTCCTTGGACATGAAGTCGAAGGCGGCGTTGAGTTTTTCTTCCGGTAAGCGCCAGGCCACGAGGGCTCCATGGGCCAGCTTGGTGGCGAGCATAGTCTGGCGAACTCGGCGGATCACGCCTGCTTCTAGCATGGCGCGGATGCGTTCCAGGACAAGGTCGAGTTCTACGCCGGATTCTTTGGCGATGATGGCAAAGGGGTCCTTTTGAAACCCAGAGACGAGGTCTTCGGAGACGCTGAGAATCTTGGAGTTGATCGGATCGTCGTGTTCGGTGGGAATGGTGCTCATTTTAAAAGTGTTTCTCTTACGAAGGTGTAGGCCGCTTCTTTGTCAGAAAGTCTTCCTTCGAGTTGTTCGGTTTGGACTGCGCGGAGGATTTCACCAATCCCGGGGCCGTGGGGCACTTCAAAATCCCGGATGAGGTCGTGACCGCTCATCAGGGGTTTTGGGATGAGGGGTTCCTTGGCAAATTCCTCCTTCTTGGCGCGGACGAAGTCGTAGTTATCGCGGAAGCCGTTGCTGCTATCGCAATCGACGCGGTGGAGTTCGGTTTCCATCGTGAAGCTCTCCGCTGCCATGAAGCGTTTGAGCTTGGCGGTTCGCATCTCTTTTACGTGCATGAACTGCATGTGGCGCGAGACCATGAAGCTCACTTCTTCGATGGTTTGATTCGAGTAGCGCATGCGGCGCAGGATTTTCTCCGCCATTCGTTCGCCCACCTTATCGTGACCATTGAAGCGGAATCGTTCGGCCTCGGCGTCCCACATTTGCGTGGCAGGCTTGCCGATGTCGTGCAGTAAAACAGCGAGGGCGAGATTGAGACCCGGGGAGGGGAGCAGGGAAAGGGCGATGCGGGTGTGGACGTAAACGTCGCCCTCGGGGTGCCATTGCGGAGGTTGTTCGCAGCCTTGCAGGTCGAGGACTTCGGGGAGGAATTTCTTAATCAAACCGGAGTCAACGAGGAGGTCGAGACCGCGCGCCCGGTCCTCGGCGACGAGGATAAGGGAGAATTCATCGCGGATGCGTTCGGGAGAGATTTGAGCCAAAAGCGGGGCGCATTCCTGAATGGCGGCCCAGGTTTTTTCCTCGATCTCAAATCCGGTGACGGTGGCGAAACGGATCGCTCGAAGGAGACGTAGGGCGTCTTCTTCAAAACGTTTTTGCGGCTCACCAATCGCGCGAAGGATCTTCGCATCCAAGTCAGCTCTTCCGCCGACGTGGTCGATGATATCTCCCGTGATGGGGTCTTGGAAAAGCCCGTTAATGGTGAAGTCACGCCGCTGTGCATCTTCCTCAGGCGAAGAAAATTCCACCGACTCCGGCCTCCGGCCATCTTTGTAGGACCCATCGGTGCGGAAGGTTGCGACCTCGATCATCTCGCCTTCGCCTTTCACAATGATGACACCAAAGTGCTCGCCGACGGCATCGGATCTTTTGAAAAGAGCCTGCACCTCAGCTGGGCGGGCCGAGGTGGCGAGATCGTAGTCTTTCGGCTCTTTTGCGAGGAGCTGGTCCCGGACGGCGCCACCTGCGAAATACACCACGTGGCCGGCCTCGCGCAAAACGCGGGCGGATTCGAGGGCGAGATCTTTTTGGGGGCTCATGGCGGGCGCAGACCCTTGTCCTGATTGGAGTGAGAGGCAATACGAATCTCGAATGTCAAATCATTGGAAATGTCTTGAATTTGTGTTGAGCAGAAGCTCCTTGACGGAGCTGGCATGAGTTGAGTAGTCCTTTGGCTAACTCAATCTTTGAGATATTATGCCAGTACATCACACAAACAACCTATTTATGGCCTCGTTTTTGGCCGTTTCGATGGTCTCCTCTGCCGGGGCCGTCGACTTACTCATTCAAGATTTTTCCACCAGTGACGGTGGATTCACCGTCACCAACGAAAATCATGATGATCCATGGGCCTACGATGCCGGAGCCGGAGCCTGGTCGACAGACGGTTCGGCAAATGGGGCTCCCGACGAGCACACGAGATTGACGAGTCCGGAGCTCACCGTGGATGCGGATGGGGGTTACGCCGTGATTTTTGATCATCGCTACGATATTGAGGGTGGCGATTGGGATGGCGCCGCACTGTATATCAGTGTCAATGGCGGATCGTTTGACTATGTCGAAGGTGCAGAGTTCACCGAGAACGGTTACAACACGGGAAACCTCATCGGCGCGCACGCCCTCCTGGGATTAACTGCCTTTGGCGGAATCTCTTCCGGTCACGCGGAGGGAACCTACATCACGAGCCTGGCCGGCCCATTTGCGTTCAGTAGCGGTGACATCGTAGAGATTCAGTTCCTGATGGCCAATGACCAAGGCGCGGTGGGAACGATGACCCCAAACTGGGAAATCGACCGTGTCAGCGTGGTCTCTCTACTCGACAGTGACAGCGACGGCATGCCAGACTTCTACGAGGAGGCCAACGGACTCGACAAGACGATGAATGATGCCGCAGGCGATCCCGATTCGGATGATTCAAGCAACCTTGATGAATATCTCGCTGGGACGGATCCTCAGGACGACGATAGTGATGACGACGGTCTCAAGGACGGGGTCGAGGATGGCACAGGCACTTTTGTCAGTGCCGCCCAGACAGGCTCTGATCCCTCTAATCCCGACACCGACGGCGATGGACTCGCAGATGGAGTCGAGGATGGTGGTGGAACTTTTATCAGTGCGACTCAGACCGGTTCCGATCCAAACGAAGCCGACACAGACGGGGATAGACAAAACGACGGTTTTGAAGTCACCAATTCGACCGACCCCAACGATGCCGGAAGTAAGTCCGCTGTTGCCACGGTCACCACGATTGCCGGCCTGTTGGAGGGTGATTTGACCGATCCAGAGAATGACGGAGTAGAAGGTGACACGATCCCCGCAGATGGTGATATTCCGCAAACCGCAGGAACCAATTTTAATTGGATTTCGATCGCCGCTTCAAGCGAAGAATACTTCGGTAACTTTGGCGGCAGCGAAGGATCCTTCGATGTTTTCGACAACCTAACTGGCGGCGGGCAAAATAAAGTGTGCTGCAACGGGGCCCCTCAGGATATTACGGTCGGGTTTGAAAACCCGGTCTCCTTGACTCATCTTACGCTGACCTCGAGTAACGATACTCCTGCACGAGATCCTCTGGATTTCCAAATCCAGGGATCGAATGACGGAGTCACTTTCGATGTCATCTACGACCGCGCCGACGACATTTCGCTCTGGGGAGCCCGGAATGAGACCGTCAGGATCGACCTTCCGGATGCATCGGATGCCTACACGTTCATTCGCTACGCCGTGAGCAGGACCGGAGGCGCCAATCATGCCTTGGCGGAGATCGAATACTTCGGGGAGGAGGGAGCAATCACTCCTCCGGAGATTACCTCAGTTAATCACAATTCGGTGACGAATCAAGTGACTCTGACCTGGAACTCTCGGGATAACAAAACTTACTCGGTTTTCACGTCCACTGATTTGACCGATTTCTCGGAGGATATTAACGACAGCATTCCATCAGAGGGAGATACGACGACCTTCACCTTCACCTTGTTTGAACCCGTTGATCTCCGTCGCTTCTTCCGCGTTGAACTGAACGAGTAAGCGGACCGATTCAAGAGCCATTTCATGCCCCAATCCCTTCCGGGAGATTGGGGCATTTTTTTTGATCCTCAGCTGCGGAGGCGAAGCACCTGCTGGTGCTCATGAATCTGCTCCCTCGGGGGAGGGAGGGTGCCGGTCACGCCGGTGGGGGTGAATCCCTTGCTGGCGTAGAGGGCGATGGCGGCTCGGTTGTCGTCGCCGACATCGAGAAGCAGTTTTTTGAAGCCATGGGAAGTGGCCCATGTGATGACGGCATCGACCAAGAGCCCGGCAACTCCTTGTTTCCGTGCCTCGGGAGCGACCCACATCGAATAGAGACCTACCTGCTCGTCATACGGCGCGGTGGTGATTAATCCGATGTCATCACCGTTATTAGAGGTTGCGACGAAGGTTGCGGCGACCTCGCTTTTAAGGCGATTTTGCCAGACCTGATCAGGGGATTTCTCTTCGGTGGCGAAGACGGCACCGAAGGCATCGGGCGTCTCGGCGAGGGCGCGCAGACGAATCTTGCGCACTCTTTGCCAATCGCCTGTTCGAAGTTGTTGGACGTCGAAAGGCATGGTTCTGGTCCTATTCCGTCATGCGGCCACAGCAGGACTTAAACTTCTTGCCGGAGCCGCAGCTGCAGGGTTCGTTACGTCCGACTTTGGCCATGGGGCGGCGTTTTGGGAGGTTGAGCTTGAGGCCGCTTTCGTCAGTGCCACCGCCGTCCCGGGGGACGACGCTGGAGGAGCCGGAGACGGCCATGTTGTTCTCGTTCGTGGCTTCGCCGCCACCGGAGGTGCGCTCGCCGCGATTTGCGAGGACGGGGTCGATGGGCTGTACCGTGGTGAAGCGGAAGAGGTTGTGCACGGTGCCATCGTCGATGGTGTCCATGAGGGCGGTGAAGAGCTTGTAAGCCTCCATCTTGTATTCCACGAGAGGGTCTTTTTGACCCTGGGCGCGGAGTTGCACGCCTTCACGGAGTGAGTCCATGGCGTAGAGATGCTCCTGCCATTTTTGGTCGATGGCATTGAGCATGATGTGACGCTCAAGCGAGTCGAGGTGCTCGGGGTTCTCCATCTCGACCTTGCGCTGGTAGGCGGTGTGGGTGCGCTCGATGAGGAACTTGGAGTTTCCTTCAACATCACGGGTCTCGAAGGCCGCTTCCTCAATGGTGAGGTGGAGAGGGAAGGTTTTGTTGACCCAGTTCAGGAGTTCCATGAAGTCGGGCTGGCCGTCGTCACGTTCTTCCATGTAGTGAGTGACCTGCGAGGGGATGATGCGGTCAAGGACCTCCATGATGAGCTCGCGGGGATCCTCTGCGGTGAGGACCTGGTTGCGGTAGCCGTAAACGACTTCGCGCTGGCGGTTCATGACGTCGTCGAAGTCGAGGACATACTTCCGGCGGCGGTAATACATTTGCTCGACGCGCTTTTGCGCGGTCTCGACCGAGCGGTTGAGCCACTTATGCTCGAGGGCCTCGCCGTCTTCCATGCCGAAGCGTTCCATCATGTTGGTCATGCGGTCAGCGGCGGCGAAGTTACGCATCAAGTCATCCTCAAAGGAGATGAAGAATTGGGAAGCGCCGGGATCACCCTGACGCGAACAACGTCCGCGAAGCTGGCGATCGGTGCGGCGTGATTGGTGGCGCTCGGTGCCGATGACGTAGAGTCCGCCGGCTTCCTTGACGCCTTCGCCCAGTTTAATATCGGTTCCACGACCGGCCATGTTGGTGGAGACGGTGACTGATCCGAATTGCCCGGCGGCCTTAATGATTTCAGCCTCTTGAAGGTGGTATTTGGCGTTGAGAACCGAGTGAGGGATCTTGGAACGCTGGAGCATGCGGGCGAGGGTCTCGGAGGCTTCCACCGAAGCGGTACCGACGAGGACGGGCTGGCCTTTTTCGTGGCACTCCTGAATTTTGGTGACCACGGCGTTGAATTTCTCCCGGCGGGTTTTGAAGACCTGGTCGTTGGAATCCTTGCGCTGGTTGGGGCGATGGGTCGGGATGGGGAGGACGTCGAGGCGGTAAATGTCGTGGAATTCCGCGGCTTCAGTTTCGGCGGTTCCAGTCATGCCGGCGAGCTTTTCGTAGAGGCGGAAGTAGTTCTGAATGGTGATGGTGGCGTAGGTCTGCGTCTCGCGCTCGACCTCGACGTTTTCCTTGGCTTCGACAGCTTGGTGGAGGCCATCGGACCAACGGCGACCGGCCATTTCACGGCCGGTGTTTTCGTCAACGATGATGACTTTGTCGTCCTTGACGACGTATTCGTTGTCCTTCTCGTAGAGGCAGTAGGCCTTGAGCAGCTGGGAGATGGAGTGGACGCGGGTGCCTTGGCCATCCATCTTATCTTGGATCGCTTCTTTTTGGGCGAGGCGTTCGTCGTCGGAGAGCTCGTCGTTGGCATCGACATCGGCGAAGGCTTCGGCGAGGTCGGGGATGACGAAGGCTTCGGGATCATCCGGGGAGAGAAATTCGCGGCCCATTTCCATGAGGTCGGCGTCGTGGCCTTTTTCATCGATGGTGAAGTAGAGCTCCTCCTTGATGGCGTAGAGTTCTTTTTTCTGAGCGTCCTGGTAGAAGGAGAGTTCGGTCTTTTCAATGAGGCGACGGGTGTCGGGATCCTCCATGAAGCGCATGAACTGGCGGTTGCGGGGCTGGCCGAGTTTGATTTTGAAAAGGGCGCGTCCGGAGACGTCTTCGTCACCTTCTTCGATCGCTTTTTTGGCCTCGGCGGCGAGGTCGTTGCAAAGGTGGTTTTGCTTTTTAACGAGCTGCTCGATCACTCTGCAGTATTTCTTATACTCCTCGGTGTTGGAGACGACGGCGGGGCCGGAAATGATGAGTGGGGTGCGGGCTTCGTCAATGAGGATGGAGTCTACCTCATCGACAATTGCGAAGTAATGGCCGCGTTGCACTTGGTCCTCGGGCGAGCCAGCCATGCCGTTGTCGCGGAGGTAGTCAAAGCCGAATTCGGCGTTCGTTCCGTAGGTGATATCGGCGGTGTATTGCTCACGACGGAGCATGGGAGCCTGCTGGTTTTGAATGACGCCGACGGAGAGGCCGAGGTATTTGAAAACAGCACCCATCCATTCGGAGTCACGGCGGGCAAGGTAGTCGTTCACGGTGACGACGTGGACGCCGAGGCCGGTGAGACCGTTCAGGAAGACGGGGAGAGTTCCGACGAGGGTTTTACCTTCACCGGTTTGCATCTCCGCGATCATGCCGCGGTGGAGGGCGACGCCTCCGACGAGCTGGACGTCAAAGTGAACCATGTCCCAGGCCAGCATGTTGTCGACGACTTCGACTTCGGTTCCACAGAGGCGACGGGAGGCGTTTTTCACGGTGGCATAGGCTTCCGGGAGGATTTTTTCGAGATACTTGTCGCGGGCATCGGGGAACTCATCTTCGAGATCGGCGAAGGCTTCCTTGGCCGTCGTAATGTCCTCGAGCGAGTTGATCTCGCTGGGGAGGGAGGGGAATTCTTCGCGGAGGGAATCGAGCCGATTCATGAGGCCTTGCGCGACTTCGGCGACGGTCTTTTCTTCCATCAACTCAAGTTGGCGCTTGGTGGGGAGCTCAAGTGGGAGATATCGGTGGAGGTGCTTTTGCCAGACTCCAACGCGGGCAAGAAGCTGCTCTTCAGACTCCTTTTGATAGGTTTCCTCCAGCTCATTGATTTGCGCAACGAGGGGTTGCATCCGTTTGAGTTCGCGTTGGTTTTTAGAGCCAACGATTTTCTGGAGAGTCCACTTGATCATGAAAATTTTGCCCGTGGTGTTTTACAGCGGGGACGGTCAAATATACCGGACCTGCGCGAGAAGCAAGGGGGGATGAGCGGAAGAATGAGGGATTTTTTCCGTTAGAAGGTGGGAAGGTCCCGATTTTCCTTCATTGTCGCTTGGGATGCCTGATGTAGCGGACGCCGAGGAGATTTTCCAAATCAGCGTCTTGGGTCAGGAGTTCGGCTTCGAGATATCTGGCTGTGGTGTAGATGATCCCGTCGGCAAGAGGCAGGCGATGGCGGTGGCTGATTTCGGCGGCGAGGATCGAAAGCTGTTCGTCCAGTGGGACAACTTTCCCTTGCTTCATCGTGGCCGCGACGGCGAGGGCTTGGGATTCCGATGTTTCGCGTAACATCCAGCGGTGAACCTCGGTGAGAATGATCGTGGGGACGATGAGTTCCTCGGTGTTTTCGATTGCGGGCGCGAAGTGCTCTGAGTTTGGGCCATCGACAAAATACTCAATCCAGCCGGAAGAATCTACGATGACAGGCATCGATCTTTCTCTCGTTGAAAGGTATTTTTGGTTCCTTTGAGGAAACCTTTTAAAGCTTTAGCGGGGCGGACGGGGACGAGTTCAATGCGGCCATCGAGTTCGATGACTTCGATTTTATCACCAGGCGAGAGCGCGTAGCGTTCCCGGACGACCTTGGGGATGACGACTTGGAATTTGGGTGAAACGGTGACGGTGGGCATATCGATAGAGGGACTGTAATACCATTTCGATATCGATGCAAGTGTGGGGTTTTAATTGGGGGGTGTTGTGAGGGTTCTTGCGGCGGCTTCTTTGATGGGGCCGGGGGGGAGTTGGGCGATCCAGGCTTCGGTGGCGGGGCGGTCGAAGTTTGACCAATTGGCGGCGAGGGCGACGGCGGCGTTGGTTTGGATGTTACCTGCAGGGAGGGTTTGCAGCCATTGGGCCGTGAATTCGGGGCGGGAGGCGGCGATGACTGAGAGGGCTTCGGTGTTTTGGGTTTGGTAGCCGGGATTGGTCGCCAATTCCTCGGAGATGAAGGCGGCGGCGGCCTCGGGATCTTTGCGAGTCCAACTTTCGAGAAGGTCGCCTTTGACGAGGGCGCGGGCTGCGGGGATGGCGGCGATACTTCGGGGGGATTTTTTCAGCAAAGTATCTTCGGGCTGCTGCAGGATCGGTGGCCGAGAGGTTTTGAAAAAGTGCGGTGGTGACATTGAGGGTTTGATTGTAGTTTTGATAACGGATGTTCCCATGGACGACTTGCCCTCCTCCGACGGATTTGAGCTCTCGAATATTTTGAGTTTCGGACCATTCGGCTTCTTCGATCAAGGCGAGACCGCGCTGAGAATCTTCTCCGCCAATAACAGAGTCGATTGCAACGAGAGCGTTGATTTTGATTTGCGGGGATGTTTGTTTTTGAACTCAGGCGAGACTGGCATCGGGATCAGTGAGGGCCCAGTTTTTGGCGACGGCGACGGCGACGGTTGAGATTGCCCGGTCTTGGGATGGGGGATCTTGCTCGATGAGGGCGACGGCTTCGAGGGGGCTTTCCTTGGAGAGCTTTTCGAAAAAATGAGCGGAGTTCCCGAAGTGGTTGGAATGATCGCGATAGACTTTGAGATCGTGAGCGGAATCGCCAGTGGACTCATGGCGTTGGAGGAAGGTGATCATTCCGTCGGGATCGAGCTGGGACCAGCGGGCGAGGATGATGCTCCAGAGGGTTTTGCTGTGGCGGTTTTTGGGGTCGGCGTTGAGCTGGGCGGCGAAGTTGCGGCATGAGTCGGGGGAGTCGGGGGAGTCGGGGGAGTCGGGGGAGTCGGGGGAGTCGGGGGAGTCGGGGGAGTCGAGTTGCGCGACGAAGGAGAGGGTGCCTTCGATCTGGGAGGCACCGGATTGGTGGAGCGGGCTTCGGTGCTGTAACTTTCGGTCAGTGACTTGGCGGTTGGAGCTTGTTCGGGTGGTGGTCGGTTCTGGCTTTGGCGAGAAAACGAAGAGCCCGCCGAGATAGCAAGTGATGCCGAGGGCGAGGAGTTTTATAGAAAGTGGCACAAGCTTGATTAGCAGTTGAGGAAGCGGATGGGAAGGATATCAGGTGGGGCGAATGTTTTGTAAATATTAATAAATTTGAAAAGGAGTGTTTGATCTTTTCACTGGTAAGACTGTCGGGAGATGACACCCTTCAGGGGATGAAATTTGATCTCTTTCTCAAGTCCTTACTGGGCGTGGTTTTACTCTTTGGTGGGCTGTGCCCGTTGGTTGCACAGGAGGTTGAAGAGCCGAATGAGAAGGCGGCGCGCTATCACACGCTGCTTTTGAAGAAGCCGGGGAATACGATGGTCTTTAGTCGATTTGTCGATGCTTGGCTGGATACGGGAGGTAAGAAGGGGCTGACGGCTTGGTTGGAAGGTGCGGCGAAGAAGGGGACGGCGGCGGATTGGCGGGTTTTGGGGGCCTTGCATCAGTATCTCGGGGAGGATGAGGAGGCCTTGAAGGCGCTTAATGAGGCGGTGACTCTTGATGGCGAGAATGCGGAGCTTCGTTTGTCGCGGGCGAAGATGCAGGCGCGCTTGTTGGCTTTTGAGGCGGCTTTGGTTGATTTGGATGTGGCCGCGAAGGATGAGAAGACGGCGATTGAGTCTTCGAAATTGAAGGGTGTTTATTTGGCGCGTTCGGGGCAAGTTGATGAAGCGGTGAAGGCTTGGAAAGAGGTGATCGCGGCTTACCCGAAGGATGAGGATTTGCGGGAGGATCTGATCGAGGTCGAGGTGATGGAGGGCCTTTATAAGGATGCCATCGAAGCTTCCACGGCCTTGGTTGGAATGACAAAGGATCCATATAAGAAGACGCTGCGTCGTTTGCGTTTGGGGGATATTCAAATTCTTGCGGGTGACCGCGATGCGGGTTTGAAGACTTACGAGGAGATTATGGCGGCGACGGGTGAGGGGACCTGGTTGGAGCGCGAGGTTTTGGCGCAGGTGGAGCGAGTCTTTTTGAAGGAAGACGATATCAAGGGGCTGCGTGATTATTATCAAAAACTCCGTGAAGAGTATCCGCGGCGGGTTTCGATTCGCAAGGTGTTGGCGCGTCAGATGGCGCTGAATGATGAGATCAAGGAGGCGATTGCGCTTTTTCAGGAGGTTTTAAAGATCACGCCGGGTGACCTTGGGAATCGTGAGGAATTTATCGCCTTCTTGGAGGCGAACGAGAAATGGAAGGAAGCGAAGGAGGAGCTGGGATCTCTTCTGGAGCAGCGGAAAGAAGAGGCCCTTTTGTGGGAGAGGCTTTCGCGAATCGAGGCGAAGTTAAATGATCAAGAGGGGCTCAAAACGGCTCTCGCGAAGGTTGCGGAATTGCGCAAGGTGAATCCCGAGGGATTACTCGCGGCGGCGGCACTTTATGAGCAGGCGAAGCTGGTCGGTGGGGCAGAGGCTTTGTTGCGTGAGGGGCGGGTGGCCTTTCCTGATTCGCTCGAGGTGTCGGAGGGGCTGGCTTCCTTTTTAGTGCAGAATAAGAAGGAGGACGAGGCGCTGGAGATTTGGAAAACGATGGCGAAGGGCGCTGATCGCGAAGGACTGTTGCGGGTGGCAAGGTCGCTCAACAGCCACGGGAAAGGGGAGGTGGCCTTTGGGATTCTGGGAGAACGGATTGGGGACTTTGAAGATGATTCGCTCATTTTGACACAGTATTGTAAGCTGGCGAGTTCGGTGGAGGAGTCGAGCAAGGCGCTCCCGCAAGGACTCGCGCTCGTGAATCAGGCGACGACACCGACCGAGCTGGAGTCGGCGGTGCAGACTGCGATGCGCTTGGTGGCGCGGGCGGAGAAGAAGGAGGAGATGCAGAAGTCGCTCGCCGGGCAAGCGGACTTGGGGGTGGGTGGCCAGTGTTTGTTGTCTGCGATTTATGCGGACGTTGGGGACACGCTGAAGGCTTCGGAGATTTTGACGAAGGCGGGGGAGTCGCCCGAGGGATCATTGGCTCGTTTTTATCGGGTGCGCTTTGAAGAGGATCAGGGGAATTTTGAGAAAGCGATCGAGATCATGCGAGGGATTATCGAGACGCCGGAGGGGCGGAAGACGGTTCATCTACGTCGACTTGTCGATCTTTTGGAACGCACCGGAGATTATGACAAAGCGCTGGTGGCGGTGGAGGATTGGAAGCGGATTGCACCGGGGGATCATGCGGCGTGGAACCGTCGCGCGAGGCTTCTGCAGGCGAATGCGCGGCCCGAGGATGCGGTGGTGGAACTGCGTCGCATGATTGGAAAATTTGGGGCGGATGAGGAACGTCGGGCCAACTTGGCGGCGGCCTTGATCGAGGCGGCGGAATACACCCCGGCGCAGCGGATTTATGAGCAGCTTTATTCGGAGTCCGAGAAGTTGGAGAGCAAGTTGAAGTGGGCCGGTGAGATGGCGCAGCTCGCGGAGAAGGAGGGGAAGTTGGAAGAGCTTTTGGAGGATTTTGATCGACGTAAGCGGACGAACCCTCGCTCGGTGGCCCCGCTGCTGGCGATTGCGGAGATTCACCGTGTTTTGGATCAATACGAGGAACGTCGTTCGGCTCTTTTGGAGGCCTCGCGACGTCGTCCCGAAGACACGGAGTTGCTTGCTCGGATTGCTGAGGTTGAGGAGCGGGCGGGGGAGTTTGATCGTGCCGTGGGAATTTTGCGAGATGCGGTGAAGCGGGATAAAACACCGGACTCGAAGCGGAGACTGGCAGCACTTCTTTTGAAAAATGGCGAGGTCCAAAGCGGTCTTGATTTACTCAGTGAAATCCCCGGGACGGTGAACGATCCGCGAGGTCTTGAAGGGATCGTGCAAGCACTCGTAAGTGCGCAGGAAACGGAGCAGGCTTTGCAGTTTTTGGACAAGCACTTGGCGAAGCATGAGGCCGATTGGCGTCTGCGTTTTCTGAAGGCGATGGTCTTGAAGATGGAAGGCGAGAACGAGCAGTCGCTCGAGATTTTCATCACTCTTCTCAAAGGAGGTCATGAGATTCCCAACCTTAAACCGTTGGTGGCTCAGAACGCGGCCAGCCAAGACATGGGGCCTTGGCGCGCCCTCTTTGGTGCGAACGGTTGGGAGGAGTTGACTCCGTATCAGCAGTTTATATCGCGGCAAAATTTTGGGAGACAGGGGCAAGGCGTGGCGGCGCGGATTTCTCTTCCCGGGACTCCCCGCGAATTACAGCTACTGAGTCTTTTGCAGGGATCGACTCTTCTCACGGAAATTCCCGAGAAGGATCTTCCTGAGGCTCAAAAGGCTCTCTCGCTTCCGGGGATTAAAGATGTCGATATTCTCACCTCGATGATGTCAGGCGGGGGGAGAGATTCTTCTGCGATGCTTCAGAAGAGGGCGGATGAAGATCCGGAGAATGTTGGCCTTTTTGCACTCAGTCTGGTTTACAAAGGAAACTCGGGAGGGATCACGGAAGAGGAATTTGCCAAGGCGGAAGAAGTGCTGCTTAAGGATCATCCGGGGACCTTTGCGGTCATCGCATTTTCGGCTCTCCAAAGTCCGGAGGTGACGGCTGAGCGTCTGGCAGGCGCTTTGGGAAATGCCATCAAGAGTCTTCCCCAAGACGAGGGCGATGAACTCATGCAGCTCATGTCATTTTATACTTTCTCGCCCTACGCCAGCCAGAATAATGGAGGGAAGGACATGTCCCCAATTAAGAATCTTATGGCGGAGCGGGCCCTGGCGACTTTGGAAGCTCCTAAGAATTGGCAATGGATGCCTTCCGTGGTTTCCCAGCTCCTCGCCAAGAAGAAAGTGGATGATGCGATCACTCTCATTAATCGCCATTGCGAGTGGCAAGCGCAGTCCAAGAATCCAACTCAGGCGACTGGGATCATGGCGATGATGTCCTTTGGCAGGCCGTCGCGTGGCAATGCCTATCTTGCTCCGCCTTCCTTTCCTCCCTCGTCGCTGAAGGGAGTTCCTGGGGCGTTTTTGCAAGTCTTCCTGGTGAAGGCGACGAAGGAACAGGGCGACAATGAGCAAGTCCGTTTGCTGGCACAGTTGCAGATGCAGGACGGGGCTAAGGAAGAGGGAAACCCTGCTGAAGAGATGGGCGGACGTCTCGCTGAAATCAAGAATCCAGCTTTGCGGGCCTTGGCGTTTCTCTCCCTTGATCAGAAAGAGGCTGCCAAAAAACTCATCGAGGGGATGTTGGAGTCGCGGGAGGAAAGCTCTCTTCTTTTTGCGGCGGGCTACTTTTTTGATCAAGACGACCCCCGCAGTTACGATGCTCTTTTGAAATTGCGGATGCTTCCGCTTTCCCGCCAATCGCGGAAGAAAGTTGATGGTCATCTCGCGGTGGTCGGGAGCTTTTTTTCTGAGAAGAAGGAGGTCGAAATCGACTTGGAACCGGCGAAGCGGGCGGCTTTGAGATTAAGGCGTGTTCTGAGTGTCGATGAGCGGGAAGCACTTGGAGAAATTTTGGGTGAGCTTGGCTTGGAAAAGGAAGCGAAACGACTGGCGGCAGCTCCGAAGCCTGCCGTCACTGGTGGCCGATTGGGTGGGATGATTCCGAGCAGAAATCAGGGGAACCGGATCATCGAACTTAAGAAAGAAGGGAATATTGATGGAGCGGCCCGGGAGGCTGCCAAGCAGTTTCGCTCTCTTGTGGGCGGACGTGGGAATGACTATGAATTGCGGCAATTGGGAGAGCTTCTTTCGAGTAAGGAACTGAAGGAGGAAACCTTGAAGAAACTGGATCCGGGCGAGAGTGAAAGCACGAAGCGGCTTTTGGAATTTGCGATGGCCCAGCAATTGATCGGAACCAAAGAAAAGGCTCGTGAGGTTTACGAGAAGGTTCTCAAGAAGAATCCCAACCTTGCTGAAGCACAGATTGGGGCCATTAAAAACACTCCCTTTGCCGAGATTGAGCAGGAAAGGCTCATTGTGAAAAAGGGTGGCAAGATCGACGTCGAGGCTTCGGGAGTCATTTTCGATAGCCTCTGGGAAGCAGCCGAGTCGGATGAAGAATTGGATCATTACGTCGGGCTCTGTAAACTCACCGCGACTTTCCTGGAGACGCTTCCTCCGTCCGGGAAAGTGACGCAAAACCTTTCGTGGGTGCCTTATCAAATTTTACAGTTAGCGAGTGACGATTATATTGAAAGTGACCGCCTTGAGACCCTGATTGACGATGGCAATGGCTGGAGCGCAAATCGTAGCGATGCCGATAAAGACGCGACGAAGAAGCGGAATGAGGCAGTCAAAGAAGTCTTCCTCGCGATGATCAAGCACCCTCAAATTGCAGAGCAAGGGTTCATGTTATTAGAGGGTGCTCGCAAGGGACTGGGACTGACCGATGAGGACTTGGTCAAACATGCGCGTAATGCTCTGGTTCAGACATTGGAGAAAGAAAAGGGTGGGCGCTTTAATCGGAATGGTCTCTGGGCGAAGTATTCTGGAAATGGTTCGAGCAGCTCGGGCGAACTTTCCAATCCCACGGGACCGATGACTTGGTTGATGGCGTATGCCGAAAAGAGCAAGACCGAGATGCTCACTCCGGAGCTTGCCGAGAAGATGCAGAAAGCGCAGCCGGAGCAGTTTGCTCTCCTGAATCAGGCGCGCGACCTCGCGAAGGCGGAACCCGCGGAGGCTCAAAAAATCTACGATGCCTGGAAGAAAGATCTGCCCGTCCGGAAGCGTGAAAAAGCGATGGATTTCGCCCGCCAGATTCTTCACTTTTCTCCAAAGAATGGTCCTTGGGCTGACGAGCTTGAAAAGCTCCTTCTTGAGCCCGGCACGACTCAAGGGAGATACGGATTTGGGGGGGGAGATCGGGGCTGGGCCGATTTGGCTGGCGATTGGGGAGCTTGGCGATTCCAAACGGGAGGAGTTGCGCGGTATGAAGCCTTCCTCCTGGAGTTGTTTGAAGGAAGCTTCGGTCCAAGCGACAAATGGGAGGTGCTTGCCGAATTGGGTGAGGACGCCTTGCCTCAGAAATATGAACAGGCGGGGTATGCTTTTCAAAGGGTCTCTAAATCACTGATGGAAAATGCGGCTTTGGTCAAACCCACTTTGCTTTTCATCGCGAAGCATCCTTTGGAGAAGTTTGTTCATAGTCTGAGCGATACGATCGGGGAGGCTTGGGCGCCGGATTATTCTTCGGCGGAGCGAGCTCTTAAGAGGATTGTCGAAAACCAACTTTTGACTCCAGAGGCGGGAGCGGAAAGCGCGACGCCACGGCAATTTCTCATGGTGGCGGAGGGCGTGACGGGGTTCAACCTGAATGATGGTCGAGACGCTAAGAAGAAGCTGGGAGAGGCGATCTTAAAAGAGAAGGGGCTGGATCCACTTTTGCAGAAGGTCGCGGCGGCTTCGCTCCTGGGATATCCCAAGGGGCGCGATGTCATTGAGCCGGTGATTGAGGAGAATTTGGAATTGCTCAAGGCGGTGGTGAAGGCCTCGCCGGAACGTTCGTATCAGCTCTTCCGCCGTTGGTTCCCCAAGATGGAAAATGCGAAAGTGTCCGCTCCTGTTCGAGAGCTTTTCGAGAGCTTTGCGGTGGAAGCACGCGCAAAGAAGGTGGCCTTGATGCAGACTTGGGCGAAGGACGGAATTCCGGAGATTGTGAAGAGAGATTCTGATGATTTTTGGGAGGAGTTTTCCTCTTTGGTCCCGCTTGACGAGGTCCTGAGTCACAAAGTCATTATCCGGATTTTGAACGATGTCAGAGTGGCCCGGAATTCCGGGAGATCTTCGTCGAATGGGATTTATCTTCTAAAGAATGACTCATGGTTGGGAGATCTATTAAGATTGCTTCAAAACGGGAAATCTCAGCTCAATCTTAGCCAGCAGGTTCGTCTCATCGATTCGGTTTATCGGAGCGAGGCGGGGGACTTTGCGCTCGAGCCGATGGGTCTGAGAGGATATAGTTATGAGTGGGCTTGGGAGACTTTTGTTGATGAGGAGAAGCTAGCTGGTGATGACAACGGAGGGCCTCCTTTGTCCGAGAGATTGGAAGGTCTCGATTCCGGACAACAAGCGACATTGGCGGTTCTGTTGGCCGATGGTCTGGTGACGGCCTCTCCCGAAGATTTTAAGAGGATCAAGAAGCATGAAAAGCTGCTGAAGGAAAAGGCTCCGGCGCTTGCCGAAGTCTTAGGGATGGCGGAAGGATATCGAACTTGGGAAAAGGCGAGTGACAATGAGGCCTATAAGAAATCCCGACAACTCTATCTCACGCTTTTGAGCCGGGATGAGCTTCCAGTAGTGCTGAAGGTTGACCTTGTTTCCCGTATCAACCGCAAGGCGAAGGCCTTGAACGGTTACGAGGAGTCTTTCAAGTCGATCGTCGCGATCATGAAGGAGTATGGTGCCTCAAAGCGTAACTTTGCGGGAAGTTCTCTCGGCCAAACGGTGGAGGGGCTTTCGGGACTGAATTTCCCGGGGATGGAGAAGGTTGCAGGCTTGGTGGCTGAGCAAGCGGATGGCCTGTTGCTTTCCAAAGAAGCGAAGGCAATGAGGAGTAACGGTGAAATCCCTAAGGTGGCGACGGCGATCATCAAGTTGGCTCTCAAATCAGGTCGGGCGAAGTTGGCGGGCAAGCTCTTACGAAATGACTATTCGGCCTATCGGGGGAATCTGGAAGTTGTGGTGAATCTGGCCAAGGTTGGCGACTTTGAAAAGGTCGAGAAGTTGGTTGCGGCCAAAACAGGAGCTTACAATGCCAAGGGGCTGGGGCTTTATGACAAGAAGTTCCACGAGTTGGTAGGCCGCATCTTGGCTGAAATTCCAGAGGAGAGTCGCTATCATCTGGAGGTTGTCCTCTCAGATCTTCTTGATCCTCAAGAAGGGCAGGGGACGGCTCATGGCACCGCGCGCGGGCCTCGGATCAAGCAGCTGGCGGAGGCTTTTGATGAGCGGGGGCAGGCCCTCGCTGGCGATGCTCGTTTACAGGTGTTGGCGGTCTTTGCCTCTCACGAAGCTTCGGCTCCGATTTTGAGAGAACATCTGCGCAAAGTTTTCGATCAAATGTCGATTGCGGAGAGTTTCATTTTTGAGAGTAACCGCAGAGACCTGGTGAAGAGCGATGGCTTCGAGATCATCGAGCGGGTCATTCGTATCGAAATGGCGGCGAAGAACTTCGAGCCTGTCATCAAGAAGATTGAGGAGTTCCAGCAAGTGGTGAGTGGTGATGGCAACAATGTCTGGCAGCTTCGCAATCAAATTGAACCCGTCTTCGGTCTTGTGGGGCAGGCCTTGATCGAGCTTGCCGCCAAGAGTTCGGAAGATGCTGAAGCGGCCATTCCTCAAGCCAAAGCCCTCTTTGATCTGGCCACAAAGATAAGGTCCGAAACCTCTCCTATCAACACGCTCGATGGGGCTTCACTCATCGTGCATGCTCTTGCTGGGAAAGGGCAGGATTGGAGAGCCTATCTTGAGAACCATCCTGAGAAGAAACGCTATGAGAAAGTGAAGGGGAGTCGCGGACGGACAGCACAGTTCGAGGAACTCGACACCACTTCTTGGCGCCTTCCTGAAATGGCCGATGTTCGCGCCAAGGTCCTGCGAGCCTTACTCGATACACCTTACTATCATGAGCGGGATCTCAAATACGTGCACGACTACTACGGTCTCTCGGAGTCGGGATTGTTCGACCTTGGGGAGATGATCACGGGCGTGGAATCGCTTCCGAAGGATCACCCGGAGAAAGCCGAAGCGATGTTCCACATTGCCAGTTTGAAGACCTACAAGATCAAAGGTCGCACGGTCGAAGGTGGCGTTGCGGCCTACACCGAGGCTCTGGAGCTGGCCCGCGAACGGGGTGATGAGAATTTGGCGAACCAGATCCTGGCGCACCGTTGTGACGTCTTCTTCCGCAATCAAAAGAAAGAGGAAGCGAAGCGCGATGCTCCCCTGATCAAGCTGGATCAGCTCTCGGCCCGTGACAAAAAATGGGTAGAGAAGGCTCTCCCGAAATGGCTAAAATAAGGACTGGCCCGTTCTTTGGAGTGCGGGCGGCTTGCCCCTGCTTTTCGCCAAGCCTGTTTTAAAGAAAAGTGGAGTTATGCAACTGTTGCGGACTTTCTGCTACAGTTCTCCCTCGTGGAAGAACGCGATGACCTTGCTTTTATTGTGGAGCCATTCGTCGAGGCGGAGGGCGTAGAGGGGGACGCCAGCTCGTTGCAGGATGAGGGATTTGGAGAGGGCGACGGCTTGGCCTTCGTCGCCGACGGTCCCGATGAGGTCGATGGCGATGATCTTGCCTTTTCGCTGAACGAGGAGGTCGATGGGGACGCCGGAGAGGGAATTTTTTGGAAGGGGTTTCCAACCGATGGCACTGAGCGCTGGGGCGAGGTCGGCGAGGGTGGTCTCGAGGCGGCTCCCTTGATTAAAGGATGGCGTGGGCTGCTGAAGGTAGCGGCGGATCAGTGAGGAGGTTGGAAGGTTATCGGGAGTGAGGGAATGGAGGACGTCCATGCGGTCGCGGGCCCGCGTGATGGCGACATTGAAGACGTCCTCGCGTTCGGCGAAGCGGCGGGCTCCTTCGGGTGAGTTATCATCGAGGGCGAGAGAAAGGATGATGTGATCACGTTCATCGCCTTGGAATGAATAACTGGTGCCGGCGACGAGGCGGTGGGTCTTAATGAGTTTGTTGAGGAGGCCGGGCTTGACGTTTTTTTGAAGGATTTCGAGGAAGGCCTCGACTTGGGCCCGGTAGGGGGAAATGAAGCCGATGGTGGTGTTCTCTGGGATCGATTTGCAGAGTTTGATGGCCTCGTCGATTTCCTGAAGGTTGATCCCTTTAGCATCGCGGATTCCTCCGACATGGTGCATGACGAGGGCTTGGTGTCGCCTTTGTTTCTTCTTGAGGATCTCGCTTTCTCGCATGAGGCGAAGGTCTCCCCCGTAGAAGTGTTCGTTACTGAAATGGATGAGGGCCGGACGGGAGCGGAAGTGTTCGTTGAGAAGAGTGAAGGCTTTCGTTCCGAGTGTTTGATCAATGCAGCGGTCGATGAGGGAGACCTTGCGGTAGTGGAATTGTTCGAGGGTTTCGGGTGAAAGGCCGTTCTTTTTGGCGAGAAGGGAGAGTTTTTGAGTGGAGAGGAAGGAGAGGTGCCGGAGTTGTTTGGGGTCGCCGGAGACGAGGGCTCGCTTGGCGCGATAGAGAACGGGGAGGGCGGAGGCGAGATCGCATTGCGCGGCTTCATCGATGATGGCGAGGTCGAAGAGTTCGGGTTGAAATGGGAGGACACGATGGAGGTCATCGGTGGTGGTGATCCAGACCGGGAAGATACGAAAGAGGGCTGAGGGATCGAGGCTGAGGAGGGCCTTTTCTTGGCGGGAGGCGAAGGTTGTTTTTAGGGCCTCGCGATAGGTTGAGAGGGTTTTTAGGGTGCCTCGGGCATTGAGGGCTTTTTTTAGGTTTTGATAGTGATGGTGGCGGTTGTGTTGGCGGGCTTGGAGGAGTCTGGAATGGTGAAGCTTGTAAAAGAGGGCGAATGCTTCGGCGAGGAGTGGCTTGTCCTTGAGTTTTTTGAGGTGGAGCCACTTGCGGGCTTTGACCCACCATGAAGTGGGCGGGTTGCGGAACCAGTCGCCTGTTTTGAGGGCCGTTTCGACCTCGTCGCGTATGCGGGATTCGGTTTGGTAGATTTGGTCGATGAAGTGGTTGAGGCCACGATCCTCGCCGGGACTTTGGGGCATGGTTTGGGTTCCAAGGATTTTTTCGATCTTTGCGAGCAGTTGTTTGAGGTGCTTTTTACGACCGGCGCGCACGATGATTTGAGAATTGGGAATCAATTCCTGAAGTTTTTGCTGAAGGACATCGGCCGCTTCATCGGAGCGGCAGGCGATGAGGACGGAGCGGTCGCAGAGGACTTGCTCCGCGGCTGAAGCTGCGAGGGAGAAAGATTTTCCGGTTCCGGGAGGTCCCTGACAAACGCTCACGGGAAAGGTGTTGATGGAGCGAAGGAGCTTGAGTTGGGATTGGGAGAGGAGGGCCGGGAGGCACTCCGGATTGCCCCTGACTTCGTCATGAGAGCTGGTGTGAGAGTCGCTCAAAAGGGCCTTCAGGGGTGGCGAGTAAGATACTTCAGGAATGGCGGCGATGAGTTCCAGCTCTTCTAAAAGACCTGCGACGTTGGTGGATCGACGGGCGAGAATGAGCGCCGAGGCTGGGAGGATTTTGAGAGTGTCCTTGGAAGCGATGGCTTGGACCTCCTTGGAAGGGAGGAGGGTTGGAAATTGATCAAGGGGATTGATGTCGAGGTCGGGGATGCTTTTAAGAAGGGCTTTGGCCAGGAGGGCGGGGGATACGAGGCTGAGAGCTCCGTCTGGAATGAGATCGAGCAAGTTGGTCGCAGATTCTAGGGGGAGGTCGAAGATATCCAGGATGGCGGGATTGAGGCGGAGGTCCTCGAGATCAACGCGGAGCGAATCGTTTTCGATGAGAACGGGGTAGAGTAGCAGTGGAGCGCAAATCGTGCGGCCTTGGACCTTGCCGGTGACGGGGAGGGTGGCGTAGAGGAGTTCGCTTTCGCGTCCTCGGAGGAGGGTGCGTTTGATGAATTGGTCCTGAACGGAAGGCGGGAGGTCGAGCGAAGCGAACTCGTGGGAGCTTGCCGATTCTTCTCCGGTGAGGAATTTTCGACTGAGGACTTTATTGGCAAAGAGGTTGGAGATCCCGGCTCCCGCCCGTTCTTGGCGCAGGCAGTCCCGAAGGAAGGATGTGAGTTTTTTAAAAGAAGTCACAAACAACGAAGGTGCTGGAGCTTTATGGGGATTTTGAGCTGGAAGCGGAACCTTAAAATGAGAGGGGGAGGAAAGGGATGCCCCAAAATGGCTGAAATGAGGACTTGCGGGAGAGGATCAACATTTCCGCCGATTAAGGATTGCGCGCTAGGCGTTCATGGTTAGCGTCCCAATCGGTTCCCGCATGAATATCCACGAATATCAGGCAAAGGAGTTGTTCGATCGCTTTGACGTCCCCAGTCCTCGGGGAAAGATGGCCGAATCAGCTGAAGCGGCGAAAGCCATCGCAGAAGAAATTGGCTCCGACCTGATGGTCGTGAAGGCTCAGGTCCACGCAGGTGGCCGGGGCAAGGGCACTTTCAAAAATGGCTTCCAAGGCGGAGTTCATCTCACCAAGGAGCCCGCTGACATCGGCGAGATCGCTGGCAAGATGATCGGTCAAACCCTCGTCACCAAGCAAACCGGTGAAGAAGGTCGCCTTGTCCGCAAGGTCATGGTCGCCGACGCCGTCGAAATTAAGCATGAGTATTATCTCTCGATGCTCATGGACCGCGACACCAGCCGTCCTGTCATCGTCGCCTCGGTTGAAGGTGGCATGGACATTGAGGAAGTGGCTGAGAATCGCCCTGAAAAAATCATCAAGCAGCTCATTCATCCGCTCGCCGGATTACAGCCTTATGAAGTCCGCAAGCTCACGGCAGCTCTCGGATTCAAAGGCCCAGCCGCCAAGGGGTTCGCCAAGGTTCTCAAGAACCTTTACAAGCTCTTCGTCTCCCTCGATTGCGACATGGTGGAAATTAATCCGCTCGTCGAAACAAAGGACGGACAAGTGCTCGCGCTCGATGCCAAGTTTGGCTTCGATGACAACGCGCTTTACCGCCACCCCGAGGTGCTCGCTTACCGCGACATCGACGAGGAAGATCCTCGTGAAGTTGCCGCTTCCGAGTTCGACCTCAGCTACATCGGTCTCGATGGAAACATCGCCTGCCTCGTGAACGGAGCGGGTCTCGCCATGGCGACGATGGACGCCATTAAATTTTCCGGAGGTGATCCCGCCAACTTCCTCGACGTCGGGGGTGGTGCCACCAAGGAACAAGTCGTGGGCGCTTTCAATATTATCCAATCCGATCCAAAGGTTGAGGCTATCCTCATCAATATTTTCGGTGGAATTATGGACTGCGACATCATCGCCAATGGCGTGGTCGCAGCGGTCCAGGAAACGGGCCTTAAGCTCCCGCTCATCGTTCGTCTCGAAGGAAACAACGTGGCCGCTGGTCGCGAAACTTTGAAAGCCTCCGGCCTCGCCATCACGGGTGCCGAAGACCTCGCCGATGCTGCCAAGAAGGCCGTCGCTTCTGTCTAAGCTCACTCACTTAGTAACCAAATAACTAATAACTTTTCCCAATGTCTATCCTAGTTAATGCAGACACCAAAGTATTGGTGCAAGGAATCACCGGTGGATTTGGCGGACGCCACGCCGGTCTTAGTCTCGATTACGGCACCGCGCTCGTCGCTGGTGTCACTCCTGGCAAAGGAGGCCAGACCTTCGAACACGGTGACCACAAGGTTCCCGTTTACGACACTGTCGCAGATGCCGTAAAGCAGTCCGGAGCTACCACTTCCGCAATCTTCGTGCCGCCACCCTTCGCGGCCGATGCCATCCTCGAAGCGGTCGATGCGGGTGTTGATCTCATCGTCGCCATCACCGAAGGCATTCCTGTCATGGACATGATGCGGGTGAAGGAATACATGCGCGGATCCAAGACCCGCCTCATCGGGCCAAACTGCCCTGGTGTCGTCACTCCCGGAACCGGGCCTGACTCCTCTGGCGGTTGCCGGATCGGAATTGCTCCTGGCTACATTCATAAGAAAGGGAACGTGGGAATTCTTTCCCGCTCCGGAACCCTCACTTACGAAGCTGTTTGGCAGGTCACTTCACTCGGCTATGGTCAAAGTACCTGCGTCGGGATCGGCGGAGATCCCATCAACGGGACTTCCCACCTCGATATCATCAAGCTCTTCAACGAAGACCCTGAAACCGAAGCGATCATCATGATCGGTGAGATCGGAGGTTCTGCGGAAGAAGAAGCTGCCGCTTGGATCAAGGAGAACTGCAAGAAGCCTGTTGCGGGATTCATTGCCGGTGCGACCGCGCCTCCGGGACGTCGCATGGGTCACGCTGGAGCGATTGTCTCTGGCGGAATGGGAACTGCCGAAGCGAAGAAAGCCGCGATGACCGATGCCGGTATCGTAGTTGCCGAGACTCCTTCCGAGATGGGGCAGGCTCTTCTCCAGGCTTGGGGCAAGTAAGCTCCTTCCATACAAAAATTTAAAAGCGCGATGAGCTCAGCTTATCGCGCTTTTTTGTCGCCGCGTTAATTAGGATTTTACGGCTCGGCGTCGCTCAATCCATCGCACGGCCTTTCCATTTTGTTTTGCGTCCCAAGCCTCGATCGAGCAGGGATGAAAAAAACAAGGTCTGGTAGAAGAGAAGCGGAATCGGAAAGAAAAGGGAGGTGAGCGGAGAGTAGGAGCCAAGTCTGCGGAGAGCACCGAAGAGTTGGCCAGCGTAGAGCAGATAAGCGGTGGCGGCGAGAATCTGGAAGCTTGGCGTGGCAAGAGAGGTCCAGGCGAGAACGGAAGATGCGATGGCAAGCATCGCGCCGGTGATCCAGAGGGAGATCAGAAAGAGGGCTCTGGGATGGGCGCTGGCGGCTCCTGTCGTAAAGCTCTTTTTCCAGCTTTGCCAGAGTTGGCCGAAGCCCTCGGGAAACATCCGCATGGTGACGATTCCGGCTCCGAGATACGCTATCGGATTGATGCCAAGATGACGGAGCTGGGAGGCGTAGTGAACGTTTTCCAGAATCTCTCCACGAACGGCGTTATGGCCTCCCGACTTTTCGTAGTCGTCGCGAGAAATGAGGAGCGATTGGCCAAAGAGTAAAGAGGGTCCGGGGGGAATGGCAAAAGCATTGATGCCAGCAGCCATCGCAAGATTGGGGATGGCTGAGAGTTGTTCGTATGAGCGACGAACGAGGTGGTATGGGCAGATTGAGAGAGCCTCCCCACTTAAGGGGAGGTGGGAATTGAGGAGAGAGAGGGCTTCCGGCTCCAGGCGGGTATCGGCGTCTAGAAAGAGAAGATGATCACCACTCGCGTGGGTGGCGGCAGTCTGACAGGCCCAAGGTTTGCCCTTCCAACCGGCTGGAAGAGTGGGGCAGCTTATGACCTTGGCCCCGTGCGAGCGTGCCACCTCGGCCGTGTCATCGGAGGATTGATCGTCCGCTACGATGATTTCCAGGTGATCACCTTTAGTCAGGGTCGGGAGGAGGAGCGCGAGATTTTTTTCTTCATCTCGAGCGGGGATAATGATTGTGAGTTTTGCACCCTCTTTATCCCCGGCAGGAAGGGTTCGGGGTCTGCCAAAGACGAAGATAAGCGCGGGGGCGCAGAGGAGGGCAAGGAGTGGCAGGACGAGGAGCATGGTTGCTACTTCGGCGGGTGCTTGGCGATAATCCGGTCGGCGACTTTCTGCCCCGAGAGAACGACCATCGGCATTCCGCCGCCTGGATTGGTAGACCCGCCGCAGAAGTAGAGGTTCTTGTAGCGGGTGCTGGTTTTAGGAGCCTTGAAGCCGAAGTTCTTCTTCCAATCGGTGACCACTCCGTAGATTGAGCCTTGGTTGGAGCGATACATACGCTCGATGTCATCGGGGAAGAGGAGGTCCTCGGTGATGATATTTTTGCGAAGATCTTTCAAGCCGGCTCGTTCCATTTTTTCGAGGATGCGATGATACAGGGCAAGGTAGTCTTCCTTTGGAAAAGGCTCGCCATTATCGAGGGGAGGAATGTGCGGGAGGATCTTGATGTTGTCGCAGCCCGCAGGGGCCTTACTTGGATCGGTGCGGGTCGGGGCGACGACGTAAACGGTGGGGTCGTGGGGCAGCTTTTTTTCGTCAAAAACGGTGCGGAAGTGTTTGTGCTGATTTTCGCTGTAGAAAAAATTGTGATGGGCGAGCTGCGGATAAGGAATGCGGGTGCCGATGTGGGCCACGATACCGGAACACGAGGGCGCAAATTTTTTCAGCTTCTTCATGAAGCGGGGCGGCTCGCCGAGGAGTTTTTCGTAGCAGGGAATGACTTCCATATTGCTGACAACAAGGTCGGCCTTGATCGCAGAACCGTCGGCGAGGCGAAGGCCGGTGACCGTTTTTCCTACGCGGGTGATTTCGGCGACATCAGCATTGAGATGAACGCGGATGCCCATTTCTTCCATGAGCTTGCCAAATCCCTTGGCGAGGGAATACATCCCGCCGCGGACATACCAGAGGCCGTGGTCGAATTGAATGATCGACATCATGTTCATGTAGCCGGGCGAGTGGAGGGCCGAGGAGCCCACGTATTTGATGAAATACTCGAAGATTGCGCGGAGTTGAGGATCGCTGATACGCCTCTCGATGGCTTCGGACATGGTGGGCTTGTAGTCCATGCTTTTTCCCAATCTGCGGAATCCGTAGTAGCGGATAAATTCCCAAAGGGTATCAAGCCCTTTGTCAAAGTATCCCTCCGTGATGACCTCGAATTGTGAGCGGGCGTAGGTCATGAACTCCTCAAATTCCCGCCAATGAGTGTCGGGATCTCCTGGGAGTTTGTCCATCTCCCGACGCATGAGCTTCAGGTCGTCGTGGAGATCAAAAACAAGTCCGTCTTCGAAGAAGTTGCGCCATTGCGGGCTGACTGGATCGAGGGTGACATAGTCGTCGAAGTTCTTCCCGGCGCGCTCGAAGAGGTTTCGAAAATAGTGCGGGAGGGTGAGAATGGAAGGTCCGAGATCGAAGGTAAAGCCGTCCTTCTCAATGACATTGAGCTTTCCGCCGATCTGGGCATTTTTTTCGAAGAGATCGACTTGATATCCGGCAGCACGGAGGGAAATGGCGGAGGAAAGGCCGCCAAGGCCACCTCCGATAACAGCGACGCGAGTGAGAGACATTAGAGATACCTTTCGCCTGATTTGCGGGATGTCAAATTGCTCTGGCTTGAATTCATGCCCAGCGCGTGCACGTTGGGATAATGGTTGAGATTGTAAATCTGATGGCGTGGCGTGGCGAGTGGCCTTTGGAGGCACGTTTAGAGGCCTTGGGGAAATTGGAGGAAGGGGTAAAGAGGCGGCGTGAGGAGGTCTTAGCAGCCCTTGCCGAGGATCTGGGGAAGCCGGATATCGAGGCGTTTTTAGCGGAATATTGGTTCGTTCTTCAGGAGATTCGGCTGGTGCGGAAGAAGCTTAAGCGTTGGTTGAAACCCCGGAAAGTGGGGAGTCCACTTTGGTTTTGGCCGTGTCGGAGTCGTGTTGAACTCGAAGCCTTTGGACGAGTGCTCTTGATCGCCCCGTGGAACTATCCGGTGCAGCTCGCGCTCGCGCCCCTGATTTCAGCAGTAGCGGCGGGGAACTCGGTTGTCCTAAAACCTTCCGAAATGGCCCCCGCGAGTGCGCAATTACTGGAAGATTTACTCACTGATTGTTTTCCTTCGGAACAAGTAACGGTGGTGCAGGGGGGGAAAGAGGTCGCAGAAGAATTGTTGGAAGCGGATTTCGATTTCATCTTTTTCACCGGGAGTACCGAAGTGGGACGATCGGTCGCGGAGAAGGCGGCCCGGACGCTCACTCCGACGGTTTTAGAGCTGGGCGGAAAATGCCCGTGTGTTGTGGACTCGACGGTCGATTTAGAGATCGCCGCGAAGCGGATTCTAATCGGGAAATTTTTCAACGGTGGGCAGACCTGCTTCGCTCCGGACTTTGTTGCGGTGGAGGAGTCAATCCGTGATAAGTTGGTGGCTGCGATGGAGAGATTCTTGAGGGAACTTCCTTGGGAGGATGAGATGTCGCGGATTGTCAATCGCAGGCACTATGACAGAGTGCTTGGGCTCGTCTCAGGGCGGGAAATTTGTAAGGGGGAAGATGATGTCAAGGCCTTAAAAATCGCGCCCCGAATCTTGCCGGACGCTGATTGGCGCGATCCCGCCATGAGTGAGGAAATCTTTGGGCCGGTGCTGCCGGTTGTCGGATTTCGGGACAGCGCGCAATTGATTTCCAATCTCCGTGACTATGGTTCGCCTTTGGCGTTTTACCTTTTCTCCCGTGATCAAAAGTTCATCGAGACCATGAAGGGGGCGATTCGAAGTGGAAGCGTCTGCCTCAATGATGCCATGAAACAAGCAAGCAGCCTGGATCTTCCCTTCGGAGGAGTGGGCGAAAGTGGGAGCGGGAGATATCGCGGGAAGCGGGGCGTCGAAACTTTTTGTTACGAGAGAGCGGTTATGAAGCGGTATTTTGTGAAGGACATCTTTGAAATGCTTCCGCCACGAGACAAAATGGCACGGCTTTTGAAGAAGTGGCTTTGAAGATCGCGTGCCTGAAAGTCCGATTATTAAACAAGCGCCGGTGAGAGGATTTCTGTGGAAAAATCAATCCGAGGACGCTTCGTGCCGTAGGATTCACAAATGAGGTTCGAGGAGATTCGTCCGCTCTCATAGATGGTTGGGAGGCCACTTCCCGGGTGGGTTCCTCCGCCGACGAGGTAGACGTTTCTGAAACCCTGCATGCGGTTATGGGGTCGGAGGTAGAGCATTTGGTCGAGCGTATGGGCGAGGTTGAAGGTCGCCCCCATGAAGATATTGTCCTCTTCCCAGCCGGCCGGGGTGAGGCGGCGTTCCTCGACGATATGCGAACGAAGGTCTTTCATTCCGGTCTTAGCGATGATTCGGTCAAGGACTCGGTCGCGATAAGCTTCCTCATTATCTTCCCACGAAATGCCCTCATGACGATTGTTAATCGTAGGGCAGAGGACGTAGAGCTGGGAATGACCTTCGGGGGCCACTGAGGAATCATTGATGCTGGAATTGCGAACGTAGATCGACATGTCGTCCGAGACGACACGCTGCTCCTGAATTTCAGAAACATTCTTGGCGTAATCATCTGCAAAGATGATGTGGTGGTGGGGTTCGTCCCGGTAAATGGTATCGAGCCCAAGATAGAGCATGAAGGTCGAGCACGAGAATTTCTTCTTCTTAAGATCTTTAGGAGGCTTGTTCTGCTTTCCGAAAAGGGTCGCGCGAGCTTGGGCGTAGTCGGCATTCAGCACAATATCGTCGCAAGCGATGGTCTCACCGTCGATGAGCCTGACTCCCGTGACCTGTCCACGGTCAGAGATCACTTCCGCGACTTCCGCATTGAGTCGTAAGGTGCCGCCTTCTTCATCGAAAATTTTGGCCATCGCCATGGAGATTTCGCAGAGTCCGCCTTCGACGTGAAAAATTCCGTGAGCGTATTCGATATAGGAAAGAATGCTGAAAAGGGCGGGGCATTTCCACGGAGACATCCCGAGGTATTTGGCTTGAAAGGTGAACGCCAGCTTGAGGCGTTCGTCATCGAAGTAATCGCCGAGAACATCCATTACGGAACGATTCGTGGCGACATAGGGAAGGGCCTTCAGCAGTTTTGGGTCGAGGTATTTTTTGAGTTCATGATAGGGCTTTTGAAGGACCGGGAAAATGGCCCGCAGCTTTTCGCAATGTTCAGCCATGAAGCGGCGATAATTCTCAGCCTGGCCGGGGAAGGCGGCCTCGATGTTCCGAACCATGGTGTCCTCATTTGAGCTGGTTTCGAGGGTGGCATCCGCCCAGGTGAGCCGGGTCATGGGATCGAGCTGTGTGAAGCGGAGGTAGTCTTCAGACTTGCGACCGGTCTCCGCGAAAATCTCATCGAGGGTGAATTTCTGATGGAGGAATGTCGGACCCGTATCAAAAGTATAGGGGCCGGCATCAATGGGGGCATTACGACCCCCAACTGTCTTATTTTTTTCGAGAAGGATAACTTGGTAGCCTCGGTGGGCCAGTAGCATGCCACTCGTCAGTCCGCCTGGCCCCGCTCCGATGATAACAACTTTCTTTTTCATGTATTGGGAATGAAATACCATCCTCCCTATTTCCGAGGATGCAACGATTGTCTCATAAGAGAGTGCCGAGGCCGGCCGTTGTGGCCGAAGAGATGGCGTTAGCAAAAATTGCTATTGCAACAAAATCCTTTGGTTTTTTGAAAAAGGCCCAGCACTTCGGGCCTCACGAGGACCAAGGTATCCTGTCGATCTTTCCTCTTTCCCATGTCTGGTCACTCCTTGATGCCTCGGCCACCTGATCAGATTCAGGGGGATGATAATCTTCTGGAGGATCGGCCCCAAAAGCTCATGGTGACCTTGGTTGATCATGTTTACCGCGCCCTCGCTAAGAGAAGTGAATTCCTGTAATTACGGCGCTCAAATTGGCATCAAAATAAAAAATGACTAAGAAGACTCCTTCAACTCTCCCCGCCATTATTCTAGCCGCCGCTCTGATGATGCCGTCGGCGAGTGCCATCACCCTGCTGTCGATCGAGTTCAGGGAAGACGATCAGCCTGAATTTGATCTCTGGCCGGGGACTATTTTCGGTAATCGTTCGACCGTAGACTTTGCCACCGATGGCGAGGCGACCTCCGGCACCACCACCGTGATTGTCGACACCAGTAGTGGTTTCGGTGCCCCCGCAAATCGGGGCAGCGTGGATGGCAATCCTATCGGATACAGCTTTCAGCATCTTTATGAGGATCTGTTGCACGCCACTGGTCCCACCGGGTTTCTCACCCTTACTTTCAGCGGCCTTAATCCAAACCAGGCCTATCGATTCACTCTTTACGCGTGGGATCCAGGAGCTTCGAATGGCTCCGATAAAGTCTGGACGGTCACTGATGGAAGCGGAAATCCCGCGTCGTCTTCCGTCAATTTCCAAGACCCCTTGATCGATAACGAAACCTTCGCAATGGTTTTCGAAATCACCACGACCTCGAGTGGGACTTTTCAACTCAGGAACACCGCTGGCCTGCCGCAGTCCGCGATCAATGGCTTTATGCTCTCGACGAGCGAGGTCGATCCCAACGCGCCACCTGTCATCACGTCGCAGCCCCAAGCGATTTGGGATGGCGGCGAGGAGATCGTGATCGAGTTCGGGGTGGATGGAGCGGAACCTTTCAATTTTCAATGGTATCTCGACGGGGTCGTGATTCCTGGCGCTGATGAGGAAAGTTTGACCCTAAATTCAGTCAACTGGAACCAAAACGGTGAATACACGGTGCGGGTCGGCAATGCGAACGGGATGGTCGAATCGGAGCCATCGGCGATCACCATCGACATTCCGGAGTTTCCGACGCGGGAGAGTCTCACCTACGAGCCCGCTGGGCCTTCTTCTCGTCGCAGCGGAATTACCATCTCGGAGATTCTCTATCATCCTGCTCAACAAGCGGATGACCGGGAACTTGAATTTATCGAACTCTACAACTCGCAACCGTGGGCCGAAAATATTTCCGGCTGGCATTTGAGCGGCGATATCGCCTTTGCTTTTCCACGTGACACCCTCGTTCCTGCACAAGGTTATCTCGTCGTGGCGCGTGTGCCCGGAGATGTCGAATCGCACTTCAGTCTTACGAATGTCGTCGGGCCATGGACCAATAATCTCCCCAACGATGGCGGCCGGGTTCGCCTGCGAAAGCTTTCCGGCGCGATCGTGCAAGAGGTTAACTACAACGACCGCTTTCCTTGGCCCGTCGCAGCTGATGGAACAGGGCATTCGCTCGTTCTTGCGCGTGCTTCGTATGGAGAAGGTGATGTCCGCGCGTGGGCCGAGAGCCACGGAGTAGGCGGTTCGCCCGGTGCCGCAGATCCGGTGCCGTTGGACGAACTCGATCATGTTTTTGTCTCTGCGCTCCTCAGTAATTCTGATTTGCCCTTGGAGGACTTTGTGGAATTGCGCAATGCCTCGCCCGTCGCGGTCAATGTGTCCGGTTGCACCCTGAGTGACGCCCGGGACACCTTGGGGCCTTTCATGATTCCGGCGGGAACAAGCATTCCCGGCAATGGCACCCGACGGTTCAGCGAGAGGGAACTGGGCTTTGCCCTCGGGTCGCAGGGGGATGCCCTCTATCTCACCAATCCCGCCCAAACCCGCGTCCTCGACGCCGTGCAATTCCCGGCCTCCGCGACTGATGTTCCTTTCACGCGCGCCCGGAGTGATGCTCCCTTGCGTGCGGCCTCGACTCCTGTGATTGTCATCAATGAAATTATGTTTCACCCTCCGACTGATGAAGGCGCAGATGAGTGGATCGAAATTCATAACACAGGTGGCGCGACCCACGACTTGAGCGGCTGGGCCTTTACTGAAGGCATTGATTTTGTCTTTCCGACCGGGTCTCAAATCACGGCTGGGGGCTTTCTCGTCATCGCCAAAGACCGTGTGAAAATTCTCGCCAACCATCCCGCGCTCGATCCGTCCGTGGTCTTGGGTGACTTTCAGGGAACGCTCTCTGATGGCGGCGAGCGTGTCGTTCTTTCTCGATTCGATGGCTCGATGATGGTCGCTGAAGATCGGGTGACTTATACTGACTCTGATCGCTATCATCGCTTCGCCGATGGACGCGGCGCGACTTTGGAGCGCCGGGACGCGAGCGATTTCTCTCACGGCGCCTCAAACTGGGTCGACAGTGATGAGTCTGCGAAGTCGGAGTGGACGACGGTTGAATTCACGGGGACACTTGCTCATGGCAACAGCGCGGCCGCGGCGAATCAGGTGCAGATGTTTTTGCTGGGAGCGGGCGAAGCCCTTGTCGATCAGGTTGAAGTTCTTCCGGAAGGTGATTCGAATGTTGTCCCGAATGGAGACTTCGAAGCGGGGACTTCGGGTTGGTTTTTCCAAGGGAATCAGCGTGATTCCACTCTGGAAATCGCTGGAGCCTTCGAGGGTTCCAATTCCCTCCGTCTCGTCGCCACGAATCGCGGTGATCCAGGTCCAAACCGCGCCCGCGCTCCGCTCACACGGACTTTGGCATCAGGTTCGAGAGCGACCTTGCGAGCCAAAGTTCGTTGGCTGGCGGGGCATCCTGAGTTCTTGATGCGGCTGAGAGGAAACTGGCTGGAAGCGCCGGGGCGTTTGCTGGTTCCTACTAATCTGGGCAGCCCGGGGGCGACGAACAGTCGTGCGGTTTCCAATGCCGGACCGAACATTGGTCTGGTTTCCCATCGTCCCATCCTCCCACAGGCGGGCGAAGATTTCAGCGTCTTTGCGGGAGTTGCTGATGCTGACGGGGTGGGAGAAGTGACACTGCGTTACCGCCTTGATCCTTCTCCAAGTTTCACAAATGTCTCCATGTCTGATGATGGTTTGGGTGCTGACCTGTCTCCCGGTGATGGTATTTTTTCGGGGACTATTCCGGGGCAGGCTCAAAGAGCCTTGGTGGCCTTTGAAGTGGTCGCAAGCGATGCCGACGGGACTCCCTCGACGACCGTTTTTCCACCGAAAGGGGAATGCCTTGCCCGCATCGGAGATCCGGAAAGCGGACTTTCGTTTGGGAGCTATCGGATGTGGATCACCAAGGCGTCGCGCGATGATTGGGACTCGCAACCCTTCCGCGCAAACAATCCTTACCCGATCACTTTTGTCTACAATGACGCCCGTGTCATTTACGCCGCCGGTGCCTACTACGGGGGGAATCGGGATTCGCATTCCGACCCACTCAGTGGCTTGGTGGGATATGATGTCGCGCTTCCTCCCAATGAGGAAATCCTGGGAGCGGATAAGCTGACCCTCGACTATCCGGTGCGCGATGCCACGAACCAGCGCGAGCAGTTGATGCATTGGTTCGCGGATCAATTGAAGCTTCCAACGCTGCACCGTCGTGATGTCTATCTTTACATGAACGGGCTGAGGCGCGGGACGATCTACCACGATGCGGAACAGCCGGACGGGGTACTTGCGAACTCGCACTTTCCCGGCGACAAGGGGGAGCTTTTTAAGACGAGCAATGATAATGAAGGAACCGATGCCGGAGCCCGGGTGCGTCCCTTTGTCAGAAATCTTCTCGATGTCTTCGAGGCTGACGGCGTGACCCGGCCGGCTCGTTATCGCTGGACAACCGGAGCGCGGGCCCGTGGTAGCCGGACGAGGCTCGATGACACCAGTATCGTCGACTTGATGGAACGCGCCGATGCTACGGGGCCGGACTACGAAAAAGATCTCTTCGAGATCATTGACATGGATAACTGGATGCGCACTTTTGCCCTCACCGATCTCGCATCGTTCTGGGATTCGTTTGGAAACCGGAACTGGAAGAACACCTACCTCTACAAGCCGGAGAATGAAAAGTGGGTGCAGTTCACCTGGGACTTCGATGTCGGGCTCGGGGTTTTTGCCGACCCGGTTGATGAACCGCTTTTTCCTTCGAACGTGGATCCCAATATTCGACGGATGTATGACACGCCCGCGTTTGTCCGCTCCTATTGGCGGGCCATGGAGGAATCACTCGGGACATTTTTCTCGGGTGCTGGTGTCACTCCGCGTCTGGAATCGAAGCGAGCGGCCTACGCTGCCGCCGGATTAAACTTCACTTCTCCGTTCTCGGCGAGTGGTGCCTATAATCTTCCCGTGACCACCTGGATTGACCGAAGGGCTGGCTTCATTCAGCCGCAGCTTAATAGGGTCTTGTCCGATTTTGAAGTGGTGGCACCTGCGGACAACAGCGCGACTTCTGAGCAAACGGTAACTCTTTCTGGAACGGCACCGATCGGGGCGGTGGCCATTGAGGTCAATGGCATCGAACTGGATTTGGCTTGGTCCACGGTGGGTGATTGGAGTGCTCCGTTTCTTCTGACATCTGGTGAGAATGTTTTGCTGATTCGAGCTCTAGGTTCCGATGATTTGGAGCTTTCCAGTGAAGTGCGGACGGTCACTTTTACCGGATCGAATCCTTGGCCGGATCTCGGCATCAATGAATGGATGGCTTCGAATCAAACCAACCTGGTTGACCCCGCTGACGGAGATTTTGATGACTGGATCGAACTCTCGAATTCGGGTGGGAGTCCCGCCGATCTCTCCGGCTGGTTTCTCAGTGACGACCCGGCGGCTCCTTTTAAGTTTAAAGTCCCGGATGGTTTCATCGTTCCCGCGCAAGGGTTCCTTCTCGTTTGGGCTGATGAAGAACCTCTGCAAAACGATCTGGCAACGCGCCCGGATCTGCATGTTGGTTTTAAGATTGGTGCCGGAGGGGAGAGCCTTCTGCTTTCTGCTCCCGATGGAACTTTGATTGATCGCGTGGACTTTGAGCGTCAGTCGCCGGATAAGACGATGGGTCGCTTCGCAGAGGTGACGGTGGCGTTGGCCACTCCGACACCGGGTGCCAGTAATGCCAATCCTGCCGCCGAACCTTTGACTTCTTTTGCAATCTCCGACACCGTAATCACTGCGACTGTGACCGCCGAGCCCGGCTTCCTTTATGTCGTAGAGGTCAGCGATGATCTCCTCGAATGGGAGCGAGTTGGCGGGAGTATTTTAGCGACAGGCAACGAGGTCACCTTCACCAAAAGCATCACTGCGATCCGTCGTTTCTACCGCTTTCGCCGAACACCCTAAATCCAACCCTACCCAATAGAACCACCATAAAAATGAAAGCATCACAAACAAAGGTCTTTGCCGCTCTGGCGATGGCTCTCTTCACCCCGGTCAATGCACAGGATCAGCTTCTAGCGATCGAATTCAACGAAGATGATCAGGAAGGATTCGAACTTTGGCCAAGCGATCTTGCCCCTCTTACTGAATCCATTGGGGTGTTTCCGACTGACGCCGCTTCAACTTCTGGGATGACAACGGTGACCATCTCGACGAATACCACGTTCAATATTCCAGCGAATAGAGCCGGTAGCACAGACGGGGATCCGGTTGGCTATAGCTTCCAGCATCTTTATGAAGATCTCCTGCACGCCGGCTCGCCAACGGGTGCGCTTACGCTGAATTTTAGTGGGTTGAACGCCAACGAAACTTATCGCTTTACTCTCTATGCTTGGGATCCCGGCGCGGGAGATACCTCCGATAAGGAATGGACCGTGACGAGCGGGAGTGCGGATCCATCTGTCTTAAAGGTCAATTTTCAGGACGCTTTGGTGAACAACGAAACCTTCGCGCTTATCTATGACATCACGGCCACCGAGACCGGCACCTTCCAGGTGACCAATACCGATGGTCTTCCGCAGTCTGCCGTTAACGGGTTCAAATTGGAGTCGCTGGGTATCAATGCTCCGCTCGAAATTACCGCAATATCCTACTCCCCGGTCGATCGGATGCTGACTCTGACCTGGAACTCTCGGGAGGGAGCTCTCTATGCCGTGAAGTTTTCGAATGACTTGGAGGATTGGGATTCTGATATCGATGACGGTGTGGCCGGCGATGCCGGGACTTCGACTACGAAAACCTTCGACTTGAGCGAAGCTGGCGCTGGGGAAATGGAAGGGCTCTTCTTCCGGATCGAGTCTTTGCCGCCAGCTGTGTAGCGTCTCTGGATAAGGCTCCGACAGGAAAGACTCTGGCCTTTGTTCTGGACAGACGAAGTTTCGGAAGAGAGGCTTTCAGCGATGATTCGACTTATTTCCAGATCATTCAGTCGTCGGCAACTGGAAGCGACGAAGCTCCGGAGTTTCCCGAGATGAGCAGTATTGTCGAGGATCTGATCTCTCCCGTCTTACAGGTGATTTTCGTGGGCTTTGTCTCCTTCATTCCTCTTTTTGTTTTGCATGCTTTTGGCGAAGGTGGAGGGCTTTTGGAGACCTTGCTGATTCTCTTGGGGATCGCCTACTTTCCAATGGCGATGATGGCCGTGGTTGTGCTGGGACAGTTGCGGGCTGCGAGTCCCTTCTTGGTCATTCCTTCAATTATCAGCGCGGGTGGCTACTACTGGGTCGCGGTTTGTGCTCTTGTCCTGCTCTACTTTTTGGAGAGCCTCATCATGGAAATGATTGGTGGGGTCTTCATTATTGGAACTGTGATCGCGGCATTTCTGGGAATGTATTCCTTGATGGCAAATGGCCGGATTCTAGGTCTCATCTATCGCGAGAAACAGGAAGAGCTCGATTGGTTGTAGCCGGCGTGGTTTCCTACCAAAGGGGGATTTGCTCGTCCTCTGATTCGTCCTTCCGCGCGGGTGCCGTGATGAGGTCGAGGTCCAGAATGAGGTCGAGCGAAGCCTTATCCTCTTCCTCTAAAATCTCCCGCAAATGCTCGCGCCATATTTCGGGATCACTGCCTTGTTTTTTGGCGAGGATCTCGGCCCATTGGCTCAGAGCACCGCTGGGTTGCGCGCGCTTGCGGAGTTTGGTGAGCCAGGCTTCGTAGGTTTTCATTCCGGAGGAGTAAGAAGACCTTATGAGCGACTTCTACGGCTTGCAAGTGAGGACAAAATAACGTGTATTAAATCCATGCGATACGACTCCATCGATCCACAATTTTTCGTCCGAAACCGTGAGCACCTTCTTGCGAAGTTGAAGCCTAACAGTCTTGTTGTGATCCACGCAAATGACATCATGCCGACCAATGCGGACGGGACGATGATGTTCCGTCAAAACAATGACCTGTTCTACCTCACCGGCGTTGATCAAGAGGAGACCGTGCTCGTTTTGTGCCCGGATGCCCCGGTTGAAGCGGATCGGGAGATTCTCTTTGTGCGCGAGACCTCTGAGCATATTGCGATCTGGGAAGGCGAGAAGCTGACGAAAGAGCAGGCCACTGCCACTTCCGGGATTAAGAACGTCAAGTGGGTTGATACTTTCGAAGGGATTTTCGATGCACTTGCGCCCCAGATGGAGATCCTAAGTCTCCATAGCAATGAGTACCCCAGGGGCCGAAGCATCGTCGAGACCCGCAATCGTCGTTTTATTCGCGACTGTCAGGAACGCTTCCCGCTCCATCGTTATGAGCGTGTCGCCCTCTTGCTCCAAGAGCTGCGGATGTTCAAAGACAAGGAGGAGATCCGCTTTTTGCAAAAAGCGATCGATATCACGGAAGCTGGCTTTCGCCGGGTCCTGAAATTTCTCAAGCCCGGAGTGGGGGAATGGGAACTGGAGGCAGAGTATCTCCATGAATTTGTCCGTCGGAAATCACGAGGATTTTCTTACTCGCCAATCATTGGTTCCGGAAAGAATGCCTGCGCGCTCCACTACCTCGAGAATGACCAAATTGTCGAAGACGGCCAGATGGTCCTGATGGATGTGGGTGCGGAGTACGGCAACTGGAACGCCGATATGACCCGGACGGTTCCCGTGAATGGTAAGTTCACGGCGCGTCAGAAGGATGTTTATGAAGCGGTCCTCCGCGTGATGTGGGCCGCCAATGACATCCTCCGTCCCGGGCTCACTCCGATTAAGTATCAGAAACAGGTGCTTGAGATTATGGAGAAAGAACTGATTGGTCTGGGCTTGATCGATGCCGAGGAAGCGAAGAAGCAGGGCGAGGATAAGGCGCTTGTTAAAAAATACTTCATGCACGGCACCTCGCATCATATTGGTCTCGATGTTCACGATGTTAATCTACCGAATCATCCTTTCGGAGTAGGAATGGTCTTCACGATCGAGCCTGGAATTTACATCCGTGAAGAAGCCCTCGGGGTCCGAATCGAGAACGATTTCATCATTGGTGAAAAAGAGAACATCGATATGTTCGCCAACTTCCCGACGACGGTTGCAGAGATTGAGGCGGCGATGGCTGAGTAGGGGGATGAAGGTCCCGCGCTTGATTCTTGCGATTCTGTTGGTTCTAATTCTCGCCCTGATTGTTTTTGAGATTTCGAGAACGGGGGCGGTTTTGGGGGGAGAGGACGATGAAGCCAAGAGTGAGGATTCGGTTTGGGGTTCTGTCCCGAGTTCGGATGAGAGTCGTCGTGCGGTGACACTCAGTAAGAGAAAAATTGGGGCTGGGAACCGCTTTGGTGTCCACGTCATTAGTTTGGACGATGGGGAAAGTGTTTTCCTGAAGGGGCGGGAATTTTTCGACCCAGTGGTGGTTCAGGGTGGAAATGAGCTTCACATTGATGGCATCGCCGAACGGGGGAGAGACTGAAAGCTGCAGGAGCGGTTTGGCAGTCTTTACGAGGAGCCGGCTGGATCACTTGTCGTCCGCAGCGGACAGGAATGTACCCGAGGGGGCATACCATCCACGCTCCATATTACAGGAGGAGGGCGCGGAGGGCTTCTTTCAGTTTTTCCATGGCGACGATGTCGGTGAGCTTGTCTCCGTTTTGGGTGCTGACGTAGATGGAGTCGAGGGCGGCGCCTTTTTCGGTGCAGATGCGGGAGTGGACGGTGACGAGGTTGTGGTCGTTGACGGTTTTTAGGACGTCGTGCAGGAGGCCGATACGGTCGAGAGCTTGGAGCTCGATGACGGTGAAGTGAGGGTCGAGGTCGTTGCTGATCCAGGCGCGGACGGGGAATTGCACAACTTGCTCGGTCTCGGGATTGAGGAAGTTGACCTTCTTTTTGAGATACTTGGCGGGGTCGTATTCTTCCTGCTGATTGATCTCGTAGAGGGTCGCAACGATCGCCATCTGTTTTTCCTTTCCCGTGACCATTTTCAGGTCGTCGGTGCAGACGCGGAAAAGGTCGAGGGTGATCCCATCGGGCCGGGTGTAGACGTCGGCGGAGAGAATGTTGAGTTGGTGGGAGGCGAGGGCGCAGCAGACCTTTTCGAGGAAGCGGTCTGAGTCGTGACCGGCGATGATGAGCTCGCTGTAGCCGAATTTGGGATGCTCAATCCACTGCACGGCACACTCGAAGGGGGTGTCGGGGCGGCGTTGGCGGCGGTCGATGTATTCCCAGAGGGCGACGATGTGTTTGACGATGCTCTTTTTGCTCCGGTAGCGGAAGTAGCGCTTGGGCATGAGCCGGGAGTGCTCGTCGAAGATCTCGTGGTATTTTTCTTTGAGGCCGGCTTTGATTTTGACGAGGGATTCGCGGACCTCGTTGTTGATTTCCTCGGTGCCAGCGGTTTTCCCTTCGAGAATGAACTCGCGGGTGTTGCGGTAGAGTTGGAGGATGAGCGTTTCTTTCCAAGGGGACCATGCTTCTTCGTTCGTGCCATTGGAGTCGGCGAAGGTGAAGAGGAGGAGAGCATCGAGGCGATGGCGATCCTGCATGAGGTCGGCAAATTCTTGGATGACTTCGGGATCGTCGATGTTCTTCTTCGTCGCGAAACGCCAGAGGGTGAGGTGGTGATCGACGAGAAACATGATGAGGGAACGTCGACCTCCGGTGATCTGGAGGCGCTTGCAGAGCTTTGCAGCGAGGATGGCGGAGCCGTCGATATGTTCGCGGACGTTTTCGGCGCGGCCGGTATCGTGCAGGATGAGTGCAATGTAGAGGGCGTAGGGGTCGGGGTGTTTTAGGAAGAGGTCGCGGTAGAGTGCGCGGCGCGGATTTTCGTCGTCGACGAGGGCATCGAGCTGGTCGATGCAGCGGAGGGTGTGTTCGTCGGCGGTGTAGCGGTGGAAGAATTCGTGTTGCACGAGGCAGTCGAGCGCACCGAATTCGGGGAGGTAACGGCCGAGCACGCCGGAGCGGTGCATGAGGCGGAGAGTGCGGGCGACTTGGCCTTTTTTCTCGAGGATTTCCCGGAAGACATCGCGGTTGATTCCGCGGGCGCGGAAGGATTTATCGATGAGATTCCAGTTTGCTTTGATGAGTTTACGAAGGGAGGGGGAGGGGCTGACGTCGTGTTTTTGGCAGTAGAGGAAGAGGCGGATGAGGCGGTTGGGATTTTCCTCAAAGATTGTTTTGCGGCGGGGGAAGAGGCGACCATTGCGGATGGTGTAGTCGTCGAGGGCCTTGGGCTTCTTTTTGAGGAGGCCGAAGGTGAGCTTTGAGCGGAGGCCGTAGCTTTCTTGTTCGGTGTGTTGGAGTTCGAAGATTTCGAAGACTGATTTGGTGTGGTTGTGAACGTGACGCGCGTGAGTGTAGTAGTCGCGCATGAAGTCCTCGATACGACGGAGGATCGTCTTTTCGGGGTAGTCAAATTCATCGGCAAGGACGCCCTGGAAGCGGAGGGTGAGGATATCGTTGCCCTTGTCGTGATAGTGCAGGGCATTGCGGACGCGGTGGAGGAAGATGAAGGCGTCCTTGAGTTCACGACGAGCGAGGCGACTGAGAATGCGCTTTGTGACGAGTTTTGCGAGGGAGCGGGTGCCTGCTTCGGCGTCGATGATCCACTGGAGGTTGTGGAAATCGCGGAGGGTGCCGGGGCTTTCCTTGATGTTTGGCTCCTGGAGGAAAACGGTGTGGGACCACTTGGCGTGGCGCCTGGCGATGTCGAGGCTGCGTTCTTCGAAGAAGGCTTCCTTATCTTTCTCGATGCAGGTCTTGCGGAAGCGGGTGCGGAAGTCATCGAAGAGATCCTGTGAGCCTACGAGGAGACGTGCGTCGAAAAGAGCGGTGCGGGTTTGAGGTTCTGCTTTGGCCTCGGTGAGGGATTCTGCGATGGAGCAGGTGGAGGGGAGGAACTTGAACCCCAGATCCCAGATGAGGTGCTGCATCTCCTTGATGATTTCGGCGGAGCGCTTGGAAACTTTGTCGGAAGGAAGATCGGTCAGGAACAAGAGATCAACATCGGAACCCGGATTCATGAGGCCGCGTCCATAGCCACCGTTTGCAACGAGTGCGAGGGAGGGGGTGGTTTCTTCTTCCTTCAGGAGGGATTCGAAGATGGCAATGATGAGTTCATCGACCACGGCGGAGCGGGCCTTGGCATTGGCCAAGCCGTCTTCTCCACTGAGGTGTCGCCGATGAAGTTCTTCACTTTCTTCGGCGATACGGGCTTTCAAAAAAGCGAGCCGCTCTTGAGGAGACAGCTCGCGTAGTTTAGTTGAATCGAGGTTCAGAGACACTTCGGAAAGAGGATGATTACCAGCGGGTGGCTGTAGCACGATCCCTGCCACCTCTGCGGGCATAATAGGTGCGTCCGGCCCGAGTGGTGTCGAGTGAACCACGGATGATTTTAACCCCGGCACCAACTCCGACGCGACGGTAGAGGTCGATGACGTCCTCGGACTTCATGCGAACGCAACCGTAAGAGGCGGGGCGTCCGATATTGTATTCAGCAGGAGTGCCGTGGATATAAACGCAACGACCAAAGGTGTTTTTGTTATGACGGTCGCGTCCGCTGAGCCAGAGGATGCGGGTCACGATGGGGTCACGGCCCGGGGTGTTGGGCCTAACGATGGCACCGGTGCGACGGCGGCTTTTGAAGACGGCTCCTTTTGGTGCTCCTCCCCCGATCTTCTTGGCAACGACGTGGTTACCAAGAGGGGTGCGGTTACTCCCGCGCTGGCTTCCAAGTCCGAACTTGGAGGTCGAGATCGGATAGGCTTTAACGGGCTTGTTGTCCTTCACCAAAAGCATTTTTTGGTCTCTTACGCTCACCACCATTTGGTTGCTCCGGTCAACGGAGGAACCGCAACTGGTGAAGAGGAGAGGAAAGCAGAGAGTGAAGAGGAGGAAAACCGGTTTAAGAGAGCGCATAGTGTGTAAGCGAGGCCGAATGATGATTTTAATTCTTCTTAGAACGGAAGGGTAAAAGCTGAAGCAAATTTGCCATCTGTCCTAATGAATTTAAAGAAGTGTAAAAGAATCCGACGGGAAAGGGAAGTAACAAGATTGCGGAAGGCCAATTTCCTGAGAATGCGGCTTCGAGGACCACGAAGAGGAAGAAGAAGCCGAAGAGGAGTTCGACGACAGGGGTCAGGCTCTTGAGGGCCTTGTAGCCGCTCTTTTTGATCTCCTGTTTCTGGGTGCCTTCGATGCCATACTTGGGAGTGCGGACGAATCCGGACTCATGACCGATTATGGCCTCGATGACTGCTTTGGCGTTGTTGACGGCCATTCCGATTCCGAGCGCGAGCAGGAGAGGGAGGTAGCAGATTTCCTTCAACCAGGTTTTTGGGTTGAGGGATTTTTGAGCCACCGCATAGAAGATGACGATGGACATCGAGGAGAAGAAGAAGATGGGAGCCTTAATGAGCAAGTCGCCCCATTGGCCGAGATCGGGACCCCACTGACTGTTGGGGAAGATGAGGAAGCAAAGAGCGATCAAAAGGAGATACGCGAAGTTTGCAGTGAGGTGCGCGGTTGCTTCAAGCTTGACGGCGAGAGGGAATTTGCTTTTCCAGATGGAAGGGAGGCACTTCTTGCAGCACTGGATGGAACCCTTTGTCCAGCGATGTTGCTGGTTCTTAAATCCGGCCATATCGACAGGAAGCTCGGCGGGGGTTTCGACTTCCTTGAGAAAGATGAATTTCCAACCCTTAAGCTGGGCGCGGTAGCTGAGGTCCATGTCCTCGGTGAGGGTATCGTGTTCCCAGCCGCCGGCGTCTTCGATGGCTGCCTTCCGCCAAATGCCGCCGGTGCCGTTGAAGGTGAAGAAGCGTCCGGAGCGGTTGCGTGCGGTTTGCTCAAGCTCAAGGTGTCCGTCGAGGAAGAGGGCTTGCACGCGGGTGAGGGCGTTGTAGTTGCGGTTGAGGTGGCCCCAACGGGTCTGTACCAAGGCGATCTTATCGTTGGTGAAGTGGTGAATTGTTTCCTGAAGAAGGTCAGGATTTGGAACGAAGTCGGCGTCGAGGATGAGAATGTAGTCACCTTTGGCGAAATTCATGCCGTTTTCGAGGGCTCCTGCTTTGTAGCCGGTGCGGTCGGTGCGGTGGATGCACTCGGCATCGAATCCCCGTTCACGGAGGCGAGCAGCGCCGGCCATCGAGATATCGACAGTCTCATCGGTGGAATCGTCGAGAAGTTGGATCTGGAGTTTGTCCTGCGGGTAGTCAAGTGCGGCGACGGAGTCGAGGAGGCGGTCAACGACATGCATTTCGTTGAAGACCGGAAGCTGAATGGTGACGAGGGGCATTTCCTCGAACTCGCGGTCAGGCATGGGGCGTGTCTTGCCATGTTTGAAGTAGAGATAGAGGATGGTAAGGCGGTGGAAACCATAGCCAGCTAGGCCAAGCAGGACGGCTGTATAGAGGCCGAACCAGATCCAATTAGAGAGATCATTAGTCATAAGATAATATGGGGGTTTTATATTGGGAGGCTGTCGGGAATACTTCTGATAAGGGCGAACACGCTCGAATTGCCAATAATCTGCATGATTGTCAAGTTCTTGGCGAGAGCCTCATTTATAACGCTGGTGAGATGAAAATCATTCATTTGACGGGGATTCCCTCTGAAAATCTCGACAAGTGCCCGTTACAAAGTTTTGGTTGGGCCATGACATTTGAGCCAGTTGGGAGTTATCGGTCGACATGGGGTGAAGGACCAGTGTGGGTGGGGGATCGCCTTATTTATGTGGATATAGAGTCACACAAGGTCGTTGCCTTTAATCCCGTGAGCGGGAATGAGCAGATTTGGGACGTCGGCCAGCGGGTTGGGACGGTGGTTCCGAGGAAGAGCGGGGGATTGGTGATCGCGGGGGATCACGGGTTTGCCTTTTTGGATGAAGAGAGCGGAGAGGTGACGCAGATTGCCGATCCCGAGCCGGAGAAGGAAAATAATCGCTTCAACGATGGGAAGTGCTCGCCCGATGGGCACTTTTTTGCGGGGACGATCAGTTTGGTGAAAAAGGAAGGGGATGCGGATCTTTATCGGCTCTCACCTGAATTGGAGGTGAGTAAGGCTTATGGACCGGTGACGAATTCGAACGGGATCGTTTGGTCGGCCGATGGGCGGATATGTTATTATATCGATACTCCGATGAAGCAGGTGCTTGCTTTTGATTATGCCGATGGGCTTTTGAGTAATTCCCGCCGTGTGGTGGCTCTGAACCATATTGAGAGTTCTCCGGATGGCATGGCGATCGATGAAAACGGCCATCTTTGGATCGCTTTTTGCCACGGAGCTTGCGTGACTAGCTTTGATCCGGAAAGCGGATATGAAGTGCAGCGAGTCGAGCTGCCCTGCCTGGAAACGACAGCCTGCGCCTTTGGCGGTCCGGATTTAAGCGACCTCTATGTCACGACCGGAGTGCATAAGACTGAGAAGGAGGAGCATGCAGGAAGGCTCTTCATGATCAAGGGGCTGGGGGTGAAAGGGCAGGCTGCAAATTATTTTGGTGGGTAGGTCCACGGGGGCGCTCTTACGTTGAGGCTTTGCTGAGCTTTCTCGTTGCCCGTTTTGCCATTGGACAATTTGAGGCCGATCCTATTCGTTTTCCTCAAGTCTCAAGTCTGCCAACTGTAGAACATGCGGAAGCCCTTTCGTTGAGGAATCCGACCTGAATCCGCTTCATCGAGATGAAAGCTGGCGGTCGCTCCGTCATCCGCCACTGCTCCTGGTTCTTCTATCCAACGATCACAGATGTCCATATTAGGATGGCTGTCTAGCATGGCCTCATCGACGATCCAAGTGTCCTTCGGGCGGAGAAACCCGGTGTGATGCCGTGGGAGTTCCCTCTCCCGGTCATAACGTGAACGAGCAGAGCCTTCTCGTTTTCGCTGGCAACCGCTCCGGCTACCTTAAGTCAGGCATTCCGCACCATAAAAACTGGGAATATTTTATATATTCAAACCTCCTGCCACCAGCGTCTTATGCATCGGTGAACGCGCGAAAAATCTAACAGATTTGTATAATGTATGTACATTGTGGCTCGTTCTTTTCCATGAGCAAGCCCACCTCTGTTACACAGAAATTCGTCGATGAGTCCACCATGCTGCAAGTCAACCACATCCCCGCAATTGCCCGGATGTGCCACCGCCTAGGCCTCATTGATCTCATCAACGAAAGTATCCCGTGCAACACCGACCTTGACCTGGGAACCCTCGTCACCGGCATGGTCTGTGACACCCTGTCAGGTCGGAGTCCCCTTTACAAGGTGGAGGAATTCATCGCCGAGCAAGACACCGAACTGCTCTTCGGCACCGCGGTCAACCCCCGCAATTTCAATGATGACGCCCTGGGCAACGCGCTCGACCGCATCCATAAAACAGGAACTCTCAAGCTCTTTACCGAGGTCGCTCTCAGAGCGGCCACCGTCTTCGATCTCGACACCTCCCAGTGCGGTTTTGATACCACCAGTGTCAACGTCTGGGGGGGGCTACGACAACAGTCTTTCAGGAAAAAAAGCCCCCCACATCACCTGCGGATACAGCAAGGACAAACGCCCCGACATCAAGCAATTCATGGTCTCGATGCTCTGCGTGGAAGGCAACATCCCCATCTCCGGGAAAATGAAAAACGGGAACTCCAGTGACGAAACACTCAACAACGAGGAACTCCAACGCATCGCCAAACTGCTCAAACCGTTAGAAAAAAACATCGGCGAAGTCACCTACATCGCCGACTGCAAACTCATCACCACCGGCAATCTAAGGCAACTCCAAGACCTTCTCTTCATCTCGCGTTTTCCCGCCAATTTCAAAGAACATGATAGAGTCATCGGAGAAGCGACACCAAATACCACCACCACCTCCAACGCGAGGAAAACACCCGACTCTATGAGCAAAAACTCAAGAAAGCCGGCTGCTTTGTCATGATCACCAACACCGCAAAAGAAAAGCTCTCGGCCAGGGAAGTTCTCAAGACTTATAAACAACAATACGGAGTAGAGAAAAACTTTTCCTTCCTCAAAGAGCCACTGATCGCCAACGATACCTTCTTGAAAAAGCCCTCCCGAATAGACGCCCTGACCTTCATCCTCTTAGTGAGCCTGATGATCTGGAACCTCATGCAAAGGGAGCTCAGAAAAAGCGAGCAAGTGCGCATGGGACGACTCAAGGATCTGAATAAAAAGCCGACAAAACGCCCGACAAGCTACCTGCTCATGTGCCAGCTCTCGGGAGTCATCATTCTGAAATACGGGAATGCCAGACACTTGGCACGCAACGGCATAAAGCCTCAAGGTCTGCTCTATTTGAAAGCCCTGGGATTTGATGAATCAATCTACACGACCCCACCCTCACCAAGCAAAACCCAAAGACGTCCCTAACAAAAAACCAAACCGCGAATTAGACTGAAGAAGAGCGCCGGTTAGGTGCGGAATGTGTGCTACCGCCGTGCAACCATGATTTAATTTTTCTCCACCCCAGCCGCATGGCCTTGCCGATGATGGTCATAAAATAGAGATCATCCAAAAATCGGAGTGGCAACGATTAGGAGGTGGAAATAGAAAATGAACAAGGTGCCGATAGAACGCCCAGGATGATGTTGGTGAAGGGCCGGGTTTGTGCAGATCGTTGGACTCCGGTGTTCAGCCAGGGGAATCACGAAAGATGAGCGCGCGGATCTCGGTCATGTCCTCGATGGCGTAGCGGATGCCTTCGCGGCCGAGACCGCTGTCCTTGACCCCGCCGTAGGGGAGATTATCGACCCGCCAAGAGGGGATTTCATTGATCAGGACGCCGCCGACTTCGAGCTCGTCCCAGGCGCGGAACGCATGCTCGATGCGCGGGGTGAACACGCCGGCGTGGATGCCGTAGCGGCTGTCGTTGACTTCGGCGAGGGCGTCGCCGAAGTCGGAGAAAGTATCGATGATTGCGACGGGGCCGAAGGCTTCCTTACGATACAGTTTTGCGTTTTTGGCAACGTTTTTGAGCACCGTGGCTTCGAGGATCGCACCCTTGCGAGTGCCGCCGCAGAGCACTTCGGCTCCGGCGGATTTGGCTTCGTCGATCCATGTTTCGAGGCGGATGGCTTCTTTCTCCGAAATCATCGGGCCGATGAAGGTCTCTTCATCAGCAGGATCGCCGGAGATGAGGGCGCGGGCAGCAGCGACGAATGCCGTCTCAAATTTTGACGCGAGCGATTCATGCACCAGGATGCGTTGAACCGAAATGCAACTCTGGCCGGACTGATAGAATGCGCCGGTGATAATGCGTGGGATGGCGTCGTCGAGATCGGTGTCCTGGTCGATGATACAGGCGGCGTTGCCACCCAGTTCGAGGGTGACTTTCTTTTTGCCTGCTTTGTCCTTGAGCATCCAGCCGACATCCGGTGAGCCGGTGAAGCTGAGGAGTTTGAGACGCTCGTCGGTGGTGAAGAGGTCGGCACCCTCACGCGAGCAGGGCAGGATCGAGAAGGTGCCTTCCGGGAGATCAGTTTCGGCGAGGACTTCGCCGATCAGCAATGCGCCGACGGGCGTGAGGCTAGCGGGCTTGAGGATGAACGGGCAACCGGCGGCGAGTGCGGGCGCGATCTTGTGCGCGGCAAGATTGAGCGGAAAGTTGAACGGCGAGATGAAGGAACAGGGGCCGATGGGCACGCGTTTGGTGAAGCCGCGGTAGCCTTTGGTGCGCGGACTGATCTCCAGGTTGAGCATTTCGCCGTGGGCGCGGACGGACTCGTCGGCGGCGATCTGGAAGGTGTCGATCAGGCGGGTGACTTCGCCACGACTGTCCTTGATGGGTTTGCCAGCCTCGATGCGCAGGGCATCGGCGAGTTCGTCGAAGCGTTCTTTGAAACGTTTGACGCAATGGTTGAGCACTGCCTGCCGCTCGAAGGGGGCCATGCGGCGCAGCGGAGCGGCGGCTTCGACAGCTTTAGCGATGGCGGAATCGATGGCGTCGGCGTCGGCTAGGGCGACGCGGGTGGCGATCTCGCCGGAGTATTTGTCGGTGACGGCGAGATCGGTGTTTGCTTGTTCCGGTTTGTTGGCGAGATAGTAAGGATAGGTTTTGCGCATGAGTGTGGATCGTTGGGAGTTTATCAGTCGAGTTGGCTTAGCTTGGGGATTTCCTCGAAGAGGATCGCGGCGTTCAGCGAATAATCTACCGGTAGGTCGATGAGATGCACGCCTCCTTGCGTGAAAGCCGCTTCGAGGGTGGTGGGCAGTTCGGAGTCAGAACCGATGCGATGTCCGCTCGCGCCGTAGCTTTCAGCGTATTTGACAAAGTCGGGGTTGTTGAACTCCAGCCCGTAATCCTTGAATCCCATGTCGGCTTGTTTCCAACGGATCATGCCATAGGCGGAATCGTTGAGAATGAGGATGACAAGATCGAGGCCGAGACGCACGGCGGTTTCGAGGTCTTGGGAGTTCATCATGAATCCTCCGTCACCGCAGACGGCGAGGACGCGGCGTTCGGGATGGACCAGTTTCGCGGCCATGGCGGAAGGCAGTCCAGCGCCCATGGAGGCGAGGGCGTTGTCGAGCAACACCGTGTTGGGGGCGTTGCCGGGATAGTTGCGCGCGAACCAGATCTTATAAATGCCATTGTCGAGGGCGATAATCCCATCCTCTGGCATAACGGAGCGGACGTGATGGACGAGGCGCTGCGGCAGCATGGGGAAGCGGTCGTCGTCGATAAGCTTGCTGGTGTGCTCGCGCAGGGCGGCGGCGGCCTGATCAAAGCGAGAGAAGTCCCAGTGCGCCTGAGGCTCAAGCGCGGCGTTGAGCTGCCAGATGCTATTGGCGATGTCACCGATCATGCCCGCATGGGGGAAATAGACCGGATCGATTTCCGCCGTGAGGAAGTTCACATGAATGACTTTGCGCTGACCGGTGTTCATGGGGAAGGGCGGCTTCTCCACCACGTCGTGACCGACGTTGAGGATCAGGTCGGCATGCTCGAGCGCATGGTGGAGAAAGTCGTTGTCCGAGATCGCGCAGTTACCGAGAAACTTCGGATGCGTCTCGTCGACGACGCCCTTGCCCATCTGGGTGGTGACGAAAGGGATGCCCTGTTTATCAACAAAGGCTCGAAGCATTTTGGCCGTCATCTTGCGATTGGCCGCGGCTCCAATGAGGAGCACGGGGCGGTGGCTCTGCTTAAGCATGTCCACGGCGAGACTGACCGCTTTTTCCTCGACCACCGGCCGGCGAAACTCGCTGGCCGGGATGGGGTCGGTCGTGGTGTCCTCACAGGCGATGTCCTCCGGCAGTTCCAGGTGGACGGCTCCGGGGCGTTCTTCCCCTGCGAGGCGGAAAGCGTCGCGAACGAGCGCCGGGATGGAATTGCCATTGACGATCTGGCGGGTGGACTTGGTGACCGAGCGCATCATATCGACGACATCGATGATCTGAAAACGCCCCTGTTTGGAGGACTTGATCGGTTTCTGCCCGGTGATCATGATCATCGGCATGGCGCCGAGCTGGGCGTAGGCGGCGGGTGTCATCAAGTTAGTGGCGCCGGGTCCGAGGGTCGAAAGGCACACCCCGGGCTTGCCGGTGAGGCGACCGTAGGTGGCCGCCATAAAACCAGCGGTTTGCTCGTGACGAGTGAGAACCAGGCGGATGCTGGAACGGGAGAGCGAATCGAGAAAATCAAGGTTTTCTTCGCCGGGAACTCCGAAAATATATTCGACGCTTTCATTTTCAAGGCACTGGATAAATAGGTCTGAGGCTTTCATAATTTTTTGATAGGTAAGAGGCTAGACGACGCCACACTCCTGCAAGGCGTCCGCCACTTTGATGAAGCCGCCGATGTTTGCCCCGCGCACATAGTCAGTTTTATCATCTCCCCCTTCGGCTTTACCGTGTTTGAGGCACTTGCCGTGGATGTCTTTCATGATTTCCTGCAGGCACTTATCGACTTCTTCGAGCGACCAGCTGATGCGTTGCGAGTTCTGACTTTGTTCCAATCCAGAAACGGCCACACCGCCTGCGTTGGAAGCTTTGCCGGGAGCGTAGAGCACGTGCTTCCTAAGCAGGTGCTGCGCAGCGGATTCGCAGGGCATATTCGCGCCTTCGGCCAGTGCGATCAGGCCGTTGTCGATCAATGATTGCGCCTCGTCGCCGTTCAGCTCGTTCTGCGTGGCACAGGGAAATGCCAGGTCGGCTTTCACTCCCCAGGGGCGTCCCTTTTTGAAAGTGCAGCCGAACTTATCCGCATACTCCTCGATGCGCCCGCGCCGCTCCTCTTTCAACTCTTTGAGGAAGGCGAGTTTCTCCTCGTCGATGCCGTCGGGGTCGTGGATGAAGCCGGAACTGTCGCTCGCGGTCAGCGGCTTGGCTCCGAGCTGCACCAACTTCTCGATGCAGTAGAGCGCGACGTTTCCCGAGCCTGAGACGACTGCCGTCTTGCCTTTGATGCTATCATCGACCGCGTGCAGGACCTCGCGCATAAAGTAGACGACTCCGTAGCCGGTCGCCTCTTTCCTGCCGACACTACCGCCGAACGAGATTCCCTTGCCGGTCATTGCACCAGTGAAGGTGTGCGACAGGCGACGATACTGGCCGAACATGTAGCCGATCTCCCTCGCGCCGACGCCGATGTCTCCTGCGGGCACGTCCTTATCCGGGCCGATGTAGCGGTGCAGCTCGGTCATCAGTGACTGGCAGAAGCGCATCACCTCGCCATCGCTCTTGCCTTTCGGATTAAAGTTAGAGCCACCCTTGGCACCGCCCATCGGCAGGCCGGTAAGGCTGTTCTTGAAGATCTGTTCGAAGCCGAGGAACTTAAGCACGCTCTCGGTGACGGTTTCGTGGAAACGCATACCGCCCTTGTAGGGACCGATGGCGTTGCAGAACTGCACCCGCCAGGCACGGTTGGCACGAACATTGCCGGCATCATCGACCCAGCTCACGCGAAATGAGAGGACGCGGTCGGGTTCGGTCAGTCGCTCCAGCAGGCATTCACCATGGTAATCCTTATGATTTGCGATGAAAGGCAGCACGTCGGAGGCCACTTCTTGGACGGCTTCGTGAAATTCTTCCTGGCCTGGATTGCGCTTGCGCAAGCCAGCCATGAATTGGTCGATGTTGGTGCATGTTTCTTTCATAATGTCTATTGGATTGGTCGGTTAGGTGATTGGGACCCAACTCGCCGCGACCGCCTTGGCCACGCGTGGCGCGACGCTCGGGTCGAGCGGGTCTGGTAGAAGGTATTCGGCGCGCGGATCATCGACTGACGAAGCGAGGGCGTGCGCTGCGGCGATCTTCATGGCGTCAGTGATACGCTTGGCACCGGCGTCGATCGCGCCGCGGAAAATCCCTGGGAAGACGAGGACGTTGTTGACTTGGTTGGGAAAATCGCTGCGGCCGGTGCCGACGATCGCCGCGCCGCCGCGCTTGGCTTCATCGGGCATGATCTCGGGATTCGGATTTGCCATTGCCAACACGATCGGATCTTTTGCCATCTTACGGATATCTGATTCGGTCAGGAGGTTCCCTTTACTGACGCCGATGAAGACGTCGGCACCTTGAACAACGCGGCCGAGGGAACCGCTGTATCCGTTGGGATTAGAGTAGTCCAAGAGCGCGCGTTTCTCCGGCGAAAGGTTCTCGCGCCCGGCGTGGATCGCGCCTTTGGAATCGCACACCACCACGTTTCTAACACTGATGCATTGCTCTGGCTCGTGGCCGACGCAGCGCAGCAGGCGGGCGATGGCCGAGCCTGCCGCACCCGCGCCGTTGATGACCACGCGCAACTCCGACAGCTCACGACCGGTCACTTTGGCCGCATTGATCAGCGCCGCCAACAACACGATGGCGGTGCCATGCTGATCATCGTGAAAGACCGGGATGCCCAGATCTTGCAGGCGATCCTCGACCTCGAAACAACGCGGGGCGGCGATGTCTTCAAGATTGATGCCGGCAAACACCGGCGCGATGTGGCGGATGGTCGCGACAATTTCGTCCACATTTTGTGTGTCGAGACAGAGGGGCCAAGCATTCAAGTCGGCGAAGTGGTCAAATAACATTACCTTGCCCTCCATGACTGGGATCGAGGCGAGTGGACCGATGTTGCCTAAGCCGAGGACTGCCGAGCCGTCCGTGACGATGGCGACCGTGTTACCCTTTACCGTTAGCCAGTTTGCAGCGGCAGGATCGGCAGCGATCCGGCGGCAGGGCTCGGCGACTCCCGGCGTGTAGGCCAGTGCTAGATCGTCGTGGTTGCGCAGGGGCATTTTCAGGTGAATGCCGATCTTCCCACGGAGCTGTCCGTGGACAGTCAGACTGCGCTGATCAAGGTCGTTCGTTTTCATAAGAAGGTAAGGCAGAACTAGACTGCGCCGCCGGTGCCCTTCCGCCGGACCTCGAAAGGGCACAGAGGAGCAGTCCGCAGATTCGCGGCGCATTTTTGTTCAGCTGAAGGCGGGCGCGAAGCTTGTGTCTGGCTCGGGTCAATAACACCGCAGCACTGCCAGCTGTGACATCGGCGGCCACCGCAGCTTCAGGCACAGAAAGCTCATCGACCTCCCGCAAGATAAACAGCAATCGCTGTCGCTTTGGCAAGTTTGCCACACAACGCCGCAAGCATATCCGAACATCTGCACGCTGAGCGCTGTCATCCGGCGAATCACCGAGGGCGCTCAGACCATAATTGGGGTCTACCTTCCAAGTCCCTCCAGGGGTGAAAAGTTGATCCAACGGATCCGTGGCCTCTCCACTGTCATTGCGCGAACTAGATGCCACATGATCAGGAGGTGTGCGCTTGGCGGCACGAAAATGGTCGAGAACTTTAAACTTCATGATTCCGAAAAGCCAGGTAGTCAGGGCAGATCGCCCACAAAATGAATCTCTCTTTCGCCACGCGACTGAGAGACAGTCTCGCACGAGATCCTCGGCATGATGGCGATCTCCTACGGGTTGCAGCGCGAAGCCATAAAGTTTACCGGACTCTTTGTTGAGGATTTTGGGGGTGATCTCTGTCATTGGGGAGGTCGTTGAAGCTTGTCTCATTTACGTTGGCCTTGATCTTCGTGGATGAAATTCAGAATGCCCCGATTTGGTTTCCCTGACTTCCTAGAGAAGCTTGGGATCTACCGAAGAGGATGAACTGCAACGAAAATTTGGGGCAATGGACCAACGATCACAATGGGGTGATTACCCCAGACAGGCAACGAGGATTTAAGAACATCATATTCTTGTTAAGAACTCCCCCTCACGAGCGGCCAATGGGTAGGCAAACCACTTTTCCCTATTTTGTTAACATATCACCATCCGCCGAATCCGCCACCCGCGAACGCTATTCCGCCGCCGCAAATGCGCCCGAGAGCGCCCTCTGCTGCCCTGTCAGCTACGATCCCCAATACCTCAAAGCCATCCCGGCCGAGGTCATCGAAGAAATCTTCCGCGTCCTCAAAAAGGGTGGACGGGCCGTCATTTCCGACATCGTTTCCGACGAAGAGATCCCCGAACATCTCCAATATGATCCCTACCTCTGGAGTGGCTGCATCAGCGGTGCCGATACCGAAGAAGAATTCACCAGGCCTTCGAAGAAGCGGGATTCCACGGCATCGAAATCCTCAAGCGCGACGACGCGCCATGGCAAACCGTTGCAGGACTCGAGTTCCACTCCGTCACTTGAATTCATTTGATCTCCTCTCACTCCGCACGAATCACGTTTTTGAACAGTTGCCAGAAAACTTCGATTACTCTTGGTTGTTCAACTTCCCGATCTGCAACTTGTAGCCCACTCCACGCACGGTCACGATGAAATCCGGATGGGTGGGATTAGGTTCAACCTTGGCACGGAGTTTGGCGATAAAGTTGTCCACGGTCCGGGTCGTGGGCCAGGC
>JBLHUR010000012.1:0-55907 GCA_047629805.1 Akkermansiaceae bacterium | reverse complement strand
CTCCGACTCCCTGCTTGATCAACCAACCAAGATCACATACCACTCTCCCGCAGCCTGCCACCATAGCTTAACTTAGCCCTCTACTGGCCGAACTTTCGGATCCACCTCAGACAGGGCGACGAGTAGAAGTAATCCGACGCGCCTTGTCCTATTTTGAGTGCCGCACACGTTATGATTAAATGTCGAAATTATTGATTCACAAGGATAAAATCATCTCTCTCGTAAGGTCTTTGCTTGTTCCTAATTTCATTCACGGTGAGGGAGGGGTGTGAGGTTGACGCATAACTATTTTTGGAATGCTGGAACATACTCCTTGTGCCTAAATCTCAAATTAGACAGTCTCTCAAGACCAGAGATCGTTCCTGCGATCGCTCGAAATTATGCCCATCCCAAAATTTTTACTTAAGGAATCGATCGTGGCGAAACCAGGCTTCAATCGTTGGTTGGTGCCGCCCGCCTCGATTGCGATTCACCTGTGCATCGGCTCTGTTTACGCATGGAGCGTTTTCAATGCTCCGCTCTCAAAGGAGCTCGGAGTTGTCGGGCAAGCCGCCGGGGATTGGAAGTTTGGGCATATTGTTTGGATTTTTAGTATCGCCATCGTTTTTTTGGGACTGTCAGCGGCAGTGGCCGGGAGGTGGTTGGAAAAAGTGGGGCCACGTTGTGTCGGGGTCACGGCAGCGCTCCTCTGGGGTGGGGGGTTTTTGGTAGGCTTTCTGGGGATCAAACTGCACAGTCTTCCCTTGCTCTATCTAGGTTACGGGGTGTTGGGTGGATGTGGTTTGGGCTTGGGATATGTTTCGCCGGTGAGCACCTTGATTCGATGGTTCCCCGACCGGCGGGGCTTGGCGACCGGGTTGGCCATTATGGGTTTTGGGGGCGGCGCGATGATCGGAGCTCCTTTGAAGCGTTGGCTTCTGCAAAAGTTTGACCAAGCACCAGAGTATCTCGGTCAGGTTGATCGCTTGACTTTGGTGACGGAGAATGGGGTTCGCTTTGTGCAAACTGCGGCGGGAAAGCAGGAGGTCATCGTGGCCTCGGCTGCCGATGTCTCCCAATTTGGAGACAGTATGAGTGCTGGAGTGTATGCGGTGGGGACGGGGAATACCGGAGCGGCGATGACCTTCCTGGTGCTGGGGTTAGTCTATCTTGTCGTCATGTTGATCGCGGCCTTCGCGTATCGCGTGCCGGCGGATGACTGGAAGCCGAAAGGCTGGAGTCCTCCTGAGGGGGCCTCGAAGAAGAGCATGATTTCTCAAAACGATGTTGGGATTTCCGCGGCAATGAAGACTCCACAATTCATTCTTCTTTGGATCGTGCTCTGCATGAACGTTACAGCCGGGATTGGGGTGATTGGGGTGGCCAAGACGATGATCGGAGAAATTTTCGGCACCCAATTATCAGCGGAGGCAAAGCAGGGGTTTTTCTTTGCGAACTACGTCCTGATGATTTCTGTTTTCAATATGGTGGGTCGATTTTTCTGGGCCAGTATCTCGGACTGGATCGGGCGTAAGGTCACTTATACCATCTTCTTTGTTCTTGGCTGCGGCCTCTATCTTTCGATTCCTTGGGCGGCTGCCAATGCGGGGGCTGATACAATGTCCACCTCCTTCGTGACCTTCTACGCGGCCACCATGATCATCTTCACGATGTATGGCGGTGGCTTTGCTACCGTTCCGGCGTATTTGGCAGACATGTTTGGCTCTAAGTATGTCGGAGCGATTCATGGCAGGTTGCTCACGGCCTGGAGTACCGCCGGAGTGCTGGGGCCATATGCGATTTCCAAGCTCCGTGAAGCCTCGATTTCCACCGCAATCTCCGATCTCGCCTCGAAAGTGAGCGCGGAGAAATTTGCCGAAAAATTTGGAGCGCCTATCGCGAAACTTGATGAACTGGTGGCCGCGAAAACGGTTTCGGTTCAAAAGCTGATGGAGATCGCTCCCGAGGGAACCATTGATCCCACACCCAGCCTCTATAATACGACAATGTATACGATGGCGGGGCTCTTGGTCATCGGGTTTTTCGCGAACATGATGGTCAAACCCGTCCATACCAAGCACCATCTTTAAACTCAAAAATACTAATTAAACTATGAAAAAAACAACGATTCAATATGCCAGCGCTGCCGTCATGGGAGCTGCTCTGAGCCTCGCTCCGGTCACCGCGCAGGACCTTGTTGCGAAGGTTCCTGAAAAGAAGGAAGACGTCGCCCAGCCTGGGAAAGTCAAATTGCCGAAGCCGGTGAAAATTGCGATGGTCAAAGTGGCTGGTGATCTCATCGACCCCATCAATGTTGCTTCCGCCAATGACGGCACTGGTAGGCTCTTCGTTTGCGAACGCCATGGCGTGGTCCGCATTCTCAAGGATGGCAAGATGCTCAAGCGACCCTTCCTCGATATCTCAGACACCACCGTGAGTTCTTTTCTGGAGCAGGGGCTTTACGACATCGAGTTCCATCCCAAGTTTAAGGAAAACGGGAAGTTCTACATTCACTATTCAGACATGTGGTTTAACGGGGACTCTTTCATCGTGGAGTATCAGGTCAACAAGGATAATCCTGACAAAGCTGATCCCAAGACCTCCCGTGTGATCATGCAGATTGATCAACCTTACGCGAACCACAACGGTGGCGAACTCGTCTTCGGCCCGGACGGTTACCTTTACATCGGTTCCGGCGACGGCGGCTGGGAGGGCGACGTCCTAGGTGCCGGGCAGGATCTCAGCACCCTGCTGGCCAAGGTTCTCCGCATCGATGTGGACACTTCCACCCCGGATCGCGCTTATGGCATCCCGGCCGATAATCCCTTCGTCACTCCGAAGACCCTGATGGTTCTCTTCGGCGTCACGGAGGAAGCCTTCGCAAAAATCCACCCGAAAGCGCGTCCCGAGATCTGGGCTTTCGGCATTCGTAATCCATGGAAAATGCACTTCGACGGAAAAACGGGAGACCTTTACATCGCCGATGTGGGGCAAAACCACTGGGAAGAAATCAACTTCCAACCGGCTGCTTCCAAGGGTGGTGAAAACTATGGCTGGAAGTTTATGTGCGGAACTCAGCCCTTTCCCGCGAGCTTGAAGAATGCACCCCAAGTCGGTGTGCTTCCCATCGGGGAATACACCCATGCAGGCGAGGGCATCTGTGTCACCGGTCTCGGGGTTTACCGAGGGAGCAAGTATCCATCGCTCGATGGCACTTACTTTGTCAGTGACTGGGGCTCGGGAAAAATCTGGGGAATGCAGCACCAAGAAGGTGGCAAGTGGGGGATGGAAGAGCTTCTGAATACCTCGCTCATGCCGACTGGCTCGGGCGCGGGTGAAGATGGCACCATTTACATGACCACGGCCCACGCCAACTACGGTGGCCCGGTCCAACCTACGGATAATGCGCGCGGTGCACTGTGGATGATGGTGGAAGCTGACAAGGTGCCCGAAGGTGCCGAGACGATCCCTCTTGATAAGTAAACAATCCTCTTCAAACTCAAATCACGCATTCCGTCTCCTGCGGAGTGCGTGATTTTTTAATCTCTTTTCCCAGCCATAAACAAACTCATGAAGATTTCCGCCATCTTATCGCTCCTGCTTGCTCTTACTCCTTTTTCTAGCGCTCTGGCTGAGCCTGCCGCCGAAAAAACGGTCGAAGAAGAGGTAAAAGAACCCGCCGCACGATGCTGCACCGTCCTACCCAAAGGTGAGATTAAGAACCCAGTGTTTCTTTTACAAAACGCCGAAAAGAAAGAGGCCGAGATTTTCATCATAGCGACCTTTGATAAGTCGAACTACGGCATGAATTTTAATGGCCTTTTCAAAAGCGAAGGTGGCTACGAGATTCCTTTTGGCTGGAAGATCAAGGTCACCTTTTGCAATAATAGCGATGTGCCTCATAGCGTAATGGTCGTGGAAGCAGACGCCGCCGAGCGTAAAATTAACCTTGGTGCGGATCCCTACTTTGATGGCGCCGCCACCCCTAAGCCCAACACTTTGGGAACGACGAATAAGGTTGAGAAATTCGAGTTCACTCCGGACGAAGTCGGAGATTTTTCACTCGCCTGTGGCTTCCCCACACACTCCGCGAACGGGCATCGTATTTACCTGAAAATTAAGAAAGGCCTGAAGGCCGCGGCTTTTGTGGTGCCTGAGAAAAAGGAGCCTGCGGTGGAGTAGGAAGAGGGAAGGACATCTCTCTGAGTGTCCCGCTGTGCGGGTGGGATTCAGTCTTTGTGGTCCTCGCGGCTGGAGGCTCTGGAGAGCCTCCCTCCGTTGATGGTGTCGCTGCCCCTCGTTGAGGCTGGGAGTTCTACGTCCATGGGGAAATTGGGGGCTTTTTGGTCCTCGCGGTCGCGATTCGGAGATCGCGGGTCCTTTCCCTAAAAAACCGGGGCCTTTTTGGGGCTCCGGTTTTTGAAAAGGTGGGGATTTACTCCGCCTACTTGTGGTTGACGCGGGCGAATTGCTTGAGGCGGAGGCCGTTGAGGGCGATGAAGCCGGTGGCGTCGTTCTGGTTGTAGGCTTCTTCCTGGCCGCCTTCCATGGTGGCGATGTCTTCGTCGTAGAGGCTGTTCGGAGAACGGCGTCCGGCGTTCATGATGTTCCCTTTGTAGAGCTTGAGTCGGACTTCGCCGTTGACGGTTTTTTGGGTCTCGGTGACGAGGGCTTGGAGGGCGTCGCGTTCGGGGGCGAACCAGAATCCGTTGTAGACGAGCTTGGCGTAGGTCGGGATGAGGCTATCGCGGAGATGCTGGGCGTCGCGGTCGATGGTGAGGGTCTCGAGATCCTGGTGCGCGGCGAGGAGAATGGTGCCGCCGGGGGTCTCATAGATGCCGCGAGACTTCATGCCGACGAAGCGGTTCTCGACGATGTCGATGCGGCCGATGCCGTGCCTGCCGCCAAGGTGGTTGAGAACCCGCATGACGCCGTAGGGCGTGAGGAGGGTGTAGCCGTCTTGCTCACCTTTGACTTCGAAGTCATTGAGTTCAGAGATGTAGGTGGAGAGGCTATCGTTTTTGAGTCCGATGATGTTTCCTTTTTCGAAGAGGAGTTGGAGATACTCGGGAGTGTCCGGGGCGTCTTCGGGGGAGACGGAGAGGACATACATGTCGGTGTCCTTTTCGGTGGTGCCGTCATACCAGGTGTCCTCGAGCGCGCCGGCTTCGAAAGAGATGTGGAGGAGGTTGCGGTCCATGGAGTAGGGCTTGGACTTGGAAGCTTGGACGTCGATGTCGTGTTTTTCGCAGTAAGCGATCATTTCGGCACGGCCGGGGAATTCTTCGCGGAAGGAATCGTCACGCCAAGGGGCGATCATTTTGATGTCGGGGGCGAGGGCGTTAAGGGCGAGCTCGAAGCGGACTTGATCGTTCCCTTTTCCGGTGGCTCCGTGGGCGATGGCGTCGGCGCCTTCGGCGATCGCGACCTCAAGCATGCCTTTGATGATGCAAGGACGGGCGATGGAGGTTCCGAGGAGGTAACGGCCTTCGTAGACGGCATTGGCCTGGAACATGGGGAAGATGTAGTCGGCGGCAAATTCTTCCTTAAGGTCTCCGATGTAGCATTTGGAGGCGCCGGTTGCGAGGGCTTTGGCTTCGAGGCCATCCAGTTCCTCGGCTTGGCCGACGTCCGCGCAATAGGCGATAATTTCGGCGTTGTATTTTTCTTTGAGCCAGAGGAGGAGGACTGAGGTGTCAAGACCTCCGGAGTATGCGACCACGATTTTCATAACGCCGCTGGGATAAGGCAGGGATGGGGGAAAGGCGAAAGTTTTTTTGACTGTGGGCGGGGAAATTTACCACAGAATAAGTAAAAGGGAGCAGAAGCTTGGTTGGGGGTTGCTCAGGTTGATGTCTGAGCTCCGTGGGTTAGGGCGTTTCGAGGTAGAAGACTTGGTTGCGGACGCGGAAGAAATTTTGGGGGGAGAGAGGGGTGGTGGACTGGGATGGGCCGGTTATCTCGAAGGGGTTTTCGATGTTGGTCCAGCTGTTTTCACGGAGAGTGTTACTGCTTTGGACGGTGTATTGGATGCCGGGGATGCCGGTGAAGGCGATGGTGGCATTCCTTTTAGTAGTGGTGATGGTGAGGGCGGGAGGGGTGAGGTCCGGGAAGATGCCAAAGTTGTCGAGCGCTACGAGCTTGCCATCTGCGGCGGTGGAGGAGGGGTAGTAATTGACTCCGATTTCAGTAACGTCACTGAGAATGGGAGGGGTGAGATCAACAGGGATGAAGACCTTGTCGGTGTCATTGTAGATATACCATTGGTCTCCACTGAATGAATTGGTAAGGGTGGACCACCCGTCGGCATCGACGCCGTAGGGATCGCTGTAGTAGAAGACGTTGCCGGAGAGGATGTAGATTTCTGCTTCAAGGAAGCTGGCGGCGTCTTCGACGTAAATTTCGCAGATGACGGTGTCGATCCCGGCGGAGGCGTAGTCTCCGATGAAGTATTGGCTGGAGGACATTGCGTCCGCAAAAAGTGAGACCCCTGAGTCTTGGGTGAAGGCGCCGTAAATCTCGGCATCGGTGGTGTCGGGGAGCTTCCAGTTTGCAATGAAGGCTTCTTCGGAGGCGTAGTTGTAGAATCCCCAGCCGGAGGCATTTTCTTCGACTGAAAATGTTTCGAAGCCGCCGAGAGTTTGAGCGTGGATGGGGAGGACTAGGACGAGGCAGAGGAGTGTTTTCATGGACAAGTGAGATGGAACGACACGGGTTTGTCGGTTTTTTGGGTTGGGAAATTCAATTTCTCGCCAAAAACTCTAAAATTCAGGGTTTCGTTTCAGCCTGAGTTAACGGCTCAGAGAGATGACGCATTCAAGGTGCCTTGTTTGGGGGAAGAGATCGAAGGGTTGGATGTTGTCGATCTGGTAGCCTTTTTCGACGAAGCTCTTGAGATCCCGCATTTGGGTGGCGGGGTTGCAAGAGATGTAAACGACTTTGCTGGGGCCGTAGTGGAAGAGTTGCTTTAGAAAATCTTCGCTACAGCCTTTTCGCGGGGGGTCGATGACAACGCTGGTTTCCTTGGCTTTGAAGGAGATGTCGGCGAAGAGGTTTTCGGCCGAGGCGGCGATGAAGGTGGCGTTTTTGATCCCGTTGGTGAGGGCATTTCGACGGGCCCAATCGGCGGATGTTTCGGAGAGTTCGATACCAACGACTTGGTCGAAGTGCTTTGCGAGGCTGAGTCCGAAGAGGCCGGATCCGCAGTAGGCGTCGAGTAGGTATTTCTGGCCGGGGCCTTTGGCCATTTCGGCGGCGTGGCCGGTGAAGGCTTCAAGGATGAAGGGGTTGTTTTGGAAGAAGTCGCCCGCAAGGAAGTTGAAGGTGAGGTCGCCTACTTTTTCAGAAACGGGAGTGCGGTGATTTGTTTCGACGCGGTTGCCGGTGGCGCGGAGGAGGAGGGTGGCTCCTTTTTTATACTCGGCGGCGCGGCGTTTGACGTCGTCGCGGATGGGTTGGAGGTTGGCGTTGATGACATCCATCGCGATGGGGCAATGGTAGACATCGACAAGGCGGTGGCGTCGGTTGAACTCGAGGAAGCCGATGGGGAAGTCTTCTCCCACTTTGGGCCTTTGGAAGTGGGGGGTGATTTTCGAGCGATAGGCCCACTCTTTAGGTGAGGGAATGGTAGGGCTGACTTCGGTATCAACACCGACCATGTGTTCGAGGAGTTCGCGGACTTGGCGGGTCTTCCACTCCAGTTGTTTTTCGTAGGGAAGGTGTTGATATTGGCAGCCTCCGCAGGTGCCGAAGTGCGGGCAATGGGGCTCGATGCGATCGGGCGAGGGTTCGATGATTTCGACGAGGTCGGCGTGCGAGCAATTGGCCTCATTTCGCCAAACCTTGGCACGGATTTTTTCGCCAGGCAGGGTGAAGGGGACGAAGACGACCCAGCCATTAGGTTTTGCAATACCGGCTCCGAGGTTGGAGAGGGTTTCGATCTCGAGATCGACGATCTCGTGCCATTCGTAGGGTTCCGCTTTGAATTTGCGGGGGCGTTCTTGGGCCATGATAAAAATTAACGTTCCTCGGGGAGATCCAGCATGGGGAGTGCTGGCGGGTCCACATCGATGGCGCTATCTCCCTCGGTTTTGACCGGGGGGGGGGCTTGGGCATTGGCAGTGGTGACGGTCTTTTTTTTCTCCTCCGTCATGAGTTCATCTGTGGTGTCGGGATCGAGATATCCGAGTGGGTTTCCGGGGCCGTTGATAGGGGGAGCGGGGGCGACTTCCGGCACAGGAGGAGCCTGGATGGGCTCGACTTTGATTGCAGGGCCGGCGGGTTCTTCCTGTTCCTTTGGAGTGAGGTCGGAACACGACGCCAAGATGAGGGGAAGAGGGCAGAGGAGGAGGAATTTCACGGAGAATCGAGGGTGTCCCACGAGAGTGACTCTCAAAGACACGGGAAGCAATGCCGAAAAACTTAGTCTTCCTTGGCTTCGAATTCCTCTTTGGATTTTTTGCGAGCCTGGGCGACGAAGAAATTGCAGGCTTCTTGGCAGACCATGGGGATTACCTTGCTTTCGGAGGCGTTGCCCACGATGCCGTTGAAGCGGGAGGCTTCGGAATCGGTGAGAGGTTGGGTTTCGTTGATTTGCCAGAGGATTTTTTTGACGCACTTGTTGGCGGGCCCGCAGAGGCTTTGGACGAGTTCCTGGGCACCTTGATCGGAGACATTGCGAGCGTGGCGATACATTCCGCTTTGGCGGCTGAGCTTATCGCGGAGGTTTTGGACACGGATGTCGTTGTTTTTCCAGGCGCTCCAGAGGCCGAGGGAGGCAGGATAGAAGAGGTCGATGGTTTGGCGGAGTTCGTCGACTGACTTGAGGTGGAATATCCAGCCCTGTTTGAGGGAGAGTTCGCCTTTGGTGAAGCGGTATTCGCCTCCGGGAGTGTAGAGTCCGATTTCGCGGGCGTCTTCGGGATCGGTGTGGACTTCGAGACTCCCGAGGTCGCTGTCATCGAGGTGATGGACGCGGAGCGGACTTTGGAGGAGGCGAAGCTGCCCGATTTGATCGACGCCGGAGTCGAGGGCTTCAGTGAGTTTTTGCGTGAGCGACATGGAGGGAATCGAAGGTTGAGATTTGGTCGAGGATGACGTCTGCCATCATGGGATCGGTGCCGATGGCGGCAGAGTAGTAGAGGTTCTTTTTCTGGAGGGAATAGGGATTGTGGCGGAAGATGTCCTTTTGGCTGGCGGCAAGGCCTTCTTCTTTTTCGAAGCCGAGCATCATGGGGATGTCTTGGTAGCTGTGAAGGCCATCGGCGATGAAGAAGGGGACGACGATGACATTGGGCGTGTGAGAGAGCTTGGCCCAATCGGCGATGAAGGGGGGCTCTTCCATGTAGGTGTCAACGACGTTGGCAAAGCAGCACTCGGGAAGGGTTTTGATTAATTCGACTTGATCGCGGATGGACTTGGTCGAGTTTTTGTTGAGGCCAGTTCCGTGGCCGACGATGAAGAGGGTGGACTCTTCCTGAGGCACGCCGGGAGCGACTTCGGCGGTCCGTTGGAGGATGAGCGAAGTCATGGAGGGGTGGATGCCGACGGGGTCGCAGTAATGAATCGTTTTTCCGTGGATCTGGGTGGTGGGGCCGGTGAGTTCGAGTTCGCGAGGGATCACTTCCTGGGTAAAATATCCTTCGCTAATGAAGTCGGGGACAATGTAGATTTCGTCGGCATCGATCATGTAGAGGGCCTCGCGCATCGAGGGTTCCTCTTTCCAAAAGCAGCAATGAACTTCGGCGAAGAGCTTCCTTTTTCGAACTTCGCGAGCGTGGTCGAAATAGGGCGTGGACGAGTCCGGGTTTTCGGTGGAGCCGTGGCCCACGATGAGCAAAGCCGAGTTGGGCTTTGGAGAAAATTCCATGCTGCAGGTTAGTTTCACTTTTGGGAGGCGCAAGTGAATGTGTTCTTATGGACGGGGATCTTGCTTTGAACGGCTGGAACGCTAGAGTTTAAAGAGGAAAATAGAGATCGAGGTTGATGACTCCTTGGTTGAGCGGGGGATGGGAATTACCGGGTTAGAGACGAAGGAGATTCTTGTGAACTATGCTCTTGAGGAATTGGTGAGGAGAGAGGATCGCAAAAAAATCCTGAAGCTTCGGGGGAAGATTCAATTCCAAGAGGCGACGCTCCACCCTAGATAGACTGAAAGAAGCAATGGAACCATTAGAAGTTTTAAGTTCCATTCGTATCGCGTGAAGAGAACGGCAAACCCGAATAGAATCGGGATGAACAGCATTCCGGGTGGTGTGAAAATGGAGATCATCACAAGAGGAAGCCCAACTATAAAAAATTCTAAAAACTGCTCAAAGCTATCCGCTCCTTTTTCCCCGACAAAAGCACCAAATCCAGCGCCTAGGTGAGCTGCCAAAGCAGTTGCGAAGATTCGACCGAACAGGGTTCCAAACGCATCTCCAACGATTTCGAAAAAATCAAGTTTCATAAAAAAGGGGGAGTCAGGGTAGACCTTTAATCCAAGTCACGATATCGGCGATGACCTTCTCGCTTTGGTGGTCGTGGAAGAGGAGGTGGAAGCTTTCGGGGTAGAACTTGTGGGTGACGGTGGCGGTTTTGGGGAGGTTGTTGACGAAGGTATCGACGTCTTTGGGGTCGGAGAAGACGTCCTTGCCGCCGTGGAGGACGATGACGGGGATGTCGAGTTTTTGGGAGGCCTCCTTGGAGCTTTGCATCATGTTGCCGAGGGTGGTGAGGAGGCGGAGGGTTTGGCGTTTGACGTGGTAGGAATTGGTGGCGGCTTGTTCGGTGTGGAGGGTGTCTTTGGTGACACTGACTTCGTCCTGGCCGGAGAGGCTTTCGAGCGAGAGGCGGACTTTGGGAAAGAGGAAGCCGGCGAGGTTGGCGAGGGAGATTTTCCACTGGGGGAAGTCGCCGCGAATGTCGGTGATGGGAGAGGCGAGGATCATGGCATCGCAGAGGTTTTTGCGGTCCTCGGCTTCGGCGTAGGTGTGGAGAATGATGAGCGAGCCCATGCTTTCGCCGCACCAGATGATTTTCGCTTTGGGGTGCTTTTTGCGGATGAGGGAGGTGAAGGTGGTGAGGTCTTTGAACCAGTCTTTACGATTGCCAATGTGGCCTCGTCTGTCTTTGACGGGGTCATTTCCCTGCCCGCGGGTTTCGGCTCCGTAGAGGGCGACCTTTGGGAGGTCGGCGAGGACGTGTTTGGCGAGAGGGCGGTAGTCGGAGGCGGCTCCGCTGATGCCGTGAACGCCAATGATGATGAGCTCGGGACCCTCCTTGGGCATCCACTTGGTGTAGGGCAATTGATCCCCGTCAAAGGAATGAAGGTGGGTGTCGTCGAGGCGGATTTTCGGGGAGTCGGGCACGGGATCTTGGGCGGAGCAAGAGGTGAGAAGGCTTAGAAAAAGAATCCCGATGCTCACAACGAGGGCGCGAGTCATCGGGATGATCATAGTAAGTGTTTGGAGTGTTTTAATACTGCATGATAGTCTTTTCAGACTTGGCGTCAATGATGGCGAAGCGCTCGCGGTGGAGGTTTGCATCACTGCGGAAGATAAGACGACCGGCGTGGGAGCGCTCGAGTTCCATGAGGATTTTTGAGTCCTCTGATTTGAAGCGGTTGAGAACGTCGGTGTTGACGGTGATGATGAGATCACCGTCTTCGTTGTTTTCCTGCTGGCGCTGGATGACGGTGTTGAGGCTTCGTTGGATCTCGATACTCATCGACATGGTCGTCTTAATACGTGCGCGACCCTGACAGTAAGGGCAGGGCTCAAGGGTGGAGTCGAGCAGGCTCTCGTTGAGTCGTTGGCGGGTCATTTCCATGAGGCCGACGGAGGAAATTTGTAGGACCTGGGTCTTGGCCTTGTCGCGTTGAAGGCGATCTTTCATGGCTCGATAAACGGTCATCTGGTCGCGGCGATGACGCATGTCGATGAAGTCGACAACGACCAGTCCGCCAATGTTACGAAGGCGGAGTTGGCGGGCCACTTCTTCGGCCGCTTCGACGTTGGTTTGGAGGAGCATCTTATCGACGTCCTTTTGGCCTCGGTTACGGCCAGTGTTGACGTCGATGGAGATGAGGGCCTCGGTTTCATCGATCACGATGTAGCCTCCACAGGGGAGCCAGACTTGCCGCATGAAGGCTTCGTCGATCTGCTTTTGGATGCCGAAGCGCTCGAAGATGGTTTGCTTGGAGTAGAGGTAGTGGACTTTACGCTTGGCGCGACGTGAGACCTTAGAGGCAATATCGCGAACAAGTTCGGTGGTTTGCTCGTCGTCACAAATGATTTTGTCGACATCATCGGTGAGGAAGTTGTGGGCGGTGCCTTCGATGAGATTGGGCTCGCGGAAGCAGCACGCTGGAGCGTTTTTGGTGTTGCGGATGTCTTCGACCTGTTCCCATTGCTCGAGAAGCATGGCGAGATCGCGGACGAAGTGACGGGCGCGGGTGCCAATGGCAACGGTGCGCATGATGATGCCCATGCCCTCGGGAACGCTGAGGCGCTGCATGATCTTGCGGAGGCGTTGGCGTTCTTTGGGATCGTCAATGCGTCGCGAGATTCCGAATTGCTCGGAGTAGGGCATGAGGACGAGGTAGCGCCCGGCGAGAGAGATGTTGGTGGTGACGCGGGGGCCTTTGTTACCAATCGCACCTTTGGAAACCTGGATCATGATTTCCGAGCCGACGGGATAGATGCTTGGGATGTCCTTGGAGGTGATTTTTTTCTGCTTCCTTTGCGGACGTCCGTCGCGACGAATTTCCTCGAGTCCACCGTCGAGGGCGGCGGGGATGGCGTCCCAGAAGTGAAGGAAGGCGTTTTTGTCGAGGCCGATGTCGACGAACATGGCTTTGAGGCCAGGCTCGATGTTTTTGACGCGGCCTTTGAAAATACCACCGACGATGTTGTCGTCGCCGTCTCGTTCGACGTTGTATTCTTCGAGGACGCCGTCCTCCATGAGGGCAGTCCGGCGTTCGAGAGTTTCAGCATTGATGATGATGGTGCGGCCCTGACGTGGGTCGACACTGGTCATCCCCAGCGCATTTTTGATTTTTTGGATCATATTGATTAGTAGAAATTAAGTTGAGGGGAAATTTATTCATCTTCCAGCCCTTCATTGGAAGGTTGATCCGGAGTGGGGGCGATGGAGGGGAGAGGGATGGTCTTTGGCTTGACCTTGATGGGCTCTCCGGGATTGAGGAGAGCTTCGTCGACTTCGTTGCCCGTTTCGCCGGCGTCATCGATCCCGAGCATGAAGACTCCGCCTTCGGGGCGCTCGATTGCGGGATAGGGGTCGAAGTTTCCCTTATAGATACCGAGTTTGGTGAGTCGTTGGGGGATTCCTGCTTCCTGGCTAAAAATGCCACGATAGATGTAGTGGGAAAGGACGCCGGCAACGGCACCACCGCTTTTTCCGTTCTCAACCATGACGCAGACGGCGTAGCGGGGTGAATCGTAGGGGGCGAAGGAGGTGGTCCAAGCGTTGTGGGTCCGTCCCGGATCGTATTTATTGACTTGAGCGGTTCCGGTTTTGGCGGCGATGAAGATATTTTCCATGGCGACCTTGTTGGCGGTGCCGCCTCTTTCGTTGACGGCTTTCCACATGCCTTTTCGGATGGCCTCCAGTTGGTATTCGGTCATGCCTTCTTTGATGAGGTCGGCTTTGAGGATGGGGATGTTTTCCTTAAGGACTAAAGTTTCACCGCGGAGGTTTGTGCCGATGATGCGGCGCACGATGCGAGGTTGGTAATAACGCCCGCCGTTTGCGATGGTGGCGGCAACGGAGCAAATCTGGAGGGGAGAGGCCATGGATTCGCCCTGTCCGATGGAGAGGAGGGCGAGGTTGGCACGGGTCATGGTGGCTCCGGCGTGTTTACGTTTCCAAACGTTGTTTCCAGGAACGAGACCAGGGCTTTCTGAGGGAAGAAGAATGCCGCTTTTACGACCAAAGCCGAGGAGGTGAAAGGTATCGACCATGACCTTGGATCGAAGGTCACCGGCGAGGGACATGAAGTAAGGATTGCATGAACGTTGGATGGCTTCGGTGAGTCCGAGGGGCCCATGACCGCCTTTTTTCCAACAGCCAATCTTGAGTTTTCCGCCTGCGCCAAAGGCACTATAGCCACGGCAGCTGTGGCTGAAAGCAACGCGCTGGTGGGAGGCTGCTGCGATGGCGGTGGGGAGTTTAAAGGTTGAGCCGGGGACAAATTCGCCGATGGCCCGGTTGATCATGGGCGTGGCCCGGTTGTTGTTGTATTCGGCGAATCTTTTCCTGGTGATGCCGGGGATGAAATCATTTGGATCGAAATTGGGAACGGAGGCCATAGCGAGGACTTCGCCGGTGTTGGGATCCATGACAACGGCCGCTCCGCGGCCGATTTTGCGGAGGACGTTTTCGACGATGTATTGAATGCGGGCATCGATGGTGAGCTGGACTTCGGCCCCCTCGCGCGCGGGTTGGTAGTCGTCGGTTGCAATGACTTTATTCTTTTCGTTTCGCACGAGGATCTTTTTGCCACCCTCCCCTTGTAGAAATTCATTGGTGGTAAACTCGACGCCGGTGACTCCGGTTTCGTCGCCCTGGAAGTGGACGTTTTTGACGCCCCGGAATTCTTCAGGGCGGCCGTCCTCTATCTCGTCCCACTGCCGCACGTAGCCCAGCAAATGGCCGGCCAGCGATCCGTAAGGATAAATGCGACGGGGCATGACGCGGACTTCAACGCCGGGGATCTCGTTACTACGGACGGCGATTTTTGCAAACTGCTCGGGAGAGAGGTCCCGGCGGTAAACGTAGGGGACGAGCCCTCCGTGAGTCAGGTAGTGGGATTCGATCCCGTCGGTGAAGCGCTCTCCGGTGAGGCCGAAGGACTCAAGCCGGGGGACGACTTCTTCACGGACGATGCGGACGATCTCGTCCTTATCCGGTGCTTTTTTGGGACCGTCATCATCTTTGGCGTTGGGATTGGGATCCTCTTTTTCAAGGTCAGCGAGTTTCTTTTGCTCCAGCTTGTAGTTTTTGTAGATGTCCTCGAGGTTGAAGATGATTTCGTAGCTGCGTCGGTTGCGAGCGAGGACGACGCCATTGCGGTCTACGACCTGGCCACGGACGCCGGGCTCACGGATCGTGACGTTATGAGTGGTGGGGACGTTGGCGTTGAATTGCGCGCGGCGGTCGATCTGAAATTCGTAAAGGCGCGAGAGTAAGGTGCCGCAGCCGGTGAGGACGAGGGCGGTGAGAAGGTAGAGTCTGAAGCGGTACTTGGGTTCCATGGGGGGAGTGGGGTTAACGCTTGTAGCTGATGTTATGTCCGCAGAGGTCGGCAATGCGGAAGAGGAGCCAGAAGATGAGGGGGGAGACCATCATGGTGAGGACGGAAGTGGCTCCGATTTGTTCGACCATGCCGTTATCGAGGCTGAACCCTCCGATGATAAAGCCGCGGAGGAGATATTCCACAAAGAGATAGAGAAAGATGGCAACGCCAGTGAAAGCGGCAGAGAGATACCACTTCCCTGCCTGGAAAAGGGGCCGGATGCCCTGCATGAGAAAGCCCATGAGGGTGTAAAGAATGATGGAGTAGCCGAATTTTAGGGTATCGGGTGTGCGATGATAGATGACGGGGTCGCCTTGTTCGACGAGGAGAACCTGCTGAGCATCCCAGAGGAAGCCGCCAAGGAAGGCGAGAGTGAGCATTCCGGCTGTAGAAACGGTGGCGGAGCCGCAAAGGACGACGAGGGGAATGATGAGGATGCGAGCATCAAACCAAACCGGGATTGCCGGGAGGAATTGTTGCACGATACAGCTCAACAAGAGGAGGCCGATCAGACTGATGGGGTAGAGAAACATGTCTGTGTCTTAATCGCCGTTTGAATCGGCAATGACGAAGACAGTCTCGAGATGGGTAAAGTCTACGGAGGGGAGGATTTCCGCCTCGCCGAAAACAGGGCCAACTTCAAAGTCTTCGATGGTTCCGATAGGAATATTTGCGGGGAAACGATCCCCCCGCCCGTCGGTATAAACTTTCATCCCCTTACGGAGAATCGCGTTTTTAGAGAGATAGCGTAAACGCAGCCGGGGCGCTTCGCCGTAAGTGGTCTGTCGACCTTCAATGATGCCGATCTCCGTGGTTCCTTCTACTCTGACCGGAACCGCGGAGGTTGCGTCCGTGATAAGAAGAACCAAGGAAACTTCATTACTGGTTTTATCGACCCGGCCAACTAGTCCGCCGTTGGAGGCGAGCACGCACATGAATCGGTCGAGCCCTTTTTCCGCGCCGCGATTGATCTCGATCGTTTTGCTCCACATCTGTGGTTGGCGACGGACGACCCTTGCGGGGAGAACGTCGAACTTGGTTTTCTTTTTAAAGTCGAGAGCGTTCCGGAGTTCGTTGTTCTCAGCTTCGAGCGCCCATGATCGGGCCGCAACGAGGCGGAAGCGGTCACGTTCGCTCTTGGCTTGATTCAGTTTTTTTTCCAAGTCCTTGGAGTTCTCGACTTCTTTGACGAAGTCATTGGCAAAAGCCTCGGTCTCGCCGCCCTTGGAAATGATGGGCGAGATCGCGGAGTAGTAGGTCTTTTGGATGTGGCGCACCGAATTTTCGCTGAGGGTAAAGACCCACATCAAACCTGCTAAGAAGAGCAGGAGGGCTACGAAATTCAGAGGCTTCATCGACGGGATCCGGAGAAGCGGCGATTAGTGTTCAGAGTTGGTGACTCGCTGCAGGAATGAAATTTCCTGAAGAACCTTCCCTGTGCCTTCGGCGACGGCGCTGAGGGGATCCTCGGCGACGTGGACGGGAAGTCCGGTTTCTTCGCGAAGGCGTTTGTCGAGCCCACGGAGGAGGGCTCCGCCGCCGGCGAGAACGAGTCCGCGGTCGACGAGGTCGGCTGCGAGTTCGGGCGGGCAACGTTCCAAGGTGGTGCGCACGGCATCTACGATGGTGGTGAGGGGGTCGGCCATGGCATCACGAACTTCCTGAGAGGTGATGGTGATGGTTTTAGGAAGTCCGGAAACGAGGTCGCGGCCTTTCACTTCCATGCTGGTTTCCTTGGCAAGGGGAGCGGCAGAACCGATGCGGATTTTAATATCCTCGGCGGTGCGCTCACCGATCATGAGGTTATAACCGCGCTTCATGTAGGAGATGATAGCTTCGTCGAGCTCGTCACCAGCAGTGCGGACACTGCGGGCATAGACGATACCGGAGAGAGAAATAAGGGCGACTTCAGTGGTTCCGCCGCCGATGTCGACGATCATATTACCGGAAGGATCTTGGACGGGAAGGCCAACTCCGATGGCGGCAGCCATGGGCTCCTCTATGAGGTAAACCTCGCGGGCTCCGGCTTGCTCGGCGGATTCCTTGACGGCGCGGCGCTCGACCTCAGTGATGCCTGAGGGGATGGCGATCACGACACGCGGGTGTGAGCGGCGTTTACCGCTGACTTTCTTAATGAAGTGGCGAAGCATGGCTTCGGTGACTTCGAAGTCGGCGATGACGCCGTCCCTGAGGGGGCGAATGGCGACGATATTGCCCGGGGTGCGCCCGAGCATGCGTTTGGCATCGTCACCAACCGCGAGAACCTCGTTGGTTCCAGCTTTGACGGCGACGACGGAGGGTTCACGAAGGACGATCCCGTGATCCTTGACGTAAACGAGGGTGTTGGCGGTGCCGAGATCGATTCCGATGTCGTTCGACAAAAGGCCGAAGATTCGTGCGAAAAATGACATATTTAGGCGTTGAGAGTGGGTTGAAAAAGGTTTGGTAGATCTAAATGCTAAGAAAAACTAAAAAAGTTTCTCTCCTGAGAGGGCGACGATGGAGAGCTTGACATGGATGGTCAAGTCGCATTCGAAAGTTCCTTGTTGATTTTATCAAGGTTCCACGGAACTTGGTTTAGACTCCGGCAGGGGTTACGGAGCGTCGATTGAGGAATTCTTCAGCAAAATTTTGGTAAGCGAGCGAGCCTGTGCCGTTGGGATCGTGCTCGAAGATGGTTTTTCCGAAGCTGGGAGCTTCACCAATGCGAATGGATCTGGGGACGATGGTGTTGTAAAGTTGCTCCGGGAAGAATTCTTTAACCTCATCGACCACTTGGCGGGAAAGATTGGTGCGACCGTCGTACATTGTCATGAGGATGCCCTCCAACATGACCGGGGAGCCAATGCCGGATTCTTTGATACGTTCGATGACGTGGACGATCTTGGCGAGACCTTCGAGACCGAACCATTCGCACTGAAGCGGGATAATAATTTCATCGGCAGCGGCTAGGGCGGATGTCATGAGGACGCCGAGGGAGGGCGGGGTGTCGAGAATGACGTAGTCGTAGTTGGTTGTTTTGGCGAGCTCGTCGAGAATTTGGCGCAGGCGGGTGAGGTAGTCCGGCATTTGAGCGAGCTCGATTTCCACGCCGGCGAGATCCATGTCGCCGGGGACGATGGAGAGATTCTCGATGCGGGTGGGGATGATTTTGTCCTCCACGCGGGCTTCGCCGATGAGGGGGTGATACATGCAGCCTTCCGAGCTGGCTTCAGATCCAATGCCGCTGGTGGCATTTGCCTGGGGATCGAGGTCGAGAAGGAGTATTTTCTGCCCGCGAGTGGCGAGTCCGGCCGAGAGATTAATCGCGGTGGTGGTCTTTCCGACCCCTCCTTTTTGGTTGGCAATGGCGATGATCTTCATGAGCTAGTGACTGGGTTGGAAGGTGAAGTGATGGAGTGGGGAGAGGAAGAAAAAAGCCTTTTTTAAAAGGGCAATTCTCAAGCCCCGAGCTCGCGGGCCCGTGCGGCAGCGGCTTTAACCGCTTTTATGGTGGTCGATCGGAAGGCTCCTTCTTCTAGGGCGGCGAGGCCGGCGATGGTGGTGCCTCCGGGGGAGGTGACGCGGTCGCGAAGGATGGCTGGATGTTCTCCTGATTCAGAAATCATTTTGGCGGCTCCGAGGACGGTTTGGGTGGCGAGGGCGAGGGCTTTGTCGCGGGGGAGGCCTTCGAAGAGGCCTCCGTCAGCGAGCGCTTCGATAAAAGTGTAAACGTAGGCGGGTCCACTTCCTGAGACTCCGGTGACGGCGTCGAGGAGGGATTCTTTGACTTCGTAAACAATCCCGATGGAGCTAAGGAGTTTTTTTGCGAAGTCGGAGTCAGATTCGGTGGCCTTGAATCCGAGGGCGAAGGCAGCCGCTCCTTCGCCGACGAGGGCGGGGGTGTTGGGCATCGCACGGATAAGGCGGGCTTTTCCTTTAGAGGCCTTTTCCATATTTGAAAGAGTCACTCCGGCTGCGACCGAGATGACGAGGAGGTTGGCAGGGTCCTGGTTGGCGGAGGGAATTTTGGACAGGATTTGAGGGATGTCGATGGGCTTGACGCAGAGGAGGAGGATATCGCTCGCTGAGATGACTTCTTCGAGCGACCCGGCGGGGGTGATTTCATCACCGAGAGAAGCGATGACAGCTGGGTTGGGATGGTAGGCAATCACTTGGGAGGCTTGGAATACTCCTGCTTTGATCGCGCCGAGGGTGAGTGCCGATCCCATTTTACCACATCCAACAAGTCCTATGTTCATTTGGCGAGAGTGGACCGGAAGTGCTCTTTGTCGAGTCCTCGTCGAGTCTATAGAGTTCATCCTGATTGAGGGATTGCCAAGTGGGCGGTATTTTTAGAAAAGGAGGTGTGAAACAACCTACTCACTTACTTTTACTTTGGGCGCTTTTTTGTCCGCTCTCGGCCGCTGAGTTCAAAACGGCCGACGTGATCCATCCCATCGTAGCCCAGTTACCTGCTCCGACGGTGATCGAAGATTTAGGGAAGAGCTTCATGGCAGTGTCGAGCAGCTCGGAAGCGGCGGCAAAACATGTCACGCAGGGGATGGCGCGCTTGAATACTTCTTGGGACTTCGAGGCGTATCGGCATTTCTGCGAAGCGGCGAAGCTGGATCCCGATTGCTTGATGGCTTATTGGGGGATTACGGTGAGCTTAGCGGGAAGCCAGCATGAGTTTTTTGACCAGCGTCAGAAATCGATGGAGCGGATGTTGGATCTCCTCGAGTGGGAGCAAAAAGAGAAGGTTGAGAAGTGGACGGAATTGGAGCGGGGGTATGCGACGGCAGCGGGGCGCTTGCTGACGGAAGGAGCGCGGGGGGCGGGTGAGGCTTTTCGGTTAATGTCTGAAAGGTTTCCCAACGACGTGCAGGCGGATCTCTTTTCGAAGTTTCTTTTGCGCGATGGCTTTGATGATTTTGGAAAACCTCGGCTTGGTCAGATTCGAGCGAGCGAGGGGCTTTTCGAGACTCTGGAAGCGCATCCTGAGAATCTCTCGGTGATGTCTTTTTGGGTGACGAGCCAGACGGAGGCTCCCTTGAATGGTCCGGCTCTTCGGAAGAATGTCCTGCCGATTGCGCGTAAATTGGTCCGCCAGCATCCGGAATACGCCCCGTTTCAACTGATGTTGACTCACGCTGAGGCTCGATGTGGCAATGCGGCCTTGGCGATTTTGGCGGCGGAAAAGGCGGTGGCGCTTTACGAAGCTTATATGGCGAAGGATCAGGTGGCCGTTTTTGATTGTGAAGGCTGGGTGCGGGCGAAGGTCTATCTCGTGAATCTCTATGAGACGAAAGGGAATCATGCCAAAGCTCTGATCTTGGCGAGAGAGTTGGCGAAGGTGAAGATCACGAAGGAACGGGTCTTTTCACGGGGAGCGGGTCTTCTTTTGTGGGAGGGACGGACTGCAGGGGCTCGCATTATGATGGCACGGAATGATAAGAAGTCTTTTTCCGAGGGGCAGGAATTTTTGGAAATACTTCCCGAGGAGCAGTGGTTTAAAGAGGAGTCCTTTGCGCTGTATTACCGCGATTGTCTGGCCTTTTACCTTGGAGTGCGAATTGCGCTGAGTAATGAGGACATAGAAAATGGAACCATTCTGAAGGAGCAATTTCTCCTGCGAGCGCAAGCTTTGGAAGCTCGCCAGCCGCTGGCGGCGAAGACAAGCACTTATTCAAGCTGGCTGCGGGCGACGAACATGCTCGCGATTGCGGTGGGTGAGTTGCAAGGAATGCTCGCGGAACTGGAGCCCGAGCCGACCAAGGGCACGGCAGTGAACTGGTATCGTGCGGCGTGTGACCGGCAGTATCGTCCGTCAAATCTCATGCCTCCGGCCATCGACTATCCGGTCCAGCTTCGGCTGGGAGATTTCTATTTGGCAGGTGGTAAGTTCGTGGAAGCAGGCCGGGCTTACCGGGAGGGATTGGAAGCCCGCCCGAATCACCTGGAGACGCTGAAGGGATACCACCGGGCTTTGCAGAAGCTGGGTAAAAAAGAATCGGCCGCGATCTTAGCGAAGCGGATTGAGGCGGTGGCGAATTGAAGCGACACCGAGGGCCTTTTAGCCGCGCTCCCTCTAGAAAGAGAACAGTGAGCCAGATTATTTTCCGAAATCGGTGATGATGGTGTCGCCCGGCTGGATGTCGGGGAAGCCATCGGGGGAATAACCGTGTGGACGCATGCTGGCGACGTAATCACCGGAGTCGTCGAGACGGTCGATCTGGATCTTGCCGATGATGCCGGTATTGCGGCGAACGGCGAGGATTTTTCCGGGTTGGAACTGGCCGCTGGGAGAAGGGGTGAAGATGACTTGGCCGTATTCCTTACTGGCGCTGGAGACGGTTCCCATGGTGAGGGCGTTTTCAATGCGGAAGGCGGCCATTTTTTGCTTGTCTTGCGCTCCCTTCCTTTCCGCGTTGATTTCCACGCTCTCTTTTTCAAGACCCTCTTTTTCGTTGGCGAGTACTTCGTTTTCGTCTTCGAGGGCGTCGATCTTATCCTGTAACTTGCTGATGGCATCCATGTCTGCAGGAGGGGCGGGTGCGACGGGAGCGACGGGAGTCGAGATGGGGTTGATGGGGGCGGGAGGAAGGTAAGGCCCGGACCTGGCGCGGAGGCGGCTACGCTCAAAGGCCCGGTCTTCGGCATCGATCTTGGCGAGTTGGGTGCGGAGTTCGGCGAGTTCTTCTTTGTTGGATTCGCTATCGCGGCCTTTTGAGAAGCCGCTAAAAGAGAGGGCAAAGCCGACGACGAGGAGGAGGGAGGTCGTTCCGAGGAGGATGTTTGTGGTGTTCATAGGTGTGGGTGGGATCATAGAGGGGGGAAACGGGATTTGTCAAAATCGGATCTTAGGAGAAAAAAAAGAACTCGGAACGGAGATCCGTGCCGGGTTCTTTGGGGAAAGGGGTGGGACTTAGTCGCCGGAACGGAGAGACATGAGGATTCTCAAGATATACCAGAAGAGGAGGGCGACACTCGCGAAGAGCCCAAGAGAGGCGGCGACGTATTGGTCCGAGCGGTAGTGATGAATGATGTTGCTGGTCTGGTAGAGGATGGAGCCTCCGGCGAAGAGGACCATGGCCCCGGAGAACCAGATGCCCAAATTGAAGCCCATGAAGATAGAGGCAACGATGAGGCCGATGGCAACGAAGGCTCCGATTTTCAACATTCCGCCGAGGAAGGAGAAGTCCTTTTTCGTGGTGAAGGCGACGAAGGTGAGGCCTGCAAAGAGTCCGAGGGTGATGAGGCCGGCTTGGCCAATGAGATTGCTCCCGGTCAGCATGCTTGTGCGCGAAGCAATGAGGAGGAGGGGCAGGAAGATGATGGCTTCGGCGACGATATAGAGACTGAGGCCGGCGTATTGCATGCCACGGCTGGTGTCGGAGGTGGCCCACTTATTGGCAAGCCAGGAGGCTCCCATGAAGAGGCCGAGGACGACGAGCCAAGAGAATCTTCCCTGAAGCATGCCGAAGACGGTGTCATCGATCCCGGGAATACGGAAAAGAGCGGCTTCTAAAATGACAAAGGCTCCGATGGCTCCGGCAAGGTGGAGGTAGGTTTTTTGGAAGAACTCAGTCCGAACGTTTTCGGGAGACTGGGCGACCGAGTAAGGACTGGCGTAGGGATTAGATGGTTCCATGATTTTCTGTTGGTAACGGGGGGAGTTTATCTCGATTGTTGAGTGATGCAAGGGACTTGCGAGTGATGGATTTTACTGAGATCGACCGAGAAGACTTTCGCAATCTTTTGAGTGAGATTGCGGAGGCGCACATGCCGTTTGGAAAGTATGGGCCGAAGGATTATCCGCCGCGCGGGGTGCCATTGACCGATTTGCCGCCGGAGTATTTTTCGTGGTTCGCAGAGCGTGGGTGGCCGAAGGGGAGGCTGGGGGAATTGATGGCGATGGTTTCAGAGATAAAGGCGACGGGGGCGGATCAGGTTTTCGAGCCGATTCGGAGAGCGCGGGGCGGGAGGGTTTCGGTGAGAAAGAGGAGGCCGAATACGGATTTTTAGCGATAGACGTAGTCGGCTACGACCATGCGGTGGTCGGATTCGCCGCGTTTAAAAGCGCGGGCGCGTACGGGGACGAGTTTTTCTGAAGAGTAGATGTGATCGATGCGGAGGAGGGGGAGTGAGCGGTGGTAGGTGTTGGCCCAGCCGGTTCCAACTTCGTTGAAGGCATCGGTAAAATCGGGGTCGAGGAGGCGATAGACGACGTCGTTGGCGGGAGCATTGAAGTCGCCGGCAACGATGGCGGGGGTTCCGGGGAAGGAGGATTTTTGATTGAGGACGCCGAGGGCGTAGGCAAGCTCGATCTGACGGAGGCGGCGATTTTGGCTGTGTTCCTGCCAGCAATCGCGGCTAAAAAGGCGGAGGTTGGTGGCGGCTGGTTGGAGGTGGACGTTGAGAAGCTGGAGATTGCGGCCGTTGGGCATCTCGACGGAGAGAAGTTGGCTCCGGTATTTGGGGACTTTAATCTCATTGTTGACGCTGCCGCGGACGATGATGGCGCAGCCCTTGAGGTGGTCGAAGCGGTAGTCGCCATTGCCGTCGAAGAGTTCATCGATGAGTTGTTTGAGGTGGTAGGCGTAGGGGACTTCTTGAAGAAAAATGATGTCGGGCTTGAAGCCGCGGACGGCATCGGTGGGGTTGGTTTGGCGGGCACAGTTTAGGGTGATGACGCGGAGGACCTTGCTACCGAAGTGGCGCTGGGGTGGTGCGTGGGTGAGGGGGTCGACTCCGAGGCGGCCGAGGGAGCGGGCTTCATCCGAGATGAGGAGGATGGTGAAGGTCCAGATGAGGACGGTGAGCAGGGAAAGCCGTGCCCGGAAAAAGATGAAGCAGAAGACGCCGAGGAAAAGCCCGATGGAACCCCAGACCCAAATAGGGAAAACGGTGAAGGCAGCAAAACGGATGGGGAGACGAATGTAGAGGACGACCGTGAACAGGTGCAGAGCCAGAGAGAGGCCAAGCAGGACCATTGGCACGGGGTGCCATGGGCGACGGTAAATCATAGGGGAGGGGTTTTAGGAAATGAGGCGGCCTTTAAAGACCTTGAGGGCCTCGACGATGAGGGGGTCGTTGTGAAATTCGTCTTCTTCGGCTGCCAGATTGTCGGCCGCTTTTTCCTCGCTTGCGGGTGCCTTGGATTCTGGTTCGGGGTTGAGCCGGATAGGTGCGGGGTCGATGGCGACCTCGGGGGCATTGGCGATGAGGCTATCGATGGTGGAGACCGGGGGGCCGGAAAGTGGAGGAGGGGGTAGTGCTTCGGGAGCGGGATCGGGAGATGGCGCGGGGCTTGGTTCCGGCTCTGCGTGTTTTACGGGAGGGGGCGTAGTCGCTTGGGGAGCCGTATTAGAGGAGGCGGACAGGGTGGAAAGGGCTTCGTTGATCTCGGCGGGGTCGGCTTTTCCGATGGCGGCGATGACGTCGCTGAGGCGGATTTCCTGAAGATTTTGGACGGCTTTGAGCGAGGCGATTTCGAGGTGGAGGCGTTTGTTGGAGGCCCATTTCATGCGGCTTTCAGCCTCGGAGAAGGTGTCGATGATGGCGAGAAGCCGGTCAGGCTTGAGGGAGGAGGAAGCGTTGGTGAGGTCAGCCCAGAGCGCTTCGGGGAAGCCTTCGCGTCCGGCGGTGGGATCGAGCTTGGCGACGACGAGGGCGCGGATCCCGCCGACGATTTCGGCGAGGAGTTGGGACAGGTCTTTGCCTTTTTCGAACTGCTCGAAGATGACGGCGAGAATGCGGACTGGGTCTTTTTGAAGAATGCCGAGAAGGAGGGCGGCGACGGTTTCGCGCGAGGTGAAGCCGAAGATATCGAGGACGTTGGCTTCGGTGATTTCGTTGCCACAGAAGGCGACGAGTTGGTCGAGCATGGATTGGGCATCGCGCATTCCGCCATCGGCCCCTTTGGCGATGGCCCAGGCGGCGGAGTCGTCGAGTTTTACGGATTCCTCCGAGGCGATGTGCTGGAGGTGACCGGCGATGATGTCGGTGGGAATGGGGCGAAGGTCAAAGCGCTGGCAGCGGGAGATGATGGTGGGGAGAATTTTATTAGGCTCAGTGGTGGCAAAGATGAATTTGACGTGAGCGGGGGGTTCTTCGAGGGTTTTGAGGAGGGCGTTGAAGGCACCGGTGGTAAGCATGTGGACCTCATCGATGTAGATAATGCGGAAGCGGCTGGAGGCGGGTGCGAAGCCGACGGTTTCGAGGAGGGAGCGGACTTCGTCGACTTTGTTGTTGGAGGCTCCGTCGATTTCGAGGACGTCGAGCGCGCGGCCTTCGGCGATTTCGATGCAGAGGGGGTCATCGGGATCGAAGTCGATGGATGGGCCGTTGGGGCAGTTGAGGGCTTTTGAAAAGATACGGGCGGTGGATGTTTTCCCGGTGCCCCGGGGGCCGACGAAAAGGTAGGCGTGGGCCAGCCGATCTTGCTCGATGGCGTTGCGAAGGGTGTGGACGACGTGGTCCTGTCCGAGGACGTCGGCGAAAGTGCGGGGACGGTATTTTCTAGCGAAGACCTGGTAGCTCACGGGGCGGATTGTAGGGAGGAATGAGAGTTTGTCAGTGCCGAGTTTTGGAAATACTTTTTGGGACGATGAGTTTGGGAAAAGAGTGGGCGTATCAGTTGTGTTTGGAACGAGTTATTGCGTTGTGTGACGGGGAAGAGGACGTGATCGCGAAGATGGCTTCGGTGGTGGGGGTGTTGCACAATGGGATGGAAAATTTTTATTGGACGGGGTTTTATCGGGTGGTGGATAGCCGTTTGTTGATCGGTCCTTATCAAGGGACGGTGGGGTGCTTGCGGATTGAATTTGGGCGGGGAGTTTGTGGAACGGCTGCGTCGATGGGGGAGACGCAGGTGGTGGAGGATGTTCACGAGTTTCCGGGACACATCGCCTGTGATGCGAGGTCACGAAGCGAGATTGTGGTGCCGGTGAGGGATGCCTGCGGAGAATTGATCGCGGTGCTGGATGTCGATTCCGCGAAGAAGGGAACTTTTGATGAGGTGGATCAAAGATTCCTCGAAGCAATGATCGCGGAGATTTTTTCCTAACGCGGGCCCGGGGGTGACTTGATGAGGAGGCAGCCTTCGAGGAGGGGCTGAAGGACTTGGACAAAGTGCTGGCCTTGGTCGCGGAGTCGCTCGCCGAAGCGTTGCTCGACTTGGGTCAGGACGTAGTCGAGGTCGGCGCGGACGAGGGCATTGATGGGGCCTTTGACGGAGGCGAGGAGGAAGCAGTTCTGGCCGCAGCGGACAGCGGCGGTGTTGTGATTCGGGAGCTTGAAACTCTTACGAAGCTCGCCATCTTCATCCTGCAATTCCACGACGAGGCGGCTGAGGTCATACTTAATCTTACGCGTTGTCGCGTGGCGCGAGGGATCGTGACTCGCGTATGAAATGAGGGAATTTGACTGGTAGCGCAGGAGGTAAACTTCCTCGACACGGTAGCGATGGGTCCGTTCGAAGACGAGGTCATCGTAGGTGCGGCTGGTGAAGAGGGCCTTGAGACGCCAAGCGATGCGGTCGCCCATGCTGATCTGACCGAAGTGGTGCATGGTCTCCATCTGTTCTGCGATGGCGCGACGAACGGTGGCTCGAAGCATGGGTTCGAGATACATATGGAGGCCGGTCTTGGGGGCGTAGAGGGCTTTTTCGAGAGAGGTCTCGACAATTGGAAGGAGGGCTTCGACGAGTTGGGCGTCGTTGGCTAGCTTTTCGATTTTCTCGAACCTGGGGAGGGGTTTCGGGTCATCGGTAAATGATGGCGGGACTTTTTCTTTGCCGGTTTCAAAGGGTGAGGGCGGGGCGGGTTTTGCCTCCACTGGCTTATTTTTGATGGTGGGTGGCTTGGAAACGGGTGCTTTGGCAAGTGGTGTTTCTTTTGGAAGGGGAATAGGTTTGGTGATGAAGGGCTCTTCGGCCATGGGGATGATCACGGGGGCAGGCATGGCCACCGGAGGTTCGGTCATGGCTGAAGAAACCGCGTCGCGAAGGGTGCCGGTAGCTGGAAGGGGGGCGATCCCGGGAGTTCTGAAAGAGTTTGGGGGTTTGGATGGGGAAAAGGCGGGGATCTCGGTGGTAAATCCGGTGGTAAACTGGGCGGGTGGGGTGGTGGCAGGCATAGCTGTGCCTGCTAGCAGTTCTGCGACGCGGGGGAGCGGGGTGCGGCGTTCGAGTTTTTCGAGGGCGCTGGCTTGGGTGTCGGTCATCGGCAAAGGGGGAAGTTGGGACTATAGGAGGAAGCCCTCGTTCGATTTTGTGTTGTCCTCGTCTTGCTTATCCATGGCGGCACTGGCGAGACGGGCGAAGCGGCTAGTGAGTTCGGCACGGTCGGCCTTGGCCGTTTTGAGCGAACTTAGGTCTTCATCAAGCTGGCCCTTTAATTGGAGGAGTTCGTTCTGTAGGTGGGAGAGGATTTCGCGGAAGCGGGCATCGATGCGTGCGGCCATTTCGGAGGCAAAGTCATCGCTTGGTTCCGTGAAAGAGGCATATTTAGAGGGGACGGATCCCATTTTGAGGTTGGTGACTTCTTTTCGAAGGTTCTCCTGTTCATGGCGGAGTTGGGTGATTGCTTCGAGAAGCCCGGGTGAGGTGGTGGGGGCACCTTCTTGTTCCAAGGCTCCTTCAATACGAGAAATGCGACCATGCATGTGCTGCAGGTCTCTACCGATCAGGATCTCACGGATCCTTTCAACGTGCTGAGAATGGTTCAGCGAAGAGGAAGTCATTAGTCGCAGTGGCTGGGCTTGATCTCGGTCGGCATAGGGGTGAACAGGCGACTGAGGCTAATTGTTTGCTTGGCGATTTTCGCGGAGAAGGGGGTGAATACAATAAAATACTCAGTTTTTAACATTTTCTGATAATTTTTGAAAAGTGGCTTTTTCAGAAACTGAAGAAAGACTTTCGGCTGGAGAGGGGTGGGTTATAGTCCATCTAATGGCCCGCGAAGAGAAAGATCCCCCCAAGAAAAAGGCAAAAGGTGATGGTAAAGATGGCAAGGAAGTCGATCTCACCAAGGGTTATGCAAAGACGCGTAAGAGCATGATTGCACGACTGGAGAATTGGGAAGATCAGCGGACTTGGGATGAGTTTTACCAGACTTACTGGAAGCTGATTTACTCAGTGGGAATCAAGGCGGGGCTGCGGCATGACGAGGCCTTTGATACGGTGCAGGAAACGATTCTCTCGATTGCGAAGCAGAGTAAGAAGAACCTCTACGACCCAAATCAGGGTTCATTTAAAACCTGGCTGATGAATATGACCCGCTGGCGGATCAATGATCAGTTCCGTAAGCGTAAAAAAGATACTGCGATGCCCGGTGGGGGCTGGGAAGATGACCGTAAGACGGCCATTATTGATCGCTTTGAAGACCCTAAAGGTGACCTGCTGGAGCGGATGTGGGCCGTCGAGTGGAAGAAAAATATTGCCGATATGGCGCTGACGCGGGTGAAGGCCCAAGTCTCGCCAAAACAGTATCAAATCTTCGACTACTACGTGGTGAAACAGTGGGATGCCAAAAAGGTGCAGGATCATCTCGGAGTCAGTATGGCCCAGGTTTATCTCGCCAAGCACCGCGTGGGTTCCGTGTTGAAGAAGGAATTGGTAAAGCTCGAGAAGGATGCAAAAAAAGATTAGGCCAGACCCATTGATCCCGGATCACGAAGTCCTCCGGAAGATCGGAGGCGGTGCCTATGGCGAGGTGTGGCTCGCCCGGGGGGTGACGGGGGCGATGCGTGCGGTGAAGATCGTTTATCGGGAGGATTTTTCCGATGAGCGGACTTTCGAGCGCGAGTTTGAGGGCATCCTACGTTTTGAACCCATCTCCCGCGACTATCCGGGCTTTGTGAACATCCTCCATGTGGGGCGGAGCCTTGATCAATCATCCTTCTATTACTACGTGATGGAATTGGGCGATGACGCCCACAATGAGGGTGAAATTAATCCGGTTGAATACGAGCCGCGGACTCTCCGGACTGATATGGTGAGGGCAAATGGAGCGCCGTTGCCGACAAATTTTTGCATCGCGACCGGGCGTCGCCTTGCTGATGCCCTGGGAGAGCTTCACGAGCGTGGTTTGACGCACCGGGATGTGAAGCCATCCAATGTCATTTTCGTGGAAGGAAAGGCCAAGTTGGCAGACATCGGTCTGGTGGCAGCGAAGGATCAGCGGACCTTTGTGGGGACCGAGGGATTTGTGCCGCCCGAGGGTCCGGGATCTGAACAGGCGGACATTTATAGTTTGGGCAAGGTTCTCTACGAGATGGCGACGGGGATGGATCGGCTCCAATTTCCGGAGTTGCCAAATCAGGGCTCCGGTGACGATCAGCGCAAGAAGTGGATCAAGTTGAATCGCATGGTTTGCGATATCTGCGAGCCGCGAATCGCGAAGCGCAAGATCAAGAGTGGCCGTGAGTTGGCCGATGCATTGGCCCGACTTCAAAAAGGGAAACGGGCTCGTAAAAAGGTCCCAATGATTGCAAAGGTGGGCTTTCTTTCGATCGCTTTGATGGGCCTGTTTGCGAGCCAGGTCTGGATCGAAAACACTTGGGGGACACACATCATTGAGGGGAAGCGGGAGCCATTGCCGCCACGCTTTGTGATGGTGAAGGTGCTGAGCGATCCCGAGGGGGCGGAGGTGTTGGATGCCGATCGCAATTTTTTAAGCTATACCCCGGCAAACCTTTCGAATCGCGAAGTGGGAACAAAGATGGTTCTCATCCTGAAATCTTCGCGGTATCGCGAACTAAGGATTGAGCGGAAAGTGATCGATCAGGGGCAGCAGGTCATGTTTATCAATGAGACCCTGCCGCTTTTTTCACCACCCAAGGAAGGTGAACCATGGATTGACGCGATCGGCCATACCTACCTCCCTCATGGGGTAAAGGGTAATCAACACCAATCGAACCATCACGTTTCGGAGCAAGATTGGCGGCTTTTTTTGAAGGAAATGGGAAGGAATGATCGGGCGATTTTCTTCAACTATAGCGGGCGAAGAATTGTGGCCGTTCCCGAAGGGGGGGCAGAGCGGTATGCGCAATGGCTAATGGCAAAGTGCGTGAATGAAGGGTATTTTGAGGATTACACGGATGAAGTTATTGGCGAAAATCGTCAACTGGTCGCCGACTATGATCGTCGTTTTCCAGAGAATAAACTACCGGGTGAGGCAAAGAAAGACGGGAAGATTCTTCGTCCGTTTTATTGTATCGTGAGACCGATTCCCTATGGCTCGATTGTCATCGATACCAATCCGAGTGGAGCTTATATTTATATCGACGATGTTCCCGTCGGGGTTACGCCTTATTCAGACGAAAGGGTGGTCCCTGGTAAAGTGGAATTTCGATTTGAATATGGGGGCTATAAGGCCTTGGGCAGTCGACAAATCCTCGCGGACCGAGGACATTTTGAGAGAACTTTCGTTCTCAAGGAGAACCAGAGTCTGACTCCTGGTCAGAATTGGACCAACAGTCTTGGAATGAGCATGGCGCCTCTCAGTGATGAACTCATGGTCGCGGTCTGGGAGACGAGAAGTCAGGATTATCGAGCCTACCTTTCAGCCAGGAAACTGAAGGAGGGTGAGGTTATTTTGGATAAGGATCCCTTGGTGCCAGTCGTCGCGGTGACAAGATCGGAGTGTCAGGCCTTCTGCAAATGGCTGACCGAGAAGGAGCGGCCCGAGTTTATCAATCAGGACTATCGTTATCGTCTCCCGACGGATCAGGAGTGGAGTCGGATGGTGGGGCTTGTGGAAATTGGAGAGGGCCCGGCGGACCGGGAGAAGGAGATTGGAAACAAGGGGAAGTTTCCGTGGGGGCTGACTTTTCCGCCGGTTGCCAAGGTGGGGAACTACGCTGATTTATCGGCGATTGAGTTTTTTAGCGCCGAGAAAATCATTGGGGGGTATGACGATGGTTTTCCCCAGCTCGCAGCGGTTGGGCAGTTCCCACAGAATATCATTGGTCTCTTTGATCTGGGTGGAAATGTCCATGAATGGGTTTCTGATTCGTACTTCGGATACGGAGTGCTTCGGGGGGGCGGATGGAATAGGTCCAGCGAGGATAATCTAGAGTCGCGATTCCGCTATCCGGCGGTCGTTGATTCCAGAAAAGAGAGCTACGGATTTCGAGTCGTGCTTGCCAAGGACGGCGAAGAGGAGCAAAAGAATGTCCCCCCTAACGAAGACACCGATGGTAGAAATCCGAATTGATTATGAAGGACAGTTGCGATGCAACGCCCAACACATGCCCTCCAGCAGCAAGATTGAGACCGATGCTCCGGTCGATAATCAGGGGAGGGGCGAGAGTTTCTCCCCGACTGATCTGGTCGCGACGGCATTAGGAACGTGTATGGCGACGATGATCGGTATTACAGCACGTCATAAGAACATTGATGTGCAAGAAATGCGGGTCACGGTGAAGAAGCAGATTTCCGATGACCTGCCTCGTCGAATTGCCAAGCTCTGGGTAGAGGTTTTCATGCCTCTTAGCGAGTCGCATCCTGACAAGAAGATTTTTCAAAGTTCGGCACTGAGCTGCCCCGTGCAGCATAGCATTCATCCGGACATCCAGGTCAATATGACTTGGCACTGGAAGCCGGAAGAGGTCGCGCCAGTCCGCTCGCAAGGCACGGGCTGGACTGGGCAGTAGCTTTTCAAAGCGTCACCTACTTGGGGACGTCGAACATGCCGTATTCTCCATCTGACTTACGCCAGATGATGGAAACGACATCTCTTCGGGCATTTTGAAATACCACGAAGGGGCGCTCGGTGAGGTCCAGTTCCACAACCGCTTCTTCTTTGAAGAGTCGGCGGAGGCTAACTGACTCTTTGTGCACGAAGAAAGGTTCCGGCTCTTCGGCTTCATTCACCTCGTCCGGGAGATTGTCGAGGAAGTCGGCGCGGTAGTTTAGCTCATCAAGGTAGCGAATGCTGTCCTCTTGGCGCGGAGTCCGACGTTTCAGAAGGCGGGTCTTGTGTTTCCGCATTCTACGAGCAATCTTGTCGATCGTGAAATCGATGCTTTTATACATGTCCTCGGTTTCCGAGGAGGCATCGATGACAATGTGGTCGGCGCAGAAAAGGATGATCTCAGCTTTGTGCCTTCGACTCCCTTCGACATCAAGAATGGCCTTGGCCTCTATGATGCGGGGATAATCCAAATGAATTCCACCGATCTTCTCCATGGCATACTGCCGGAGTGAATCAGTGATGTCTTCGTGACGAACAGTCACGGTAATTTTCGGGTCTACGTTTCTTGTTTGCATAATGAACTTCGGTAAAATGATACCTTACCTAATTTATACCAGCTCGGGGTGCAGATCGCCACCTCTTTTCGGAGAGAAATTTAACCTTTGATCTCCATCAGCATTTGCGCGTTGTTGGGGAACTTTTTCATAAAGAAAAGGAGCCGTTCCATCGCCTCCACCGGCTTATGTCCCGCGAGGCCGCGACGCACCATGTAGATTTTCTTCAGCGACATTTCCGGGAGGATGAGTTCCTCACGGCGAGTGCCGGATTTGAAGATGTCTGCGGCGGGATAGACGTAGTGTTCAGCGATGCGACGATCGAGAACGAGTTCCATGTTTCCGGTTCCCTTGAACTCTTGGAAAATGGCTTCATCGGCCTTGGAGTTCGTTTGAATCAAGGCGGTGGCGATGATGGTGAGCGAGCCGGCTTCACGGGTGTTACGGGCGGCGGCGAAAAGGCGGCGTGGCATTTCCAGAGCCCCGGCGACGATGCCGCCGGATTGATATCCACGGCCGCGGCTTTCCTTGCTCCCACCCATATTGCCATTGTAGGCGCGGGCGAGACGGGTGATGGAATCCATCAAGATGAAAACGTGTTGCCCGGCTTCGACGAGGCGCTTGGCCCGCTCGATGCAGAGTTCGGCGAGGCGGCAGTGGTTACGCTGGGATTCGTCGTTCGAGCTGGCATAGAGCTCGGCATCAGGAAGTTGACGGCGGAATTCCGTGACCTCCTCCGGGCGTTCATCGACAAGGAGAACCATGAGGTGAATGTGTTCCTCATGTCGTTCTTGCACGGCTTGCGCCATGTGTAAAAGGAGGGTGGTCTTTCCGGAACGGGGAGGAGAAACAATGAGGCCGCGTTGGCCGCGTCCCACGGGAGTCATGAGATCGACGAGGCGGGTGGTGTAGCGCTCAGGAGTGGTTTCGAAGCCAATCTGTTTGCTGGGATTGACGGCTTTTAATTCTTCGAATGCCGGGAGTTTACGAGCATCTTCGGGTTTGAGCCCGTTGATGGACGTGACTTCAACCATCTGAGGGCCGCGAGAGCTGTCACGGGCCATTCCTTTGAGCCAGACTCCGGGACGGAGGCCATACTTGCGGGTGAGGTCGGGTGGGACGAAGACATCTTCTTTTCGCTGTTCGAAGTCCTGATCAGGTTTGCGGAGGAAGCCAAATCCTTTGGGTGCGATCTCGAAGAGTCCATCGACGGCGACGGGATCGCCTGTGAACTCGAAGGGCTTTCTTTCGCCACGTTGATCGTCCCGATCGCGGCTTCCGTCGCGGGCACCCTCTCGTGCTCCGTATCCGCGGACGCGGCCTTGCTTTTGTCCGCCACCGGATCCGCCGTTGTTGTTATTACTGCGACCTCGGCTGCGGCTACGATTGCGGTTCCGGTTACGATTACGGCGGCGCCCATCGGAGTCGCCCGAGGCTTGTTGGCCTCCGTGGTTTGCGGAATCAGAGTCAGGTGGAATCATGTCGATATAGAAAAATAAAAAGTGTGGTTACCTGGAACCGGATTCATCAGAACAGGTCTGATTACCCTCGGCAACCGGGGATGGGTGGAGATGGAAGATCCTGCAAGTGGGCTTGCACGCCGGTCGAAGCAAAAGAGTGCGGAGGACGCCGGGGCAATGGCTGAGGATCTCTCAAAAAGTGGGAGTGGAAGCGGTGAAAATTTCGCCAACGATCTCTAACTGCCTAAAGAATGCGCCGAAAAGCGCGACAGATCAACGATTAAATCACGGCGCTCCTTCTCGCTCGATATGACTGATTCCCTAACCTTACTTGGTGAGGGTCTCGTCGAGGTTGAAAATCTGGGAGGAAATAAGGGTCCAGGCGGCAAGGGCGGCCTTGTTGAGGGAGGTGTCGGGTTTGCTTTCACCGACGGTGAGGAAAGGATCGATGAGGTCGGGGTTTTCCTGATAGTGCTTCAGGTGGTGGTCGAGGGCGGTTTTGACGACTTCTTGTTCTTTGTTGTCCAAAGTGCGCGCCATGAGAGCCATCGTGATGTGGTCGAGACGGTGGCTGAAGGATTGGTTGGCCTTCAGGGCGGTGGTAGCGAGGGCGCGGGCAGCTTCGACGAACTGGGGATCGTTCATCGTGACAAAGGCGGCGAGGGGAGTGTTGGTGCGGTCACGGCGGACGCAGAAGACTTCGCGTGTGGGGGCATTGAGAATTTCCATGCTGGGAGGAGCGGCGGTGCGTTTCCAGAAGGTGTAGATTGAGCGACGGTAGAGCGCGTCTCCGGCGTCTTGCTTATAGAATCGGGTGTTCGATTCTTTCATGGCAACGGCGTCCCAGATATTGCCGGGTTGGTAGGGTTTGACGGGAGGGCCACCGACTTTTTCAACGAGGAGGCCGCTTGAGGCGAGGGCGAGGTCACGGAGTTGCTCGGCCTCTAGGCGGTGGCGGGGTGAGCGCCAGAGAAGGATATTTGTTGGGTCCTTTTCGCGGTTGGCGGAGGTCGTTTTTTCGGACTGTTGGTAGGTGGCGGAGCTGGTGATGAGCTTGACGACGTGTTGGAGATTCCAATTGCTTTCGACGAGTTCGATGGCGAGGTAGTCGAGCAAATCCGGGTGGGTGGCACGGGCCCCCATGATACCGAAGTCTTCGGTCGTTTCGACGATGCCGCGTCCGAAGAAGTAATACCAGAGACGGTTCACCGTGACGCGGGCGGTGAGGGGGTTGTTGTCGGAGACAAGCCAGTCGGCGAGATCGAGGCGGGATTTTTTGGATCCGGATTTTTTGTTTTGGAAAACCTCGGGGATGTCGGCGAAGACCTTTTCTTTTTCGAGAGCATATTCACCACGGTCGAGAATGTGGGCGAAGGCGTCTTCTTTTTTCTCTTCCATGACGAGGGTGGGGGATCCGTTGGCGCGCAGGGAATTTTTTTGCTCAACCAGGGTATTTTTTCTGGCGAGGAGCTCTTTTGTGGGGGCGTCGATGTTTTGGATGTAGTGATCCAAGAGAGCCTTGTTTTGGTCGTCGGTTCGTTCGTCGGCAGGAACGGCGAGGAGTTGGGAGTGATCGCTCTTTTGGGATGACTGCTCGATTTCTGATGGGGTCAGTTTCCGTTTAAAAAACTGGAACCCGTGGAAGCTAGCGGTACCGGTGACTTCAATGTCGGGGTGGCGTGCCCCAAGGCGGGTGGGAACCTTTGTGAGGAGGGAGTCGACTTTCCCAATGTATGAATATTTCAGGGGAGCGGCTTTGCCATTCACATAGATCGTGAGGCTTTGGTCGGGGGTGGCGGAGCCATCATAGGTGATCATGACGTGGTGCCACTTGCGACGTTCGAGAGGGGCGGTCGTGACTGCTTTGATGGCCTTGTCGGGCCATTGGTCGACGATGTGGGAGCCAAGGTGGCTGTTTTCGAGCCAGAGATCCCAGCCTCGGTAGTCGGAGGATGAGTCCATGCGGGAGATGACGGCACCATTGGCGGAGCCATCGAGATAGATAAAGCCGCCAAAAGTGACTTGGTCACGGGCATCGAAGGTGGCGAGGTCGCCGAGTGGAACATTGATGCCGGAGATGTTGGCGACGTCGCCGAGGCCCGGGGCATTGGTGGTTTTGTGGGGGAAATTGAAGGTCTTTTCTTCGCCGTTGATGGTGGCGGTGATTTTCTTTTCAGAGACGATGAGCGGGAGGGAGGCCTCGGGAATAAGGACAGGGCCTGAAGGAGCGGTGGGATCTTGGGCGGCAAGCCAGACCTGGAAATCAGGCTGTGCTTCGCGGCGTCTTTTTGTGATGGCTTGATCGGCGCTGGCGATCTCTCGGTCGATCGATTTCCAAAGCCTACGGTCATTTAAGAGAGGCGCAAAGATGTTGGGCGGGTGGTCGGCCTTGTTTTTGTCCATGGCATCCATGGTGGTGTTGCGGAAGAAGGCGGTGAGGGCGTAGAAGTCTTTTTGCGAGATGGGGTCGAATTTGTGATCGTGGCAGGCGGCGCAACCGGTGCTGAGTCCGAGCCAGATGGCGGAGGTGGTGGAGGCTTGGTCGGCGGCGTAGATGGCCTCGTATTCTTTGGCGATGGCACCACCTTCTCCGGTGGTGGGCATGCAGCGATTGAAGCCGGTGGCGATTTTTTGATCGAGGGAGGAATTTGGGAGAAGGTCTCCGGCGATTTGTTCACGAGTGAACTGATCGAAGGGCATGTTTTGGCGGAAGGACTCGATGACCCAGTCGCGGTATGGCCAGATGGTGCGGTAGTTGTCGATGTGGATGCCGTGGGTGTCGGCGTAGCGGGCGGCGTCGAGCCAATGGCGGGCAAAGTGCTCGGCGTAGGCATCGGTGGTGACGAGTTTGCCGACGGTCATTTCGACGGCTGCGGGGAGGTCCATGGCCGCCATTTCACGGAAGGCGGAGACTTCGGCAGGAGTTGGGGGAAGGCCGGTGAGGTCAAAGGTGAGCCGGCGAAGGAGGCGGGCGGGGTCTTCCGGCGGGCTTGGAGTGAGGTTTTTCTCGCGCTGCTTGGCGGCGATGAAGTGATCGATGGGAGTGTGGGCCCAGTCGCTTGCGGGGGGCGTGGCTTTGGTGGGGGAGATGAAGGACCAGTGTTCCTCGTAAGGGGCACCTTGCTCGACCCACTTTTTTAGGAGAGCAACTTCGTGGGGCTTGAGAGGTTTTTTGTGCGATTCGGGCGGGGGCATGACGTTATTGACGTCGGTGCTGATGATGCGCTTGATGATGTCGGAGGCATTGGGGTCGCCTTTGATGATGGTGGGCTTGCCGCTTTTGCGGGCGAGGAAGGCGAATTCTTCGCGATCGAGGCGGAGAGGGCTCTTTTTGGGTTCGCGGGTGGAGGAATCGGGCCCGTGGCACTGGTAGCAATTCTCAGAGAGGATGGGTTGGACGTGATCGTTGAAGTCGATGATGTCGGGAAGTTCTGCACCAGAGAGAGTTCGGGCCGCGAGAAGGGGGAAAAGGAAAATTCTACGCATCAGGAGATGCTTGAACCTACGCCTAGGTGTCAAAATATCATTCAGTAATTTGACTTATCTTTGGGACGAATTTAATGAAAGGGCTCCAAGACAGGCGTGGATTTTGAAGTCGATCAAGAGCCCTCGTTCTGAGGCTTGAGAGAGAAAGGGTGCAAGTTCGGCAAAGGGAACGAGATGGGTGGTGATGTCTTCGCCATCGACTCCTCCTCCTGAGTCGGTTCTCTGGCAGTCTTCAGCGAAGAAGAGGTGGGTGGTTTCGTCCGTCATGCCAGCGGAGGTGGGCGAACTGAGGAGAAGGGATATTTTTCCGGCGGTGTAGCCGGTTTCTTCAATGAGTTCGCGTTTGGCGCAGTCGACAATGGCTTCGTCGGCGAATTCTTCTTCGTCTCCAATGAGTCCTGCGCAGATTTCCAGAACACGGGATTGGATGGGGCGGCGATATTGTTCGATAAGGATGACTTGGCGGTCGGTGGTCATGGCAAAGATGCCGACAACCCCGGTGGCGTTGGGCCGGGTGGCGAATTGCCAGTCGTCGATTTCGCGGAGAGAGAGGTGGCGGCCTTCGTAGTGTGAGAGGATCTCGGGCATGTTTTGAAGATACACCCAAAGAATCGGTGGCCAAGCAACGTATGAAGAGTTAATAAACCAACGAATGAGCGGAGAGGACTTTAACATACAGGTAGGCTTTCGCCACCGGATCAGATTCACACGAGGGGCATTTTTGTCGAAAAATGCGATGGTTGCAGAATTACTGGAGACCCGTGGGCGGAGCAAGGTGCTCGTTTTTGTGGAGAATGGCTTGAGGGAGTTCTTTCCACAATTGGAGGGGGAAATTCAGGATTATTTTTCAGATCTCGCGGGCTTGCGCCTGACGGGGGTGGAATGGCTGCCGGGTGCGGAAGTGGCGAAGCGTGATGATAAGGTGTATCAGGCGGCAATGTCTGCGATTGAGGCCCATCATATTGACAGGCACTCTTACGTGGTTGTGATTGGTGGCGGGGCTTTCTTAGACGTGATCGGGTTTGCGGCGGCGACGGGGCATCGCGGGGTGCGGTTGGTGAGATTTCCGACGACGACTCTCTCGCAAGACGACAGCGGAGTGGGGGTGAAGAACGGGATCAATGCCTTCGGGAAGAAGAATTTTATCGGAGCATTCGCGGTGCCGTATGCGGTCGTGAATGATTTTCAATTTTTGCACACCCAGCCTGAGATGACTCGGCGGGCAGGTTTGATCGAGGCGGTGAAAGTGGCCTTGGTCCGGGATGGGGAGTTTTTTGATTGGATGGAGGCGAACGTTTCGAAGTTAGCGGAACTGGACGAAGCCACTCTGGAAGAAGCGGTGCAGCGTTCGGCGCTTCATCATGCTCGTCACATCGCGGAGGGAGGCGATCCGTTTGAATTGGGAAGTAGCCGACCGCTGGACTACGGTCACTGGGCGGCGCACAAGCTGGAGCAGTTGACGGATTTTGAATTAAGCCATGGTGAGGCGGTATCGGTGGGGGTCGCCTTGGATACCTTGTATGCGGCGAAGGTTGGGCTGCTGAACTTAACGGAAGCGGAGCGGGTTTTACGAGTGATCGAGAGGTTGGAGCTCCCGGTTTGGCATGAGGCTCTGGAGCTCCGTGATGCGAAGGGGCGGCGGCAAGTCTTTGCCGGGCTGGAGGAGTTTCGCGAGCATTTGGGAGGTGAACTGACGGTGCTTCTTTTAAAGGAGGCCGGGGTGGGCGTGGACGTTCACGAGATCGAGGAATCGGTCTGGGAAGAGTGTGCCGAGGAGTTGAAGGCTCGCGCGCTTGCGGAAATCTCAGGGTGAACCTAATGGCGCCTCTTTTGCGGGAGGGTCTTTGGGGATACTTATGGTGAAGGTCGTATTCACGCCGGGCGTTGAGGTGACGGCGATTTTTCCGCCATGTGCTTCGATCGCTCTTTTGACAATGGAAAGGCCAAGGCCTGTTCCTTTAATCTGGGTCTGAGAGTGATGTTTTTCAACGCGATAGAATCGCTTGAAGATGAAGGGGATGTCTGCACTGGGAATCCCGATTCCGTCGTCGGATATTTCGACCACGAGATCTTCATTCTTTTGGGTACGAGCTAAAACGGTGACGGTGACCGGGAGGGTCGCGTTTTGCTTGAGAGCGTTCTCAACAAGGTTGAAAATGACTTGGGTCCAATAAAACTGATCTCCGATGACCTGAAGTTTGGGAACCTCGTTCACGAGGGTCGCTTGCTGTTTTTTAATGACCAACTCCAAGCGTTCGGAGACATCTCTGACACAGTGAGCGAGGTCGAAGGAGGCTAATTTGAGCGGAGCCGCGTCTTCTGATTCGAGCTTTGAAATGAGGAGCATATCCTCTACGATCCGGTTGATACGAACGACATGACGATCCATGGTGCTCAGCATTTTTTGCGCAACTTCTTTTTTGTCTAGGCCACCTTCTTCGGTGAGGTTTTCGAGATAACCGAAGATGATGGAGAGTGGGGTGCGAAGCTCATGCGAGGCATTGGCCACGAAGTCTTGCCTGATTTGATCGGCTTGCACGCTGGCGGTGATGTCGCGCATCATGAGTTGGATTTCGAAACTGTCGCTTTTTATTGAAAGTTGGCGGAGGTCGATCTCCCAGTGGGAATCTTTTTCCCCGGACTTCTTCGAGAAGGCGGAGTCGGGAGGGAGTCGAAGATTATAGCGGTGGGGAGAAGCCTCTTCGATGACTTTCTCAATCTCCTCAACGATAGGGGCATCGAGAAAAATTTGGCGGATGCTGCGACCGAGGATCTCGCGGTTTTTGAAGATGATTTGGGCCTCACGATTGAAACGAACGATCCTTCCCCTCTCGTTGATTGAGAAGAAGGCATAGGGGAGAGCATTTAGCAGCCGTTGGATTTCTCTTTCGTGAACTTTTCTTTGCTCGTCGGCTTGGGTGCGGAGATCTTGTTGGAGTTGTTCGGCGAGTTCTTCCGATCTGCGCAGTTTCTTTTTGGTTCGACTCAAAAGGATCAGCAGAACCAAAGCGCAGGCGACGGCGAAGTAGGTCATTCGATTTCGCGGACTTGGTAGCCAATCCCGCGGACCGTTTCGATGAGTGCGCTTTCATCACCAAGTTTTTGGCGGAGGCGCTTCATGTGAGTGTCGAGAGTGCGGCTGTGAACATCGTCGTTATAGCCCCAAACAACTCTGAGGAGGTCATTGCGATCTTGGGGCTGTCCGGCCCGCTGGCAGAGAAAAAGGAGGAGCTTGAACTCGGTGGAAGTGAGGGGTAAAGGTTCCTCGTTAAGAAAAAAGGCGAGGTTGTTTTTGTCGAAGCGGAAGGGGCCGAAGGAAAAGATGACCGTGCCGGGAGTGGAGCGGTTCCGCTTAATGATGGCCTGGACCCGCAGGATGAGTTCCTTTGGGCTGAAGGGCTTGGTGAGGTAGTCATCAGCCCCGGATTCGAGCCCTTTGATGCGATCATCGATCTGGCTTTTTGCAGTGAGCATGAGAACGGGAATGGCGTGCGAGCGGGTGTCGCGCTGCATTTCCTTTAGAATTTGGTAGCCGTCCATGCCCGGGAGCATCAAGTCGAGAACAACGAGGTCGGGCCGCTCTTTAAGAATTTTGTCGAGTCCTTCGCGGCCATCGTGGACCATGTCCACCGTGTAGCCGGCGCGTTCGAGATTGAAGGATACCAAGTTGGCAATGTCGATCTCGTCCTCGACGATGAGAATATTTTCCATAACTGGAACGGAGTGAATCGTAGGTCCGGTAGGTTCCATCGCCGTTAATTGTGACTTTTTCGTCACGCTACGTCGAGTGATAGCTGGGAAATCTCATGAAATCTCATGAAATCTCATGAAAAAACGAACTTTCATCCGTGTATTCTAGCCAGGTTACTCCAACCTTTTCTAAACATGAACGCAGCTGCAGATCAAAAAAAAGACACCCGGGCCGGGAATTACTTCATTTCTAACTATCCACCGTTCTCCTTCTGGTCGGAGGATCAGAATCAAAAGGTTGAGGACATTTACAGTCAGCCTTCCAAGGAAGGGGTGCCACTGGGGCTTTATCATCACATTCCGTTCTGCCGGAAGAGGTGTCATTTTTGTTACTTTCGCGTTTATACCGATAAGAGCGCGGACGACATTAAGAATTACCTCGATTCGACGGTGAAAGAACTGGAGATAATGGCACGAAAGCCCCTGATTGAAGGTCGTAAGCCGCACTTCGTTTACTTTGGAGGGGGAACGCCTTCCTATCTTTCCGCGAAACAGCTTGGAAATTTGACCGACCGAATGAAGGCAATTCTTCCGTGGGACGAGGCTGAAGAGGTTGCCTTCGAATGTGAGCCGGGGACTTTAAATGCGGGGAAACTCGCGGCAATTAAAGACATTGGGGTGACTCGTTTGAGTCTCGGAATCGAGAACTATGACGACCATATTCTCGAGATCAATGGGCGGGCTCATCGCTCTAAGGAAGGCAGGAACGCTTACGAGCGGGCTCGGGCCGAGAACTTCGACCAAATCAATATCGATCTGATTGCCGGGATGATGGAGGAGACTGAGGAGAATTGGCAGCGTAACATTGAAAAGACGATCGAGATGGCTCCCGATAGCGTCACGATTTACCAGATGGAAATTCCCTATAATACCACGATTTTCCGTGAGATGAAGGACACGGGGAAGCTTATTGCTCCGGTAGCTGACTGGCAGACCAAGCGTCGCTGGGTGAAGGAGGCCTTTGCGGCGCTCGAAAGTGCGGGTTATTCCGTGGGATCGGGCTATACGGCGGTGAAAGATCCTAACAAGGCAAAATTTATTTACCGTGACTCGCTATGGGGCGGTGCGGATCTTTTGGGGCTTGGAGTTGCTTCGTTCTCGCATGCGGCGGGTTTGCACTATCAAAATTTCACGGAGATTGACGAGTATGTTGAAGCGATCGAGGCCGGAAATATTCCGACAAAACGAAGCTTCAAAACGACCAAGGAAGAACGGATGATTCGTGAGTTTATTCTCCGGATGAAGTTGGGGAAAGTTGACGCGGGTGCGATTGATTCCAAGTATGGGGTTGATGTTTTGAGTCGTTGGGAAAAGGAGCTGGGAGAATTGACCGACGAAGGGCTCCTTCATGTCGATGGGAAAGAGATTGTCTTGGCGCGCGATGGCTTGCTCTGCGTTGATAATATCCTCCATGATTTCTTCTTGCCGGAGCACCGCACAAGTCAATTGGTCTAGCAATGGATCAGGAGCGCGAGATTCAGGATCTCCTGGACTGCGACCGCTTGCGGGGATTGCAGTTCACTTGGGTTGAGCCTGATGAGGTCCAGTTACCCTACCGGGAGCTTTTGTGCCACGACCGTGATATGACCTCGACTTTGTCGAGGTTTCACGGTGGCGCGGTGGAGCTGTCTGTTTTTCAAGAACCCTCCGCCGACGATTGTTATGTCCGCGAGGTGCTTCTGAAAGTGGGTGGAAAGCCGGTCGAGTATGGGCTCATTCGGATTCACCTGGAGAAATTCCCGGAGGGGATGCGGGCTGAGATTTTGGCCCGGGAAAAACCACTGGGGAGGATCTTGAACGAAAGTGATTTTATCTACACCAGCGAACCGGGTGGTTTTCTAAAAATCCCCAGCTCGACTTTTCAGCCGGGTTTTTTTCCATCTGCCAGTAGTAAATTCCTCTTTGGGCGCTACAATACCCTACTTGATGCGAGGCGGAATGTGCTGGCTCGTATTATTGAAATCCTACCCTTCGAAAATTCATGATCTCAAATCTCTCCTACGACTGCGACGTTCTCATCATTGGGGCCGGTCCGGCTGGCACCACGTCGGCGACTATTCTTGCCGAAGAACATGGGAGGAAGGTCATTGTTTTGGAGAAGGCGCATTTTCCCCGCTACCATGTCGGAGAATCTCTGATCCCGCATTGTTGGGATACCTTGGATCGGTTGGGCATGACCTCGCGACTTGATGCAAAGGGATTCCAAACAAAACAAAGCGTGCAGTTTGTCAGTGAAGAAGGGGAGCTTTCTACGCCGTTCTACTTTGAGAAACACACTGATCATCCACGTGCGCGCACTTGGCAGGTGGATCGGGAGACCTTCGACACGATGATGATGGAGCGGGCTCGCGAGGCGGGTGCTGAGGTGAGAGAGGGAATTAAGGTGATCGATTTTTTGGAAGAGGAGGGCGTGGTTGTGGGAGTCACCGCGGAAGATGAGAGCGGTCATTGCTTTGAACTTCGTGCTCCAATCACGATGGATGCCTCTGGCCGTGACGCCCTTTTTCAAAGGAAGAAAAAGTGGAGGAAGCGCGACCCGAAGCTCAACAAGATTGCGATTTGGACTCTCTACAAGGGAGCAAAACGTGATCCCGGTGTCGATGAAGGAGCAACCACGATTGCCTATGTTAAAGAGAAGGGCTGGTTCTGGAATATTCCGCTCAAGGATGATATCGTGAGTACGGGGATCGTGGCTGAGCGTGATTATCTTTACCGCGATGGCCGCGATCTGGCCAAGATTTACGAACGTGAAATCAAGGAGAACAAGTGGGTCCACGATCATCTTTCCGAGGGCGAACAGTTCGGCGAATATTGGGTGACGGGCGAGTATTCCTATCGTGCCGAAAACTGCGCGACCGACGGCCTATTGTTGATTGGCGATGCCTTCGCTTTTCTCGATCCAGTTTTCTCGTCCGGTGTTTATCTGGCTCTCACGACAGGTTCGATGGGTGCTGATGCGGTGGAGCTTGCTTTAAAAAACGAAGACACCAGCGCCGGGCAATTCCAAGGATATGGTGAGAAGGTCTGCCAAGGGATCGAGTGGATGCGTAAACTTGTTTACGCCTTTTACGATGACAACTTTAGTTTCAAAGATGTCGTGATGAAGTATGCCGAAGTGCGTCGCGATCTCACGGATTGCCTCATTGGTGACTTGATGGACAAGGACTACGAAGAACTTTTTAAGAGGGTCGGTGAGTTCGCGGATCTTCCCGAGGATTTGGCCCATGGCAAGAGCGTGCAGACGACAGTAGCCCCGGTTTCACTTTGAAAATCACCATTCTTACCGCTGGAACGGGTAGCTACTACTGCGGAGCCTGTATGCGTGACAACGCGCTCGCGAAGGCTCTCATTACTCAGGGGCATGAGGCACATTTGGTTCCGATGTATCTTCCTCTCCAGCTTGATGAGGAACGGGTCGACCCCGGAACGCCGGTTTTTTTTGGAGGGATCAATGTCTATCTTCAGCAGAAATACCGGATTTTTCGGGGCTTACCGCGTTGGATGGATAAGATCTTTAATGGCCGTGGTCTCCTGCGGGCGGTGGCAAAGCGAAGTCATCTGACCTCAGCAAAAGAGCAGGGTGAGATGACCTGCCAAATGCTGAGACTTGAAGAGAGCAATCTTGGCAAGGAGGTCGACAAGCTGGTGGAATGGCTGGAACGAGATGGGAAGCCGGATGTTTTGCTGCTTTCTAATGCCCTCCTCGCGGGGCTCATCGGAGAATTAAAAGGCCGCCTCAAAGTTCCTGTGATTTGCACTTTTCAAGGAGAGGATTCTTTTCTCGACGGTCTCCCTGCTCCTTGGCGTGGGGAAGCTTGGCTGGAAATGGCCAAGCGAGTTCGCGATGCTGATGCCTTGGTTTCCCCGAGTCGATATTATGCGGGCGTGATGGAAGAGAGGCTGGATCTGGAAGCGGGTGCGATTGAGGTCATTCCAAACGGGATTGATTTGGCTGGATACGAGATGGCTGAGAGCATCGGAACGAAGCGGATTGGATATTTGGCGCGGATGTGCCATTCAAAGGGGCTGGGGCTCCTGATTGAGGCCTTTATTGAACTGAACGATTCATCCTTGGCACTCGCAATCGCAGGGACGATGGGAGGAGGGGATGACGAATATGTCGCTCGGTTACAAAGTCAGTTGGAGGAGGCTGGGTTGGCAGAGAATGTCGAGTGGCTCCCTGATTTAGATCGGGAGGCCAAAGCTCATTTTTTGAAAAGTCTCAGCGTGTTTTCGGTGCCCGTAATTTATCCCGAGGCCTTTGGCTTATACCTTATCGAGGCGATGGCTTGTGGGGTTCCGGTGGTGATGCCAGATGCTTCAGCTTTCCCTGAGATTCTGGGGAGTGCGGAATGTGGGGTCTTGTTTGAGTCTGGTTCGGCGAAGGGCTTGGCTCGGGGTCTGCGAGAAATGCTCGATCATCCAGAGCGGAAAGCGATCGGAGAAAAGGGTCGGCGAGCGGTCGAAGATCGCTATCATGTCACGGCAATGGCAGGAGAATTTGAAAAGATCATGAGAAAGGTGGTCCAAGAATGAAGGAGGAATTTGAATGGTCGCGTCTGATCGAGTTTTACGAAACCGACCTGGCGGGAATCGCTCATTTTTCAAATTTCTACCGCTGGATGGAGTCGGCAGAGCACGCCTTTCTCCGTGAACGTGGCGTGGCTCTGCATGAAGAGGGGATTGGCTGGCCGCGTGTCAATGCGAACGCAGATTTCAAAAAGCCGATCCGCTTCGGCGACTTCATCCGGGTCAGGGTATCTATCTTGGAAATACGGACCAGGTCGGTGCGGTATGGTTTCGAATTTCGCGTGAATGAGTCGGACGAAGTTCATGCCAAAGGGGAGATGACCTCTGTGTGTGTCGATCTGGCCACGATGAAAGCGGTTGAGATTCCCGGTCAGGTTCGCGATTGTTTGGCCTGAATTTCACTTCGCGATAGCCAACGACGAAAGTATCAGCGACACTGCGCGCAGCTGAGATAATCATGGCGGCAAAAAAGAATATGAACTGGGTAGGATTTGCACTGATGACGGTAGCCTTTTGGGGGCTCTATGGCGTGTTTCTTCACAAGGGCGCGATGGGAATGCAGGATCCCCAGTTTGGTCGCTACAAGGCTTTCCTGGTTGTCGGTATCGCTTACTTCCTCGTGGCGGTTCTGGCTCCCCTGATTCTTCTGAAACTCAACGGCGCAGATCTTAAGTTCCGGGGAGAAGGGTTTAAATGGTCCCTGATTGCCGGAACGGTCGGTGCGATTGGAGCATTGGGAGTTCTTTTGGCATTCGGCAAAGGCGGCCCCCCTACCGCCGTTATGTCCATTATTTTTGCGGGTGCTCCGATTGTGAACGCGGTTGTGGCTTTAAGACTTAATCCTCCTGAGGGTGGAATGGCCTCGATTCGTTGGCAGTTCTTTGCGGGGATCTTGCTTGCGGCACTCGGTGGATATATGGTAACGAAATTCAAGGATCCCAAGCCGGTGGCTCCGATTCAATCGGTGAAGGAATAACGTTTTTCAACACTGAGCTTGTCCCGGAATCAAACGCTTGAAGAGTTGCCGGGTTGCCAGAACGCTGGAGAGGCAAAGGATTGACCCAGTGACAATGTCGAGAGGTCGGTGTTGCCAGGTGGTGGCGATGGAGATGATTCCGAAGCCGAGCAAGGGCAGCATCCAGTAGAGCCAGCGAGGCCGCTCCAGCCCAAGGAGGCAGGTGATCGCAATGGGGCCGATGACGTGTCCACATGGGACAATGCAGACCGGATGATCGTTTGCAATGAGGATACGGTGGATTTGATAGAGGGCACCGTCGGGAGTCGCTGGTCGGGCCATTTCGGTTGGATGAAAGTGCCAGATGCTGCCGATGATGAGAAAAGAGAGGGAGGCCGAAATGAGGTATTGGTAAAAGTTCCGATTCTCTGTGAGGGTGAGGGCCCCAAGCCAAGGGACGATGAGCATGAGCAGATAGGGAATGGTCATGAGTGGCCAGAAGGGGACCCACTCGGGCATTTCGACAATGTGATGCTCGATTCCGGTTCGCTGGTTGATCCTGAGGTAGATCAAAAACAGAGGAGTCCCGAGAGCATTCAGGAGGAGGGATCTTATGATGAACTGTTTCACGATGTGATTAGCACGGGCCTAAAAAAAGCGCAGCCCTACTTGGTTTGCGCTTTTGATGGGGAAGGAGGTTGATCTGGACCTTGCGTTTCAAGAAACGACGATGGCCCTGACGTCTGGGCTGCTGAGGATTCCGATTTCGGAAACGATGTGGGCTCCATTGGCGTAGAGAATGTCCTGAGCCTGATGGAGGTCTTTCGGGTTCACTGCGAGAAGCAGGCCTCCCGAAGTCTGGGCATCGGCCAAAAGAATCTGAATCTCCTCGGGCACATCGGAACTGAAGGTTGTAAATTCATGGGCAAGTCTCAGGTTCTCGCGGCTTCCACCGGGAACGCATCCCTGTTTAATGAATTCGATGACATCGGGATCGATGACGGGTATGGCTGAGAAATCAATCCTCGCGGTGACCTTGGACTCGCGGCAGAGGTGGCTGAGGTGTCCGAGAAGTCCAAACCCGGTCACGTCGGTTCCGGCACGGGTCAACCCCACAGCGGCAATGGCGGTTCCCGGAGTGTTAAGCGAGGCCATTTGGGCCGAGGCCTTTGCTTCCAGTTTGGGGGAGCAAATTCCCTTTTTGATGGCGGTCGAAATGATGCCCGTGCCGAGTGGTTTGGTAAGGAGAAGATGATCACCGATTCGAGCTCCGGCATTCGAGATCACACGATGTGGGTCGACAGTTCCAGTCACCGAAAGCCCATAAAGAGGTTCCGGGTTTTGCACGGTGTGACCGCCGGCGAGCGCGCAGTTGGCCTCGGCGACCTTATCCGCTCCGCCGCGAAGAATCTGGTTGATGACATCCAGCGAAATCTCATCGGTGGGCATTGCCACGATATTCATCGCGGTAATGGGCTTCCCGCCCATGGCGTAAACGTCCGAGAGGGAGTTGGCCGCTGCGATCTGCCCGAAGAGATAAGGGTCATCCACGATGGGCGTGAAAAAATCGAGAGTTTGAACCAGCGCGAGGTGATCATTAATCCGATACACGGCGGCATCGTCGGAGCTTGCAGAACCGATGAGGAGATTGGGATCAGAGATGTTGTTAAGGCCACGCAAGACTTGCGTGAGTTCGGCTTGGCCGAGCTTCGAGGCTCATCCTCCGCAGGAGGCCAGTTCTGTCAGGCGTTTAATGTCTTCGCGACTCATAGAGCGACGATAGCGTATGAATGGGATTTTAAAATCCCTTTCCCTTTCCTCAGCAGGGTATTATGAATAGGAAGTTTTTCGACAATGCCCCAAAATTCTGATCCCTATGAGCTTGAAGGCGTGAAGCGCCGTGCTCCCAAGCCTATTCCTTGGCTCGCTGCCTTTTTTTCTGCTCTCACCTTGGTCTTGGGCCTCGTCATTCTCTCTCCCATTCCGGAGAAAATTCGGCGTAAGGTTGGTTTCTCTTCTTCGAAAAAAGAAGCGCCCAAGCCGACTTCGTTAGCGCCCAAGCCGGAAGTGATTATTAAGGAAAAGATCGTTGAGAAAATCATCAGGATTCGGCCAATTTATTATGAAGTGGAATCTGGGGTGGATGTCGCCAAGACCACGATGGGTTTTGATTTCAAATCGAGCGTCAAGGAGCGCCCGGGTCGTCTCGCTTCCTCGGAGCGTGAAAATGATGGCACCTATGAAGCCATTTATACTCTCTCGGTGAATCGTCCCGAGGCTGCCAAGCACTTTGACGAAGTCAGCAAGGTCAATCCGAATCTCCCGAGCATTTTACCTGATCTGGAGTCTATGATGACTAAGGCCAAAGTCTCGCCTTTCTACCGTAATCTTTACGATAATAAGCGGGAACGTCTGAGGACCTATGCCAATCGGATGGACCGCCTCCTAACGAAGCATAACTACTACGATTGCCAGACGATGTTAGAACTCGAGCATCCCGGTTCCAAGCGCAAGGTCTTCTTAATGCAGGGTGACATGGATGTCGTCTCTGATGGATCCGATGGCGACCGGCTCGCGACGATGCCGGAGAAGATCGTCAATTCGCCCTACTATCAACCCTTCACCAGCTATGGTTGGAAAAAAACGGGGACGGTTGTAAATCCCATGATTGCGGGATGGCGCAAGCTTCTGACGAAGGCAAAGGCGAAAGGAAATGCCAGCGAGGTGAAGCGAATCGAAGCGGGCATTGCAGACCTCCAGAGGCGGAGTTTTTTAGTCGCCGACTACGATCCCTTTGTCGTGATTCCGGTTTACATGATTCAGGACCGCGAGGACCCCTTTGGTCCTAATGTAGGCGACTACGTGGTCGTCATTCACGGAAAGAATGTTTATCCCGCAATTGTCGGGGATGGCGGGCCCTCATTTAAAGTGGGCGAGGGGAGTCTTCGCATGGCTAAAGAAGTGAATAATAAGGCCTCTTCATACAATCGGCCTGTCTCCGATTTGAGTGTGACCTATGTTATTTTTCCAAGGAGTTCCGGTGATTGGCTGGCCCCTGATTACAATAGCTGGCGCGAAGAGTGTCTCAAACTTCTTAGCGAAATCGGAGGGCTGGGTGAGGGCTACCAGCTCCATGCTTGGCAAAATACTTTTCCAGTTCCCGAAGTGGTGCCAGGACCCGAGCCGGTGACCGAGCAGTGATCTTTGAACAAGGAAGCCTTCGCCAGCTTGCTGCCTGACGTCTGAATCAAGCGGCGAGGGCGAGGCCTGACTCTTCGGACTCGAGAAGCGGCTGTCCTCGCTTGTCTCGCCCGGGGTCGCTTCGTTCCATTCAAAATCTACGCTAGTTGGCTTCTGTGAGGAGCCATTTGAGGAATTTGCGCTCGAAAAAGCGTTGCTCTTCTTTGGTAAGATCTTGTTCGCCCGGGAGAACCGGAATGATGAGATCCTTTTCCTGGCGGCGCACCCTCATCTTGCGCTTTTTTCCCAGAGGCTGCCGTTTGAAAAAGATCAGGATGTCATCCAGTGAGCTCCCGGGGGCGAGGAGTGCGTCTCCGATTCCTAGAATCAGATCCCCTTTTTGAAGTCGCGCGCCTTCCGCCGGAGAGTTTCTTACGACTTCGAGGATCGAGATGCTCAGGCAGGGTTTTCCTTCGAAGGTGAGTTGCTTGTCTGGAAGAAATCGGAACCCAAAAAGAGCATTCTTTTTTGGGAGGTAAAGACCACTCGCAAGACCAAAGAGACGTGCTCGAATCTCGGGGTTTTTTTCCTCAGTCCAAAGGTCGCGGAGACATTCGAGAGCCTCTTGGCGCTCTCCCTCGATGAGTTTTTGCATCCGGCGCAGAGCGGCTTCACGTTCTGCGAACTGCTCGTGTCCGAGTTCTTTGGAAGCACCAAAGAGGCGTTGCCGGAATTCGGATGAATCTGCCTGTGCCGGACCGAGGAGCACGACAAGGATGGAGAGGACAAGACCTCTCATCTCCAAAAGGTAGCGTCCTCTCATGGTCTCTGGAGATGAACTACTCCGGAGGTCCAAGCCGATTTTAAAATCGTTATTACTGCGAAAAACGGAGCTTTTTTTATTCGACTCGGATGATTCGTTTTCCAGTGTGCACTCGTCCGTAGGCGTCGGTTGCTTCGACTTCGATGAGGTGGGATCCGGGTTGGAGGGCGGCGGGGAGGTATTCCTTCCAGAGATGATCTGATTTGACGGGGCCGCTCAGTTTCTGTTTTGATTCAGGGTTGGCTTTGATTTCCCGGTCGCGGACTTCCACGTAGTATGGATCTGCTTCGAGGGTCTTATTCAAGGGGATCCAATTGGCGTCTTTGGCAAAGCGCATTTTCACGGCCGATTTTTTGGAGCCGTTGAAGACGTTGACGTAGACGAAGGTTTTTTCTAGTTCGCTCGCTTTCACCGAACTGGGAGCGTGAATGCTAAGTTGGTAGTCGGCGGGTTGGCGGGCCGCTTTAAAATCCATGGTGTGGGTGTTGCCGTCGAAGGTGATGATGGAGTAGCCGTTGGGGGCGCCGTCCCGCATGGTGGTGTGAGGGATTCCGGCTTCGTCTTTGGTTCCCTTCCACCAAGAACCGGAGACGGTGACATTGATGATATGGTGGTGCGGTTCGGCACCGCGCCAGTCATCTTCTTTTCCAATGTAGTGATGCGCCTGCCAGTGGGTGTGGCCGGAGATGGAGAGGGTGTATGGGCGCTTCTCGATCAAGCGGTAGAGCTCCTTGCGGTTACCGACGTTCGTCAGGGGGATGTGCATCATAAGCATGACGAGCTTTGTCTCGGGGACGAGAGCGAGGTCATTTTTAACAAAGGTGAGTTGATCTGCATCGAGTCCGCCGGTGTAGGAACGGTGGCCGTTGCTGTTGACGCTTCCCCATGAAACATCGTCGAGGACGATGAAGTGGGTCGGACCGTAGTCGAAGCTGTAGTAGTTTGGGCCGAAGTAGCGGTGGAAGGTCTCGTCGGAGTCGGCGTCAGTTTCGGAGTCCGTGTTCAAGTCGTGATTGCCGACGACATTATACCAAGGGATGCCGATGAGGGCGAGATTGGCATTCGAGGGCTTCAGCAACTCGAGTCGATCAAACATGATGTCTCCTAAGGTTACACCGAACTTGGCGTCGGTTCCGATGAGTTCAGCGATGACATCGTGGGCGATGTGGTCGACCTGTTCAATACTGGAGGGTTGCGGGTCGCCGAAGAAAATCGCTTTGAACTTGTCAGGTTCTTCCTGCTTGGTGAGAGCAAAATCGATCGAGGCAGGAAGGTCACCGGTTGGGTCCACTCCCTTGTAGCGGAGCTTGGCAGGGGAGCCGGCAGGTTTGTGGATGTAATAGAATTGCGGGGTCTTCTCCTCGTTCAGTGGAGTGGTCCATCCGCGGGGTTTGACCACGAAGAAAATGGTATCTTCGTCGTGCGGGAGTTCCCAGCGTCCTTCGGCATTGGTCCGGACGATCTCCTTCTGATTGGAAACCGGGATGTCGGGAAGGCCGGGCTCTCCATCATCGCGGACCCCGTTGGCATTTAAGTCATGGAAGACTGTTCCCGTGGCGGCGAGGCCAAGTGGCGATGACAGGAGCAGGGCGGCGAAGACAGGTGTTTTCATTCAGCCTATGATGCCAGTGAGATGCTCTTTGTCGAGGTATGGTCTCCGCTAATAGAGAAGTTACTCAGTGAGGGATTTGCAGGGGGATCCTGATAGTGAGGTGGCTCTTTGGTTGGGGAGGATCGATCTCGATGGAGATGACATTGCAGGGTTTTTTCTGGGGTGCTTATTGGCATCGCCGAAGTTTCTGCCGCAGAGAATCGCGGTGCGCTCCAGGAGATTTGAAGCTCCAACTGTCACCGGCTGCTTCTTGCGAATAATCTCAGGCTGGGCAGTCCACCCAAGGAGTGGGAGGGAGGCACGGGTCGTTTAGGTTTGACCAAATCGATACGGGAGATTGCGAGCCATTCCGGATTCCTCCCGAGCGTAGAACTGCTTTTTCTTCGGCGGCATTTCTCCGTCGTGAATCAAGGCCCACTTCTTAAACCCCTCCCGGCTGGCGAGATCCCACTTCAATCCTTCCAGATCGGAATCTCCCTTGGCGCTCGCTGAGTCATGACAATCGTAACCGTGATCGATTAGAAAATCTTCCCCCTCTTACGAGAGCATCACCTTGGCATGCGACAGCGCGATCAGCAGAAACGAAGGACGGAAAACCATGTGAATGATTCAACGAATCAGGCCGCCAAGGTCTTGCTTTCTACTTCGTTTCCTCAGCTTTCCGAGGCTCCAAGGCCTCCTTAAACCGCGCCTGCATTGCTTTCAATTCATCGGAGAGTCCCTTCAGCTGTTTCTCCAGATCCTGGACCTGGCTGCGCAAGCGATTCACTTCGGCGGGTGCGTTGCCGGGAGGGGCGTTTTTGCGGATTTTGTCGATGGCGGACTGGGCTGATTTTCCTTGGGCGGAGTCGGAATCGGCGGCGGCGAAGGTGGTAAGGATTGGGATCGCTTTGGCGTCTCTGAGTTCACCCAAGGCGCCGATGGCTGCCCTGGCGAGGCGCTCTTTGAGATTGTCGAGGTGGTCGATGAGGAACTCGCGAACCCCGGTTTTGTCGTTGGCGTCATCGTTGCGGGCGAGGTAGGCGAGGGTGCCGAGGGCTTGGGAAAAACCGGAGCTCGAGAACTTGTCTTCGGAGTCCTTGAGATGTCGCAGCAGGGGCCGGACGTAGAATGAGTCGTCCTGGTCGCGCATGCCGGCGATCGCGCTGCCGGCGATCCGGTGATGGTAGGAGGCGGTGCCTAGTTCCCTTACCAGAAAGTTGCGTAGCTCGGGTTTGGCGTAGGCCGCGATGCCGCGGATCGCTTCTGAGCGGATGTCAGGATTGGGCTCGCGATCGGCGAGGCCCTTGAGGGCGTTGTAGGCGTCATCGCTGTAGAACTTGGTGAGTCCACGCACCACCGACTGCCGCACGCGGGCGTCCGGTTGGTCGAGGGCACCTTGCAAGGCGGCGAAGGACTCCGGGGTGCGCATCGCGGCCAGCCCCTTGGCGGCGGCGGTTCGGACGGCGAAGAAGGGGTCCTCGTGCAAGGCCTTGCTGAGGAGTTCGAGCGTGACCCCGTTCTTCTTCTTACCCAGTTGGTCGACCGCTTCCAGGCGACCGATCACGTCGGTCTGGTCACCGAGTTGGGCGATCAGCATTTTTTCGCTCGGATTGAAGGTGATCTTGGCGAGCACAGTGAGTTCGGGATCGAAGCGCACGAGCGATGGAGCTGATTCCAAGCCGAGATAGAAATCTTCTTTGTCCTTCGAGATCTCGATCATCTTGTGGTGGGTTTCATCTCCCACGATCAGTTTTACCGGCAGTTTGAATTTGAAGAACGGGCGCTTCTCGTTGGTCAGCTGGGTCTGGGTCACGTTGAGCTTCACCTGCTTGGTCAACTCGTCCCAAGAATACTTCACCGTGATCTCGGGATAGCCGGACAGGTAGACCCATTGATCGAAGAATTGCGAGAGCGAGCGCCCGCTCAGCTCTTCGAAAATTTCCACGAGGTCCTGGGTGACCACCGTTTTGTATTGGTGTCGCTCCAGGTAGGTTTTGACGCACTTCCGGAAGAGGTCCTCGCCCAGTTCCGATCGCAACATGTGCAGGACCCAGCCGCCTTTGGGATAGGCGCGAAAACTAAACTGCTCCATGGGGTTGTTGTATCCCTGGTAGACGATGGGGATGGTATCTTTGGAGTTGCCGAAGATGCCACGCGCGTTGCTCTGGAGGCGGTATTTGAAGTCGTCCGTGCCGAGGAGTTCCTTGTCATAGAGGAGGGAATAGTAGGTCGCAAATCCCTCGTTGAGCCAGAGGTGACTCCAGTCCCGGCAAGTGACCAAATCGCCAAACCACTGGTGGGCCAATTCGTGTGCGTCGAGCCCGCGACTGCTGTGCAGGTTTTCGCTCGCATCCGAGAAGAGCGTTCCTTGGGTCAGGGTGGTCAGGCTGGTGTTCTCCATGCCACCCATCATGTAGTCGATGGCACAGACGTTGTAATACTTGTCCCAGGGGTAGGGCACGCCGATCTCCTTCTCGAAGAAGGCCATGATTTTGACGGTGTCGCGGAAGGTGTTGGCGAGTTGGGCCTTCTCCGAGGGCGGGACATAGAGCGCGATTGGGATGTCACGATGCTTGGCTTCGATCTTCTCGAAGTGACCGGCCACTAGGCTGACCAGGTAGTTGACGTGCACTTTGTCCTGCAACCAGTGGAAGGCGACGAGGCCAGTTTTGTCGTTCTTAGTCTCCGAGACGAGGTGCCCGTTGGAGAGCGCCTCCATTCCCTCGGGGAGGTGACAGATGACTTCGGTGGTGAACTTCTCGTTGGGGTAGTCGTGACTCGGGAACCAGTGTTGGTGATCCTCCGGCTCGCCCTGAGTCCAAAGTTGGGTGTCTCCGGCGGGGTAGCCCATCTCCGCGGTGCGGAAATAGAGACCCTTCTTGGGAGTCACTTCATATTGGATCGTGACCTGGGCTTTGGCACCTGCCGGGATGGCTTTGGCAAAGGTGATCTCGAGGAACTTCTCGGTGCTCTGGGTGGCCTGAATGGCATGGCTCGAAATGACTTTCTGGATCTTCAGGTCGACCGCGTTGAGGCGCCATTGCTTGAGCGCTTTTGCGATGGGTTGGAAGTCGAGGGTGGCGGTGCCGGTGAGAGTGCGCGTCTTGAAGTCGGGCGTGATGTCGAGCTTCAGATGAAGGATATCAGCGAAGCGATCCGGCGCGTATTTGTGTTGCGGTGCCTGTCCATTCCCAGCCGCCGCGAGCTGCTGGGAATGGAGCCGCGCCATGATCGCGCAATGGCCGCAGTGGTGTTGCTCTTGGTGGCTCTCTTCGGCAAGCGCGCTAAAAGAGCCGGCGATCTGAGAGAGGGCGATTGCGAGGGTGACGAGGAGTTGTTTGATCATGTGTTCTCGGGGAGGGGGAACATGCCCTTCGGGGCAGAAAAATCAATCCCCGACTGCTCGGACTGCTACTGCTAGAATTTGCTTTTTGGGTGGGTTGATTGAGGGAAACGAGAGGGGAGGACATGCGTTAACCAAGAACCACTTATTTTTACCCAGCATACTTTTACGCGTCGGGGAGTGATCATTGCAAGCAACGAGCAGGCCGTAGAAGCCTCCAAGATCTGCCCCGAGTTCAAGGCAAATTAGGACGCGCTAAATCCTTCAACTACGGGT
>JBLHUR010000011.1:0-56013 GCA_047629805.1 Akkermansiaceae bacterium | reverse complement strand
TTGTTGATAACGGGCGTCGAGCTTCTCGTATTTCTTGATCGGCACATCGTGTGCCACATCCCGCTCAAACATCCCGCTGTGCCAGAGCCCGTGCGTGAGGGCCTTGATGTCGGAGAATCTCCACATTCCCGATTTCATCAGGTCGTCGGTCACGGCGCTGTATTTGCGTTCCGGCTTGGCCCATGCGCGGACCATCGCGGCCTGGGCGTGCGGGTTGCGGGCAAGGTGCGGAGCCATCGTCTTCGCCTCATCGGGAGTGATTGTCTTATCGAAGAGTGGCACCTCCGGAGCCGTCAGGGTATTGAAGACCGCCGGAATCTGAGGGACGAGCACCCGCAGGTCCTGCTGGGAGAAAAGATACCCGGCAGGCATCCGCCCCTTGGCCCCTTTGAATTTGGTGGCCAGAATGTCGCGCGCCTGGTCAGCGGGCAGGCTGCGCAAGGCCTTCAACAAGGGCGCTACCTTCTCCTCACGTCGTGGCATGACGAAGGTCGAGAAGACCCCCGAGTCACCGGCATTGAAGTGCATCCAGCCCTTCGCCACGGCAATCGATCCTTCGTATGGCAATGCCCTGACGAGAGCATCGGCGGCCTTCATCGCATCATCCAGAAGATGATCATGGATTTTTTCCTTGGCACCGACCTTGGCCGCCATGGTGGCGGCGAGAGGAACGATTTCCTGAACCCATGCGATCCGCGCCTTGGTCTGAGGGGTGGTGCGTTTCGCCGCGGCTAATGAATCCAGCGACTGAAACAGAGATTCGCCATCATGATTAAAGGTCTCCAGCTCACGCAGCAAGGCATCAAGATAGCCGGCATAGGGTTCAAACGGATCATTGCTGTTGTAGACCGCCGCGAGACGATTTGCCATCGCGGAAAAGTCTGCACGGGTTTGAGCCCGCTCAAGGAACCAGGCGTCATACTGGCGGGTCCGGCCGTAGCCTCTCAAGCGCGCACCGTCCTCGCGCATGAATAGGTAAGCCGCCTCAGAGTCGCCGAGGGAGTTGATCATGATGCGGTAAACCGCAGGTGCGGCCTGGGCCGCGAGCCCGGAGTCCACCTTTGGGTTCTTGAGGAGCTTTCGGTAGAAGCCGGCGGCATCCTTCCACTCGCCGGCATATTCAGCCGCCTGTCCTGCTTTGAATAAGAGCTGCTGCGAACTCGTCGGGTTGGCTCCCAGCCACGTGCGGACCGCTGCAAATCCTTTCGCGGAGCGATACTCCTTAATTCCCGATTGCAGGATCTGCGTGACGGCCCCCTCAGTCTGGGTCGGGGCGTCTTTGAACGCGACGATCTGATCGTCGAGTGGTGACGCCGTAATCCCACCAGTGCTGATTGCCAAGAAAGCGAACGCCGCCCCAAGGGAGCTCACGCAACGTCCTGCCTGACTCCTGATTATTTTCTGCTGATGACTCATCATTGCCCTTCCTCAAGTCTCTCCAGTTCAAGTTTGTTTTCCAAATTTAGTAAGGACTCCTGGGAAAGCTGGCCGCGTGCGTATGCGGCCCATTCGCTCTCCGGGAAGTCGTAAGTGAGACGTTTATAGATTGAATAAGCGGCCATCTGGTTGCGCTTCTCCTGATGGCACTTGCCAATCCAATACATCGCCTGTGATCGGATCGTCTTACCATCGTAACTTTTCTCGTTGATGACATGGTTGAAGGCATCGATTGCCTCCGGTAACTCCCCGGCGCGCATGTAGGCCTGACCTGCCCGCAGACCGGCGGCCCCCGCCATGGTGTGGCTTGGGAAACGCTGCTGAAGACGACCAAAAATCTGCGCGGTCTTGAGATACTCACGCACTGCCATCTTCTGCATCGCCTCTCCCTCGAACAGGGCATCCTTATCCTCTTCCGTCGTGCCCTGCTCCAGAAGCGGTTTTGCTTTTGCTTCGTAACCCGCAGCCTTTTTCAAGAAATGGCTGCCGAGTCTCGCCATGGAGGTGGCCAGAAATTCGGAATCGGGATACTTGTAGGCGAGTTTGACATACTCCTGCGCTGCAATTTCCGGCTCCTTAAGTTTCTCGTAGATGGTGGCGATCTTGAATTGCGCCTTGGAGGCATGAAGTGTGCCGGAGTAACTCCCGGTGACCGTCATGAAGCGCGACAGCGCAGCGCGGTATCGATCCTCCTTAAGCTCGCCCTTCGCCGTGGTGTCGGCTTCCTCCAAAGTGAGATTTCCAAGAAGGTATTCAGCATGGGAACGGGTCTCAGGATCGCGGAACTGATCCATCGCATTGGCGAGCAGTTGCTTCGCTTGCTCGTATTCACGGGCTGCCAATTCAGTTTCGCCAAGACGGCGATGGCGTTTCGCAATCTCCAGATAGGCTTCGGCGAGAGAAAACTGGGTGCGCATCGCGACTTCCGAGTCTTCATACTGCTTGGAAAACGGCTGAATCGTGCCGTCGGCTCCCTTACTAATCGCAACAATCGAGAGCGGTGACTTCACGCCGTTACGGTCGGTGTAGCGAGCAGCCACGGTGTCACCGTAGGTGATTGGAAATCCCTGACGCCTGACGTCATAACCTTCGGGGAGAGGTCCGGGGTTTTTTGCATAACTCAGAGCATATCCGCGGGTAAAGATACCGCTATGGGGATCTGTCTCGTTCAGTTCTACCCGCGCTTTGGCTCCTGACTTCGCTTGCAGAAGGACCGTCACGATATCGCTTTTATCGGTTAAATCAGCACCAAGGTCGTTGACCCTCAAGTGAAGTGTCTCGCCAGCGTAAACACTGGTGAGCCGTTTGCTGAAGTCCTCATCCATCACCGCGAAGAGCGGGTGGGTGATCACCTTTGCAGAGGCCGTGATCCAATGATCTTCGCCATCACTCTTCTTGTAGCGGAAACCAAAGAATATCTTCTCGCCTGGGCGGACGACGAGTCCACCACCGACCTGTTCAAGGATACGTGAAGCGCTGCGGGAGGTCTCAAGCTGTTTTTGAAGTTCCTTACGTTCCTCGTAAGTGACGACACCACGCAGTGGCAAGAGATCGGCGACCAGTGGCACCGAGAAACGGAAGCGATCGCTGGCAATAGGATTGGGAGTCCCCCATTCCACCTCTCCCGCAGTATAGTTCCGGCTTTCCCAGCCCCGACGATTCTCGCGGTTACCCAGCCCCCTCCATTCTTTGCCGATCAGCGCGCTTTCCAGCACGCCGGTGAGTTCTACCGTGCCAGGCACATTGACATCAAAACCTTGAGTGGCATTGTTTTCGGATGCAGCACGCCCCGCTTCGGTCTGGGCATAGATTTTCACTTGCGAGGAATTACGCAGTGCCAGGTGAGGCGCCTTCATTTCGAGATACGCCATCCTCCCGTGAACCATCTCGATTCCTCCTTCGGGTGGATGACTCACCGATGTCAGTTTATTTTCCACACGCCAGATTGCGCGGCTATTCTCGATCGACTTGTCACGCTCTTGGAACTCCGCGGAGGCGTGGGCGATCTGCAGCTCGGGCATTTGGAATCCGGCCTGAACAATCTTGCCACGCCGTTCCACCGGGACACCTGGACGATTGTTTTCGGAGTCCTGATAGATTGCCGTCAAATGACTCCCTTCGGCGACCTGAATCTGCGTATCGCCGGATGCCGCGTTCGCCACCGGGGTGATCAGCGCCTTGAAGATACCGGTGGATGGCCCGGTCTCGGTGGCAATCAGTTCCTTGGTTTCACCCGTCTCGCTGGCAATGCTGACTTTCACCGTATCGGGCTCAATCGTCACATCCATGTCAGCATCGTGCACCGCAAGGCTGAGCGCCTGGTCGTAGGGAAAGCGCAGAAGTTTCTCATAGAAGGGCTTGTCCTTGCCGCGCCCCTCATCCCAACGAGGCGCCATGTCAGCGAACTCGACCCGCCCATCACTGAAGGCGACATTGAGGAACCGTTCGTGCTTCTCCTTCTTGTCGGTCACGAAGCGGTCATCGAGGTAGCGCACAAAAATCTTATCTCCGGTGAGAATCTCCAAGGTTTCATTCTTATTGAGCGATGAAAAATCCTCGACGACCGGCAACAACTTTTTGCCATCGGGATCATTCAAGGTGATCCGGTTCACGGCAGGAACAGGTCCCTCCTGATCGAGGAATACCAGACGCATCAGGCGGGCGCGTGAGTCAGGTGCAAATGTGACGTTGAACTGAGTGCCATCGGCGTCGGCCGCAATTTCAGCCGGGGCATTACGATGCTCCAAGACACCATCGGGAAAGGTCTTCGGGTCAAAGAAATTGTCCGGGCACTCGGCGAACTTGTCGGGATCGTCGAGGTTCGCTTGCAGCTTGATATCGCGACCGAAGCCGATGGCGCAGTCCCAACCGGTCGCCCAAATTTCGAAGCGATGCAGGCCGGCGCGCAGGTTCAGCCCGCCTTCTAGGCCTCCGTCCTCACCGGTGATTCTCCGCCCGTCGATCGCGAGCAAGAACTGGGGAGGGTGCGCCACCGAGGGATGCGTCTTCTCGGGCACCTGGAATCTGCCAAGTTCCACCTTGAATCGCCGAGCCACCTCCGCAGGTTCGTAAAAGTAACCGCGGAACCGGTAGATCACGTGGGAGTTGTGATGCTGGTTTTGGCGGAGCCACTTAACTTTTGCGGGAATCGCTTGATCGAAAGCCTTCGAGATTCCTTCGACATTTGAGGCAACCCCTTGGGCAAATTGTTGAGTCATCCAGCCACGGTCAAGCTGCTGCTCCACCTCTTTGAACTCCGGAACAAGAAGACGATTGTTATTGGTGTGGTGGCGGTCGGTATCGTTCATCACGACGACTGAGGGCATCCATGGTTGCGCGATCTCAACCGGGTGATCCGGGTAACGACCGACCGTGGTCCAGAGACCTGAATTCATGGCGGTCTGGACGATGAATTTTTTCAGATTCGAGCCACTCTCAGCAGCGGTGATGCTCATTTCCCCGAGTGGAAGGTTGTCGTTGAGGTCCACCGTGAACTCGGGTGCCTTCCCGTTTACCGCCACTGGTCGCCAGGCCGGGTAATCGCTTTTCGGGCTAATAACCATGTTCGGATTGCGTCCCGGCTCAGAGTTCTCGGCGAATGCCATGGCCTGTGCTCCGGTCGTGGGAATACGTCCCTCAAACCAGCCGGTATGGGTGCCGGTTTCCATTAGAATAACCCGCGCAATGGAATCGCCACTGGAGCTCGCGACACTGACGACCAGCTCATCGATCTCTGCGGTGCGGCTGCGGTCGGGATCGATCACCCGGACGTTAATCGGGTTCCCCGGCTTAACGATTTTGGCGATCTGCTTTTGGAAAAAAGCCTCCGGGTCTGGCTCCTCTTCGGCACGCACATTCGCATCGAGAGATTCGGCGGCCATCCGTGCCTTCGCTGTTTGCTCGGCGTGACGAGACCCCTGCGCCTCAATTTCGGCGATCAGTTTTTCCATATCGACCAAACGCTGTTCCTCCTCGGTGAGGAGCTTGCGTGCCGAGGCCATGATGACGGCGTCTGAAGCGACGGTAATCGGTCCTCCCCGCTGTTCTGGAATGTCGTTCATCCGCTTACGGAAGCGTTCTGAATAGGCATAGAAAATCTTGTCGTTCCCAATCACCTGCAAGGTCTTGTCACCCGGTATCGGTGCGCCGAGAGAGGTTTCAAGCTCGCCACGAAATTTCGTTTTCTGATCACCGAACTGACGCAGGAAAAACCTCTCCTTATCGCCGGAGTCGGCCCAGACCACAACCTCGATTTCGCTTCCCGCACCTGAGACCGCAAGAGTCGGATCGTTGAGAGTCACCTTGAGTTTTTCTCCAGGGACGATCGATTTCTGCTCACTGGTGGAACCGAGTTCGACTTCGGTGGCCTCCATCAGCTTCTGGCGTCTGAGCTGGACCTTACCTAACAAAATCTTGGCGTTGGCATGGTTCGCTTCGCGCGTCAGAATAGAATCGATGTCATCTTTGGCATCCTCGAATTCCTCCATATCGTAATGCACCACGGCGCGGGAGTATCGCGTCTCCGTCCAGATTTCGGGCACGCGCTCAAGCTCGAGCTGGGAGAGCGTTTGCAGCGCACCATCGAAGTTCTTGGCCATGCGCTCGGCATCGACGCGCCGGAGTGTCGCACGATGACGAATCGGGACATCCTGGTAGGCTTCGTTTTTCTGGATACGGGTGAAAATTTCATGCGCCTGACGCACCTGACCGCGCTGCATCGCAATCTCGCCGTAAGCAATCTCGATCTCCACTCTCTCAGCGAGACTGAGGGGAGATCCGGCTTCACCGGCCCAGCCGATCAGGGCCTTGACGAGGGTCTCCTGACGGCCTTCGTCGCGGCTGTAGATCACCCGCGTGAGAGCCCACTTCAGATACGGCATCGAAAGCTCGCGATAGATTGGCATGAAGGCCTCCCAGTTCACATCCAACAAATCCCATGCCGCATCTTCGTTGCCGGTAATCCAATCTCCTTGTGACTGATAGATTGGATAAGCCGGGTGCCCCTTCGCCACCGGAATCACGATGAGCCCCATCTTCATCGCGGCATTGCCACGGATCGATTTGAGCAGCGGAATATCGGTATCACGCTTGAAATAGCTGTGTCCGCGGTGCCGCGCAAAGGCGTCCAATCCGGTAATGGCCAGCGCACTCGCCGCAGAAGGAGACGTGTCTAGCTGCGACTGCATCAGTTCCTTGATCTTTAGAAAAGGGTGATTGTGCCGGTTGGTGTGCTCCCAGAGAAAGGGAGCGGCGCGGTGGAGCAACTGCGGGTCCGGGTTCTTAATCACGGCCTCGAGGAGACGGTAGCCAAAGTTGGTCGCGGGCGGAGCCGCCTTGAGATTATCGATAATCTGAAGGATCAACTCCTGAGCCTTGGCATCGTCGAAGACTGCCGGGTCGAGCGCGGCGAGAGCTTCCAGCGCCGCATCCGGGATCATGATCCGCACCGGTGCCTTGCGCAAATTTTCGAGGGTCGATTGCAGCGCGGGCACCGCTGCCGCCACATCGGCCTTCGCCATCTCGGCGGACGCAGCCGCAGCCGCGTCCGGATCAGCCTTCGCAGCCTCCGCCTTCTTCTTTTTCTCCTCCTCGGTTTCTGGCTCCTTCTTAAGCGCGAGTAGATCCTTGCACACCAGCTTGGGATCGGCGGCATCAATCAAGGCTGCCTGGCCTGGCGTCATGACGTCCTTTTGGAACCACTCCCGCGCGGCGTAATGCACCTCGAAGGGCATCGTCTTCCAGAGAGGCGATTTCGACAGAGCCTGCATCAGCTTAATCTGCTCGGCATTGTCTTCGGGATACTGCATGTTGATCCATGCCAGCACCTGCCACGCTTCGAGTTTGTTCTGCTTGAGACCATTGGCAACAGCCTCGCGCATGGCCGCTTCGAGCGGATGCGGCAAACACTTCCGGGGTTGGCGCTTCTTCAATTCGGACACGCTGCCTCCCGCATGACGAGCTGCGAGATAAAGAATCCCCGGGGCATAGCTGGAAACGTTCACCTTGTTGGCGGCCTCAAGTTCCTTCCAAACCGGATCGAGACCGGTGAGTCCTGCCGCAATGACGTCGCGGGCCAGCACCTGCGCCTCCAAGCTCGCGTCCTTGAGCAACTCGGGAATCACCTCGGGCGTGAACGGCAGAATTTTCAGCAAGCGTTCACGGACACTGGGGAGTTTCGGTTGGGGGGACTGGTAGTCAGCCCAGAGCTTTCGAAACGCCGCGATGCGCTGGGCTGCCGGATCCTCCTTCTTGGCATCCACGGTAGTCAGTCCACCACCTAGGGCTGCCCATTGCTGCTTCGCCTGGTCGGATGGTTTGCTACCAAGATATTTTTCCAATTGACCCAAACAGAGAGAACTACGCGCATCATGATGCTGCGGAAGTCGCCATGCTTCCGGCCCGACCAGAGCCGCCAGCGCCTTGTCAAAGTCCTTCTCCTTGCCACCGGCCGCAGCGGCCCGGATCAGAGAGGCCTCGCGGTGGGCATTCTTCGCAACCAATGGAGCCAGCTTCTGCAGTTCTACCGGCGTGAGTTGATTCCAGGGCTTCGTCAGCAAAAGCACACCCGTCCGGCTATTCATCAGCGCCGGATTGGCCATCACGTAGTCGCTTACCACCTTAACCTCGAGGGGACGCAGCTCCTTCTTGCTGTAATAGCCGGAGTCCCATGACTGCAGGAGACCGGCGAGTTCAAGAGGTGTCAATTCCGCTGCCGCGGCCACCACTGGAGCCAATTTGGCGTCGATCTCATGCGGCCAGTATTTCGCGACATCGCCCTGGTAGTATTGCCCGTTACCGCCGCCGGCCCACCCCGTCTGCACCCATTGCGCGTATCGTGGATACTTCGCCAGCAAAGCCTTCGCCTCGGCGATCGGTGGCGCGACATTTTCCTCGGCAAGCTTCGCCGAATTGTAGCCCCTGACCGAGACAGCCCAATCAAGCCGTAATGCCAGCTCCTCGTTGACCGTCATCGCCGCTGACAGCTCCTTGCAAACCGTCACCAGTTCATCGGTCGAGACCACAACACCCGGTTGTTCGACGTAGACATCCGACTGCGCCAGCAGCCAGCGGAAATACGAATCGTAGTAGGTCACCAGCAGATCGTCAGAAATCCCGGCCTTGATCAGGGCATGCAATCGCCTGGCGACCGCGACGGCATCCTTGCGCTTCATTGCTTCAGCAAGGAACCATTGATCAAACTGACGTGCGAATTCATTTCCGGCAAGCCGGTTCACGGTGGAACGATTGAAGGAATACGCCGAACTGAGATCGTTCAGTTGATCTTTAAGAAGTGAATGGGCCGCAATGACCGCCAATCCGGTGCTCCCGGCCTTGGGATCTGCCTTCTTCAAATACTGCTGATAAAGTGCGGCCGCTCCACGGGCCTCCCCACTTAACTCGGCGGCCCGACCTGCCAGATAGAGCAGCATCGGATTGGCCGCGATATTCTGGCGTAACCACCGACGCGTTTCCGCGACCGCCTGCGTTGCTTTCCCTTCAGCGATCCCGGCCTTGAGGAGGCCCAGAATCTCGGCCTCCGGCTGTGTTTCCACTGAAGAGGCAATGGCAGACCGTTGTTCATCAAAAGTCTGGGCCTCGGTATCCGGAAACGCGCCCAAGGCAACGAATCCAAGCGATGCCTGAATGGCTAATCTAGTGCGCCTCATACTTTTCAAATTGATCAATGTCCTAAATTCCATTCGTTCTCCCTAATTCCCCTCTTCGGCTTCCAACCCGGCCAACTTCTTTCTGGCCTCGGTGACATGCTTGCTGGTCGGATAATCGAAGATCAGTTTCCGCAGCTTCACCTTGGCTGTTTCCTTATCATCCATGCGGTAGCCAATATTTGCCCACAGCATGAGCATCTCATCAAGGAAGGCGGCATCAGGGTAGTCGCTGAAGACACTTTCCAACAATTCAGCAGCTTGCGCGAAGGCCTCGGTATCGACGTAGTGACGCACCACCTTGCCAAGGGCATCGGCGGCATAGGAACTCTCAGGATATCGTTCGTAGGTATTGCGGTAAGCGGCGACCGCGGGACCCATGGCATTTTGCAGGGCGGTCGCTTTAGACAACCCGGCCTTGCCCCACTTACTATTGTGGGCATCGGCTTCTTCAATGGCATCGAGCGCACGTTGTTGCAAGGTCTCGCCAATACGGAACTGGGCTTCGGCAGCGGAGATCGGGTTCTCCAATTCCAAGACTCTTTGATACACATCGACGGCCTTTTCGAAGTCTCCCTTATCGGTGAGGCTACGGCCCAGTGTCATCAAGGCCTTGTCGGCGAGGACAGACTCGGGATAGAGACGATTGAAGGCCAAACAGGTCGAAGTGGCGGCATCAAAGTCATCCTTCAACAACTCACACTCCCACTTCAGACGGAAAGCATTTTCAACGATCTCGCCCGGTAACTTCTTCCGGTTCATGATGATCGGATTGACCTTCGCCAACGCTTCGGACGCACGCTGGGAAGCGCGCTGGTCCAGCCCCATGTCCTTGTAAATTTCACCCAAGCCCGCGAGTGCTTCGGCTTCCACCGATCCCTTACGGGCCTTGAGAAGTTCCTCGAACACGACAAACTGATCCGCCGTTACTCCGGAATTCACCGAACCGGAAACCTTGATGCGTGACTCGCTGACACGTGGGTCATCGCCGTAGAGGTGGACTTTGTCGGTATAAGTCACCGACAGCTCATCGAGTTCATCGCAGTGGAGAATCGCGTCTTCCGGGTTTGGAGTGACCCCCTCTTCGACTGGCGCAAGGGTGACCTTGCCCACGAAAATACCGGAGCGAATTACGGCAGCCTCACCGGTCTCGGTGAGGGTGATGGTAATGCTGTCGCGCTCCCTCCAAACCTCCTCGTCCTCGGCCTCGAGGGAAAAAATATCGAGCATCCCCTTCTCCTCGTCTTCCGCGGCTGCCGCCGCCTCAACTTTATAAAATGATTTCACCGTCAGCGTGATTTTTTCCGCCCCTGGCGAAGTATCCAAGTCGGCGTCGCGCAGCATCAGGACCTGTGGTTCACCCGGATAAGCGATGTAGGCCGGGGTGGAATTATCACCGAGGAAAAAACCAACTGTCCCGGTACTCACCGCGCGCACTTTGCCGGTGCGAGACACCCCTTTCCTCCCATCGAGGGTGCTGTCATCGACGTAGGTCACTTCCAGGGTATCACCGCCAACCATTTGCAAGACACCGTCGCCAGGTTTCGGGGCGCCCAGGGCGGTTGGTGCCGAAGTCAGCATCTCATTCTTTTTGCCAGGGACGGGCACTCCTGTGATCGTCTCGACATCACCGCTGCTGACTTTGACGAGCGCCTGCACTGGCACCTTGAGCTTCCGCATCACCGGCACATCGGCATCGATGATCTTTGAGTAGAAACGTTGACCAATTTCAATACGACCGAGAGCATCGCCAGCCTCACCCGCCTCCTCGATCTCAGTTCCCACGAGTGAAAGCGAATCGATTGCTTTGTTCCAGTTCTTGAGCTGATAGTGGCTCATGCCAATGTGAAAGTAGGCCATATTGGCCCACTTTGTCCGGGCGGCCACTTCGGTGAGCCGACGAAATAAGGGAAAGCATGCCGAGTATTGACCTGCCTGATATTGGCTCAACCCCGCTTGAAACAAGGCCTCATGATAGAGAGCCACAAGCTCTTCCGCTTGTTTCTCGCCGGCCTCTGGAGCCAGCAGGCGGGTCAGCAACATAAAATGGCTGAGAGCTTCCTTGGTCTTACGTTGACCCAGGTAGTGACGACCCATCTCCATGTGAGCCATGTGAGCCAACTGCTCGCCCTGGTTGTCACGCACCACCGTATTCAGCATCGCCAGCCCACGTTCATACTGCTTGAACTCCATCAACTCCATCGCCTTGTCGTAAAGGTGCTTGGCCCGTCGATCGATCCCCACCGCAGCCCGCTCGCGAACCGGTTGATCTCCCGCCTCTTGCGCAAGCGAAACCCCGGTCAGCATGGCAGACACCGCGAGTGAAACCCCCACTACCCGCTTGATCATTCTAAAATCTCTCATCATGAAAATTTCGCTTTTTATTCTTCAGCCTCGGACTCACCTCCAATCAAGGCCACGCCGTAGCTTTCGAGGCGATTATGGGCTTCACTTGATTGACTGCTCTTCGGGTAACGCTTCAAGACCAGCCGTAGCTGGGTCACTTCCTTCCCTTTATCACCACTGATTTTGTAAATGTCGGCAATCTTCAGACCAGCCTGGGAAGCATGCTGTCCCCCAACCGACTCCAGTTGTAGAACGACTTGAACTGCTTTTCCGTATTGCTTAAGAGCCACGAGGCAATCGGTCTCACCCCAAGTCGATGCCGGCTGTTCGTTGGCAGAACGATACGATTTAATTGCCTCCTCGAATCTCGCGAGATTTTGCTGGAAATTGGCACGTCGCATCACGAGTCCGGCAGCGTATTTGGGGTCCTTTAAAAGGATCACAATTTCGGTGAGAGCCTTTTCCATGTTCGGAGGATTGCGATGACTCCGTTGATTGTAGTAATCGAAGCGTGCCTTCGCGCCCATTGCCTTGCCTTTGATTCTCGTAAAATACCGAAGGACCGTTTCCTCCGGTTCGTAATTCCCCACGAAGGAGCCATAGCGCACCAACTCCTCATCACGCAGGCTCTCGGTGCGGACGGAACGCATCACGGACTGCGCCTCATCGTGCATTCCAAGCGGATGCCTCAAGGAATTCATTAACGACATTTTCTCATCGGATTTCATCCCTGCGATCAGGGGCTTGCTTTGTTCAGCAAAGAACTCAGAGCGCATCAGAGGATCGACTCGGTAATAGTCACACCACGTTAGAATTCGCTTCATCGTGGCGGGCTGCAAAGCAAACTGCTTATCCAGCCGTGCCTTCCAAGCAGGGGCATCTTTTTCACTGACCAGCAGAACATCACACCACTGCTTGCGAAGAACATCGTTATCCACGAATCGGTCTCCAAATTTTGCACCCCAGTAGGCGCAGGTTTTCTGTCGGCTTACGTCCTCCGCTTTCGTTCCGAGGGCCGTTCCCAGCACCACCGTCCAGTAGCGCTGATCATCTTCGGGAGATTCAATTTCCTGGCCCCGTCCGTCAAAACCGCTGGCTTCGACATAAAACTCCTTAAGCTTCTCGTGATTGGGACTGCGTCTCACATAATAGGCAATCACGGCATCCCTCGCCTCCGCGGCCGCGCGAGTGTTCGTCTTCACAAAAGCCACCGCGGTTCGCCAATGATATTCGGTTGCTTCATCAAACTTCCCGAGCTTCGTCATGGCGTTTCCCAAGTAGGTCAAGGCAGTCCCGGAATTTGGCTGGGTAACATAATCATCATCCTTGACCATCTTCGCCCAAGCAGCCGTTTTCTTGGCGTCGTCACCATTGAGCCCATGACACTCTCCCATGTGATAGAGTGCCGCGGCCGCATATCTTACCGCATCCGGAAAGTAATCAACGACATCCTGATAAGCCTTAATCGCGGCATTTCGTTTCTCCACCTTCTGCAAGCAGCGGCCCATCCGCAGCAAGACATAAGGAAGCGCCTCGCTTTTCGCAAATTCAAACGAATAGGCCTTATAGGCGGCAAAGGCACCTTTGTAGTCCTTTTTCCCAAAGAGTTTATCAGCATCTTCCAGATTCACCCCTTCGAAGGTGTCCAGTTTTGCAAACTCCGCCCCCGGAAATAGGATTTCCTGCCCAGCGAGATTCTGCCCCGACGAAATCGCAGTCGTGAGAAAAACAAACGACAAAACCGCAGCCGAACAAAAGACAGCCCTTCCTGAAAAGGTTATCTTCCCCCCAATCGCTTTCCCTTGACCTTTCTCACGAACTTTTCCCATCACACTTTCGACCCTAAGGACTTTTCTCTTATAGAGTTCATGAATGTCCCATCAATGGGAATCTTCAGCTAATCCTGCCCATTTCCCGGGTAGGTCCCTCCGAGAGGTCTTGACGAGATAAGAGATCCTCCCAGATTTGCCCTTCCTATTAGCAAGAAGACGATCGCAGCCGCCCCCGAGTGCGGAAAGCAGGGCGGTGGATTTATATTTTGCCCGCAGTTTTCAAACACACTGGAAGGCTTTTACTCATCGACACCTCCCCAGATTTTGGTGAGGTTCCCATGGTGCCCATTCCTGATTTTCTCACCATCGCCGAGCAGGCGGCGGCCTACCTACGCGGGGAACTCATGCGGGGGCGTTGGAGCGGGACGATACCGGGGACGAATCACTTGGCTCCAAAATTGGGGATCAACGCCAAGACCGTTGAGGCAGCGCTGCAGCTGCTCGAGCAGGAGGGGCTGCTGGTGGGACAGGGAGCGGGGCGGCGGCGCCGCATTGAATTACCAGAGGGCGAGATCGGAACGCCTGCGTTCCGGATCGCGATCTTGGACTACGAGCCGCTGGCGCTGACCGAGAGGTGGACGGTCGAGTTACAACACCTGTTGATGGAGGCCGGGTGCGAGGCCTTTTTCACCGAGAAGTGCCTGCTGGAATTGCGGATGGATGTGAAGCGGGTCTCGCGGATGGTGGAACAGACCAAGGCGGACGCCTGGGTGGTGGCCTCCGGCTCGAGTGAGGTGTTGGGCTGGTTCGCGGAGCAGGAGACGCCGGCCTTCGCCTTGTTCGGATGCTTGGAAGGACTCCCAATGGCGGGCGCGAAGCCGGACAAGCCACCCGCCTATGCCGCCGCCACGCGTCAACTCATCGGCCTCGGCCATCGGCGCATCGCCATGCTGGCCCACCGGGAGCGGCGGCTACCGATGCCGGGACACAGCGAGCGCGCCTTCCTCGCGGAACTCGCGGCCCACGGCATCTCGGCCGGCCCCTATAACCTGCCGGACTGGCAGGGGAACACCGACGACTTCCATCGAGTCCTCGATTCGTTGTTCGGGGTAAGCCCTCCCACCGCCTTGATCATCGATGGCTTGGCGTTGTTCATCGCGGCGCAACAGTTCCTTGGAAAACGACGCCTGCGGGTGCCGGAGGACGTCTCGCTGGTCTGCACAGACGGAGATCCGGGCTTCGCCCGGTGCCAGCCCTCGGTCGCCCACATCCACTGGGACCACCGCCCGGTGGTGCGCCGAGTCCTGCGCTGGACCACCAACGTGGCGAGCGGCAAGGAGGACCTGCGCCAGACCTTAAACAAGGCGGAGTTCATCGAGGGTGGAACGGTGGGGCCGGCCCCTACCCTCTTTGCAACTCCCACTCATCCGTCCTAAAGGATGACACCGGCAAACTCTTCTTGTTGAACAGGCCGGGCACGCTGGCATTACCAAACGCATCCCTGACCGCAACCGGCTTTGCCACCATGTCGCTTGACACAACGCCCCTTATATTTTCGATCGTGGCTTTGGCCGAAACGAAATTCTTGTCGGCTCCGGCGATCACGAAGTTGGCAAGGCTGCCGTCCTTTGCAACCAGGCCCGAACCGGTGTGATCAAACGACAAACGGATCTTTCCACCTTCGATCTTCATGTCCTGATAGAGCGGACCACAACGGACTTGGTCCTTCTGGCCGTCGTCTCTGGCCAAGACCTAAAGAGCAAGACGTTCACCGACATCCTTTTTGTTTTTCGGGTGACTCTCCTTAAAACCACCGACATCCAAAGTCACCGCGATGCCGCCATTTTTCATGGAAAGCGATTTCATCTGCACCACCCTGAAGAGCGCATTCTTAGAGGAACCATAATCATACGGTGGAAGCTGCCCATGGTAGAACGGGAAGTCGCCCAGGCCCCACGCATCGCGCCAGCTCTGGATCAGATTCGGAAAGAGCGCCCGATACCACCCCACCCCACTGACGTCGTTCTCGCCCTCATCAAAAATTGCCCCCTTGATCGTCGATGAGCTCAGCGGGCTGATGATGCCCTTGAACAAGGCTGACGGAGTTCGAGCACCGATCCTCGGTAAACCTCTCGGACGCGCGGGCAAGGAAGCACCTTCGCCCTCAGCCTTTTCCACCGCTTCCTCCCACTTCTCCATCTCGGCTTCGTATTTCTCCGTTGCCTTTTCGATCGTCTCCTTATCCGAGATCAGCTTGACCTCGTGGGCCTTGTAGAAGTGGCGGAGGGTGTGGGATTCGAACCCACGGATACTTGCGCATCACTCGATTTCGAATCGAGCGCCTTAAACCGAGCTCAGCCAACCCTCCTTTGAGTTACCTCTCGGCGGGCGGAAAGCTAGCAAAGCATCTCCTGCGGTCAAGCCCTTGCTTGGGTTCCTCGAAATCCAGCCTATCCTTCATGACAAGCCGACTATGCCTTCCCTCCATCCCGACATCCTCGCTTGGTTCAAAAAGCGCTCCTGGAAGCCCTTTTCCTTCCAGCAGGATTCGTGGTCCACTTATCTCGATGGCAAATCCGGACTCCTCCACGCTCCCACCGGATTTGGCAAAACCCTTTCCGTCTGGCTCGGCCCCGTTTCCGAAACTCTCTCCACCGGCAAAGCCCCACGCCACTGCGAAGTCCTCTGGATCACGCCCCTGCGCGCCCTCGCGAATGACACCCTGCAATCACTGCGTGAACCCCTCTCCGACCTCAACCTCGACTGGTCCGTCGAAGCCCGCACCGGCGACACCTCATCCTACCGAAAGTCCAAGCTCCGCGAAAAATATCCCTACTGTCTCGTCACGACACCCGAGTCCCTCTCACTCCTCCTGACCTACGCCGACACTCGCGAAAAACTCGCTCACTTGAAATGTCTCATCGTCGATGAATGGCATGAACTCCTCGGCACAAAACGCGGCATCCAAACTGAACTCTGCCTCACCCGACTCCGCACTTGGCTCCCTGATCTCCGCACTTGGGGACTCTCCGCGACCTTGGGAAATCTCGACGAGGCCGCCAAACCGCTCATGGGCTCTTTCCACTTCAAGGCCATCGCCGCCAACCAAGACAAAAAGATCGAGATCGAAACCCTCATCCCGGATGAGATCGAATCCTTCCCCTGGTCGGGCCATCTCGGCACCAAATCCATCAAGCGGGTCTCCCAACAACTCGAAAAAGCCCGCACCACCCTCCTCTTCACGAACACCCGCTCCCAAGCGGAAATCTGGTATCAAGAAATCCAAGAGGCCAAGCCCGAGTGGCCGAATGAGATCGCGATCCACCACGGTTCCCTTTCGCGCGAGGAACGAAAGGTCGTCGAAAGCGGCCTCAAAAGCGGAGCCCTTCGTTGTGTCGTCTGCACCTCATCCCTCGACCTCGGCGTCGATTTCTCGCCTGTCGATCAAGTGATCCAAGTGGGCTCGCCAAAAGGAATCGCCCGCCTCACCCAGCGGGCCGGGCGCTCCGGTCACTCGCCCGGTGAAACCTCCCGTATCATCTGCGTCCCCACCAATGCCCTCGAGCTTGTGGAGTTTTCGGCCGCGCGCGACGCCTGGAACCGCAAGGAAATCGAAACCCGAGTTCTTCTCAACAAGCCTCTCGATGTCCTGGTGCAACATCTGACAACTCTCGTACTCGGAGAACCGTCGGCACCCGACGACTTAAAGAAGGAGATCTTCTCGGCCCATTCCTACGCCAACCTCACCGAAGCCGAGTGGCACTGGGCCCTCAGCTTCCTCACCAATGGGGGCTCGCTTTCAGCCTATCCCCAGTATCAGAAAGCCGAAATCGTCGATGGTCTTCTCACCGTCACCAATAAGCGCACCGCTCAACTCCATCGCATGAATCTTGGGACCATTACTTCCGATACCTCGGTGCTCATCAAGTATGCCAGTGGCCCTACTTTAGGGAGCGTCGAAGAAGGTTTTGCTTCCAAGCTGAAAATCGGAAAACAATTTGTTTTCGCGGGGAAGCGCCTCGAGCTTATTCGCTTTCACAAACTCACCGCAACAGTTCGCAATGCCACCAAAACCGCTAGAGGCGAAATCGCAATCTGGGGTGGCAGCAAGATGCCGCTCTCCAGCGAACTCTCCCATGCCGTGGCGCGCAGCCTTCACGGCCCGGCGGACTCCCCCGAACTCAAGGCAGTGGCCCCGATTCTCGCCCTCCAAAAATCATGGTCAGCCCTCCCCTCCGACAAGGAACTCGTCATCGAATTCACCCGCACCCGCGAGGGTGAGCATCTTTTTATTTACGCCTTCGCCGGTCGCTTGGTGAACGAAGGACTCGGAGCCCTCGTCGCCTTCAGGCTCTCGCGTGACTCCGGAGAATCGATCAATGTCACCCAAAACGACTACGGCTTTTGCCTCGGGGCAGCGCGCGGACTCACCCTCGACGAGACAATTCTCCGCTCTGCGCTCAACGCCGGAAACCTTCTCGAAGATCTTCTTGCATGTATGAACACCGCCGAGATGGCGCGCCGCCAATTCCGTAATGTCGCCCGGGTCGCCGGACTTCTCGTCCCCGACATGCCCGGTAAGCGTAAAGCGACCCGTGACCTCCAGGTCTCGGCAAATCTCCTCTTCGAAGTCTTCACCCGTTATGATCCGGAGAACCTCCTGCTTGAACAAGCGCGGCGCGAAATTCTTGAGCACCAACTTGAGATCGAGCGCCTAAAAAAGACCCTCTCCTCTATCCAGAATCGCCCTTTCCGCCTCATCGAAACAAAGCGCCTCACCCCCATGGCCTTCCCTCTCTGGGCCGACCGACTCAGTGCCTTTCTCCCGGCAGGAGATGCCGCCACTCGCTTGGAAAAGATGTTAGCAGAGCTTCAAGAAAACGCACCCACTCCAAGGACCTAAGTTCCCCCCACTTGGCCAACGGTCAAACTTGCACCAGAATGGGGCACCGCCCCATGGTCTTGTCCTTAAGACAGCTCTCACCGTCTACAAAAAACATGGGGCCTCGCCCCATGCTGATATCACCTTCTCCTTTGGGGAAATCTCTTATCGAAATGTGCGGCTTTGACTTACTTCATCAAGGTATTCACCAAGGCGTTCATCCCCGCGATCACAGTTGTAGGATCCTTCACCAGACCGGCGGCCATGAGCGCGTTGTCAGCGAGTTGGTCGGCAACCTTGGCGGCCACTTCCTCATTCCCTTTGCGGAGGCCATTGAGCTTGGAGACGATCTCGTGATTCGGATTGAACTCCAGACGGGCTTTCGGCTCAGGTCCAGCTTGGCCCATCGCTTCCATCATCGCACGCATTTGCCCATTGGGAGCATCCTGCGGGGTGAGAGCCACGACCGGGTGTGAGACGAGACGCTTGCCCATGGCGACACTCTCCACTTTGCCGCCAAGAGTTTTGGTAAGCCATTCGATGAGTTCCTTGCTGTCCTCTTCGCTGAGCTTGGCCTCGCCATCGGGGAGTTCATCGAGCTCGATCTCAGAGCGATTGGCGCTCACGAGTTTCTTTCCCTTATACTCGCCGAGGGTCTCCATGATGTAATCATCGATGTTGTCGGTGAGGAAAATGACTTCGATGCCACGCTTCTGGAAGGCCTCGACGTAAGGCCCGGCCTCCATTGATTTACGATCGATCCCGGAGAGGTAATAGATTGATTCCTGATCATCTTTGGCACGAGTGAGATACTCCTCGAAGGAGGTCACCTTCCCTTCGTCCGAAAGACTGGATTCAAATCGCAGAAGCCCGGCTAGAGCCTCGTGGTTCTCGTGACCGGCCGCGATTCCCTCTTTTAGGAAGCGGCTAAAACGCTCGAAAAACTCCTCGTGCTTCGCAGGGTTTGACTTGGCCTCCTTGGCAAGCTGCTTGATGAAACGCTTCGTGAGTAGGCTGTTGAGCTTTTTCACCAATGCGCTGTCCTGCATCGTCTCGCGGGAGATATTAAGGGGGAGATCTTCGGAATCGACGACTCCTTTCACAAAGCGCATCCACTCGGGAAGCAGGCCTTGTGGCTCGGCATCGATGAGGATCTTACGGCAATAGAGTGAGACGCCCGCCTTCATCTGACCGAAGCCGAAACGCTCGTGATTTTCATCAGGCGTGAAGAGGAGCGCATTGATGTTAATCGGCGCATCCGCACTAAAGTGAAGAGTGTGGCGGGGCTCATCGACAGCATGCGCGGTGTATTGGTAAAACTCTTTGTAGTCCTCTTCGCTGATCTCGTTTTTGGACTTGAGCCAGATCGCTTCAACCGTATTGACACGCTCGCCATTCAAGGAAAGCGGGAAGGACACGAAGCGAGAATGCTTATCGATAATCCGCTTAAGATTGTCCCCATTCGCAAAGTCTTTCTCATCCTCTTTCAGCTGGATCACGATGCGTGCACCGCGCTTTTCTTCCTCCACTTCAGAGACCGTGAATCCGGTCTGGCCGTCGCTTTCCCACTTCAGGCTCTCGGCTGATCCATCCCAGGAATGGGTAAAGACCTCGACCTTTTCGGCGGCCATAAAGACGGAGTAGAATCCCACTCCGAACTGCCCGATCACGGAGGCATTGTTATCACCCTTTTCCTTGAGCGCTTCTAAAAACTCCTTCGATCCGGAACGGGCAATCGTGCCGAGATTATCCGTGAGTTCCTCGCGAGTCATCCCGATGCCATGATCGACGATGGTGATGGTGCCGGCCTCTTCGTCTGTCGTGATGTTAATTTCCATCGGAAGGTCGCCTTGATAGATGCTCTTCTCGGTCAACTGCTTAAGACGGAATTTCTCGAGCGAATCCGAGGCGTTCGAAATGAGCTCGCGGACAAAAATCTCCTTATCGGTGTAAAGAGAGTGGATGACGATATCAAGAAGCTGGCGGACTTCCGCTTGAAACGATTGTGTTTGTGGTTCGCTCATAGTGATTTTGAAGATTTAAACTGGCGCAAAGTAACTACGAGCAAGTCACTGTCAATGCCCTGCCGCTAAAGAATTAGCATAAAAAATCCATTTTCACATCAAGGTATGAGCACTCGCACAGGCAGCATCTTCGCCTCGATCGGGTCCTGCAGAAACGCTTCTCTTCAAACCAGATGGCTGGAAACAAAAAAACTCCCGCATTTCAGCGGGAGTTTTTGAAAAATCAGGAGTAGTTGGAACCTAGCGACGACGACCTGAACCGAATACCAACAAAGCAAGAACTGAGACAAGAGTCGCGTCTAGGAGCACTTCGTTAGTCAAAGGATTGCGATCAAGCTGAATTTGCATTGATCCCCATGCGCCGCCAGTAAGAGTGTAAACAGCATCAGCGCTCTCTACTCCGTTATAATTCACGGGAGCGTTGGTTCCATTAAAAGTGCGGAATCCTACGCCAATCGAGTTGGAATATTGTCCACGCTCTTCAACATCTCCCAAACCAGTGGTCCCCACCTGGACAACGCCGCTCGCACCGTGAGTCGCCATGTCAAGGAAGCCAACACTGAAACCGTCTGCGGCAATCCTGTCAGCCCTAAGATCCATTGTGAAGATCGCACTCACCCAGTCTGTCGTGCTGCCAGCAGAGTCAAACGAAACATAGTTTCCTGCGCTGCCTTCTGCTCCGTCAAGAAGATGGTAATAGCTTCCGCTTGGGCCACCTGCGACAACTTGAGCTGCATTCACAGGAGCGTCTCTAACGGCTCCCTCGGCATAACCGACTCCGACTCCGACTCCGACTCCGACTCCGACTCCGACTCCGACTCCGACTCCGTCAAAGTCAGACAATAACAGGGCAGCGGATGGACCACATAATCCTAAAAGAACGAGCCCCGATAAACAGTTTTTATTAACCTTCTTGCGGTGGTGGAGCACGCCACCAGCCGCGTCAACCACTTAACACACACACGCTTAGCTTTCCCCTCTCGCACGCGGCTCACCGGATTCACGAGTGGAACCGGGGCTGGTGACAAATGGTCCACCTTCGAGTGGAGCGACGCCACTGAAAGCAACTTCCGGCATTTCGCTCTCTTTCCCCGCGAGCGGGAAATCCTTGCGAAGCGGGAAGTAGGGATAGCCTTCCCACATGAGAATACGCTCCATTTGCGGATGACCGGCAAACTTAATGCCCATCATGTCGTAAACCTCGCGCTCATGCCAGTTGGCCGTCTTCCAAAGTTTTACGGCTGAAGGAACCTCAACATCCTCGGCGACTTTCGCCTTTACGCGGAGATGTTTGGAGTCATCCAAAGTGGCCAGCTCATAAACCATCTCGAAGCGAGGCTCCTCGCCCATGTGATCGAGACTGGAAATATCAAGAAGCATCTCGTAGCCGAGTTCCTTGCAACGATCCAGAATTGTGTAAAGTGAGGTCAAACCCACCTTGATGGTGGTTTCTCCGCGAAACTCGACCGGGTCGCTTTGCCCCAAGGCTTGAAGATCATTTGCAATGCTCATTGGTCAAAAATATTAGTGGTTCACAGGCACCTGCTTTTGGGCCTTAAAGGATTCCTCTTCCTCAATCTTGCTCTGCAGCTTCATCAATCCCTCGATCAAAGCCTCGGGACGTGGAGGACAACCGGAAATGTAAACGTCAACCGGAATGAGCTTATCGATTCCCTGAAGAACGGCGTAGCTCCGATACATCCCGCCCGAAGACGCACAAGCACCCATTGCGATGCACCACTTGGGCTCCGGCATTTGGTCCCAAATTCGTCTCACTGCAAGAGCCATCTTATAAGTCACCGTGCCTGCCACAATCATGACATCGGCTTGGCGTGGCGAAAAGCGCATCACCTCGGCTCCGAAGCGCGAGATATCGAAACGAGACGAAGCCGTGGCCATGAGCTCGATCGCGCAACATGCCAAGCCCATCGGCATGGGCCAGAGCGAGTTCTTCCGCATCCAGTTGATGGCGGCATCGACGCGTGTGATGATAATATTCCCCTCGATCTTGGAATCGTAGGAGGCGTGAGAGGTCGTGAGAGGTTCTTCCGACATGAGTATGGTCCGAGGATACCCCTGAAACCGCCCGCCTCAAACACTTTGTGAAATTTTTCACAAAGCCCCCCTCACCTTCTCCAAATCGCTGAATTAAGCGTGCTCCACAATAATGGAATCTACCGCATGCCCTTCCTGCAAAATGTCGGAAACCACGATCAAGGTTGTGCCGGGCTGCACATCACGCTCCTGGCGGAGATGTTTCACGGCCGTTGCGATCGTTTCCCTGGGCGTTTCTTCAAAGGGAACTTCAAACGAGCGCACTCCCCTGGAGAGGGTCAACTTTGAGCAAATCGTAGCATCGGGAGTGAAGGCAAAGATCGGAGCCTTTGGTCTTAAAAGTGCCGCCTGGTTAGCCGTTTCTCCTGAGCGCGTGAAGACCACCAAAAGGGAATTTGAGATGGAATCGGCCAAGCCAACCGCCGCTTTGATCGTCTTTTGCTTCTCGCTCCGAAGCGTCGCTTCATTCCCGTAACCCAGAGCTCCCGAACGCTCGATCCGCCGGGAAACACGATCCATCAACTCAACACATCGCACCGGATATTTCCCGACCGTGGTCTCGCCAGAAAGCATGATGGCATCAGTCTCCTCAAAAACGGCATTGGCAACATCCGTGACCTCCGCACGTGTCGGAGTGGGGTTGTGAATCATCGATTCCAACATATGGGTTGCCACAATGACACGACGTCCAAGTTGGTGGCAACGCTTCACGATCTTGCGCTGAATAATCGGGAGTTCTTCCACGTGAACTTCAATTCCCAGGTCTCCGCGAGCGACCATGATGACATCCGACTCTCGAATAATATCGTCGAGATTCTTCATCCCCTCCTGATCTTCCAGCTTCGAAACAATCTGCGCCGGGCAGTTTTCCTTCAGCAAAGTCGCCCGCAATTTCTGCACGTGTCCGGCATCACGGACAAAGGAACCCGCCACAAAATCCGCCCGACAGGCGGCCGCAATTTTGATATCGGCATGATCTTTTTCCGTGAGCGCGGGCAGACTTAATCGCACTCCTGGCAGATTAATGTGTCGCCGAGATCCCATTACCCCCGCAGTGAGCATTTGGCAAATGATCCGGTCCTCCTCGATTCGCGTAATTCTCATCAGCAGCTCGCCATTATCCACCGTTAGGTCGTCTCCTTCGTGGACATCGTTCATCAACCCCCCGTAGTTCACGGTCGTCGATTTTCCCAAGCGAGCCTCGGCCCCTTCCTTTCGGAACTCCACCTCGTCGCCCTTGTCCAAAATAATCTTCTCTGCGACATCCCCCGTTCGAATCGAGGGCCCTTGCAGGTCAAAAAGAATCCCCACAGTTCGCCCAATTTGCTTCGAGGCCTCACGAATCCGTTCCACGACCTCATAACACCACTCATGAGTCGCATGGCTCATATTGAGGCGAAAGACATCGGCACCTGCCGAGATGAGCTTGCGCAACATTTCCGGTGACTCGGTCGCGGGGCCGAGCGTGCAAATAATCCGCGTTTTTCTCATGGTAACCACAGCAAAATCATGGCGAGCACCAGCCGTGCCGACAAGCGATTAACATTCCACACTATTGACGGCCAATCCTCCCCGCACCGTTTCCTTATACTTCGAGAGCATATCCGCGCCCGGCGCCTTCATCGTTCGGATCACCCTATCCAGCGAAACGTGGCACGTCCCTGCGCTCCGCATCGGCCCCACCGTATGAGACGAAGACGGACCAATCCCAATCGTAAAAAAGATCTACAACCGAAAAGTTAAGTGGAGGTGGTTTTGACATCAGAAGACCCCGTTCTCAATCCCCGGCAAAAACAAAGCAACCTTGAAAAGACCTTGCCAGCCTAAGCGATAAGATTTAAGAATTTTTCATGCAAACCTGGCACTATGCCGATCAACAAAATCGGCCCAAACAAATCATGGAAGAGGAGATCCTGCCCCTCGTCAACTCAGGCGAAATCGAGCAGGACACCAAAATCTGGACCGAAGGAATGCCCGCCTGGCAACCGGCAGCCGAAGTCATGCCCCAACTGTTCGACGATGACACGGGCGCCGATCCTCCGCCCCTTCCTCCATCCATGGAATCGGCTTCTCCAACGGGCAACCAATGTCATGAAATCGACTACGAAATTTTGGGCGGAGACATGCAGATTGTCGAAATCGAACTCGACCCCGGCGAAACCGTAGTCGCCGAAGCCGGTGCGATGAACTACCTGGAAGAAGACATCACCTTCGAAGCCAAAATGGGCGACGGCTCCGAAGCAAATCAAGGAATGATGGGCAAGCTCTTTTCTGCCGGTAAGCGAGCCATGACCGGAGAATCAATCTTCATGACTCATTTCAATCATGGAGGACCTAGCGGAAAGCGCCGCGTTGCCTTCGCGGCTCCCTACCCCGGAAAAATCATTCCCATCAACATGTCCGAATTCGGTGGCGAAATTCTCTGTCAAAAAGACGCCTTCCTCTGCGCGGCCCACGGAACCAAAGTCTCCATCGCCTTTAACAAAAAGATTGGAGCCGGCTTCTTCGGTGGCGAAGGCTTCATCCTTCAGAAACTTCAAGGCGATGGCATGGCCTTCATTCACGCCGGCGGTCACGTCATCAAAAAAGAACTGAAGGGCGAAACTCTCCGCCTCGATACCGGTTGCCTCGTCGGCTTCTCTCCAAGTATCGAATACGATATCGAACGGGCCGGCAGCCTTAAAAGCATGTTCTTCGGTGGCGAAGGCCTCTTCCTCGCAACCCTCCGCGGACACGGCACCGTCTACCTTCAATCGCTCCCCTTCTCGCGCATGGCGGATCGAATTCTCGCGGCACGAGGAGCATCCGGCAAAGGCGAGGGCTCCGTCCTCGGCGGACTTGGAAATCTTCTCGATGGCGACTAATTAGCTCTTAGCCCCAAACAGAGCCTCCACATTCGGCAAGTCAGAGGCAGAATGCGCCTTCTGTTCCTGCCAAATTTTGCCGTCTTTCAAGAGAAAGGCCCCCGGCATCTGGAGCCCATCTCCCTTCAACATTCCAGCTCCACATCCCCGAAAAAAAGCGACCGCACCCCGATACCAGACTTTCGGACCAAAAAGCTCCAGGAATCCACCCTTTCCTAATCCAAAGGCCCGATACAGATCACAGCGCGGATCGGCAATTCGGACCACTCCATTGGGATCCACAAATTCATCTTCCTCTCCTTGCTGAAGCATGTGCACCAGCACAAGCCGCGCCCCTTCCGCCTCTGCCCGCTCATGCATTTCGCGCAGATTCCGTAAGAGCTGACGTGTAAAAGTGCATCCAAAGTGACGCAAAAAAACAATGGCCAAGAGGTCTTTTTGCGAGGCCTCTTTCAAGGTCTCCCCCGACGTCAGCCGAAAACGCTCAGCCGCCTTATCCAAGGTCATCGGCTCTCCAAGCACCGGGCGCCCCACCATCAGACAAGCAGCCGCCCAAAGAATCATCGCAAAAGGCACCAGCCAAATGAGATCATTGAAGACATTTAGCCACCCTGCGGCCCACGGCAATTCCCCCTGTGAAGCCGCCCAAACAAAACCAATCGGGCCAAACACTTTCCCCAAAAAACCCACCGCAACAATCGGCCAATGTTTCAGAGGATCCCTCGAAGCTGCCAAATACCCCAGCCCATAGACGCCCACAATCATCCCGATGCACTGCCAAAGAAAGGGATACCTAGGAACCTCCATTCCCGACATCTCAAACCAAGCATTGGGCCAGCCCACCGCCCAGATCCCAAAGAGGATATTATAAATCCCCGCCAACTTCAGAGCAGACTGCATCCAATCAGGAGACTTACAGCTTTGTGCGGTGCATTTGATAGGCATGGGCGACCCTAACCGCCTTTTACCGACCCGCAAGAAAGTTAAGAAATCCGAACTACCCCGTTTTCAAGGCTTGCCGCAGGGACCCGACTCCTCTTCACTTCCCCCATGAGTCACGGCGTTACCATCGCAGGAACTGGGAGCTACCTCCCCGAGAAAATTCTCACCAACGACGACCTTTCCGAGTTCGTCGAAACATCCGACGAATGGATTGTCTCCCGCACCGGCATCAAAGCCCGCCGCATCGCCGCCGAAGGTGAAAACACCTCGCACATGGCCGCCAAGGCTTCCTTGAAAGCCCTCGAACAATCCGGCATGGCCGCTGAAGACATCGAACTCATCATCGTGGCTACCATCACGCCGGATACCCTCACGCCCGCCACCGCCTGCTACGTGCAAGAGCAAATCGGCGCACACAATGCCGTCGCCTTCGACATCTCCGCCGCCTGCTCCGGCTTCCTCTACGCCATGAAACTCGCCAAGCGCATGATCGAGTCTGGAGCCTTTGGGAATGCCCTCATCATCGGTGCCGAAAAACTCTCCGCCTTCGTCGACTGGACCGACCGCACCACCTGCGTCCTCTTTGGCGATGGAGCCGGCGCCGCCGTCCTCCGTCCCTCGAAAGAAGGCGAAGGCCACATCATCGCCACCGACATCGGAACCGATGGCAAACAAACCGGGATCCTCAATATCCCCGGAGGCGGCTCTGCCTGCCCCACCACCGCCAAAAACGTCGGCGAACACCTCGCCACTTTTTCAATGTCCGGACGCGAGGTCTTCAAACACGCCGTCACCCGAATGAAGAACTCAGCCAACTCTGTCATCGAGCGCGCCGGACTCCAACCCGAAGACATCGACCTCGTCATCCCACACCAGGCCAACCTCCGCATCATCGATGCCATCACCGACCGCCTCGCCGTCCCCAAGGACCGCATCTTCATCAACCTTCACAAATACGGCAACACCTCCGCCGCCGCCATCGCCATCGCCCTCGATGAAGCCCACCGCGAAGGCAAAATCAAACGAGGCGACAAGATCGTGATGGTCGCCTTCGGAGCCGGCCTCACCTGGGCCGCCGCCGCGATTGAGTGGTGATTTGATTTCGAAAATGAGATAGGTTCCTCCTGATGAGCACGGTATTAAGATGGTTGCGCAATCACTGGGGTAAGATACTGCTGGCTCTTTCCGCGTTTGTCGTGATTTCCATGATCTTCACGCCGGTCCGCCACTATAAAGCCCGGTTTCGAAGCGACACGCCCTTCGACCTTGCTCACAAACGGGCGGTCACCAGTTTCGTTGACAGCCAAGGCTTTGGAATCCGACGAATGTTCGAGGATCCTCCAGAGAAATATTGGGCGGAATCCACCTTTCTTATTGAAGGTCGGAGGCACTATGTTCGTTCCGTCCATTTAATAGGAATCACGAAGGAATCAGGTCATCGATTTTACAAAAGGTCTAATCCACCAATCAAAGACAATCTCCCGAACTCCGCGTACCGAACACTCACACAAGAAGAGTATGCCGCCATCACGAGCCTCAAGAACGGGGAAACGCCATTTGTTCTCTTGGACGAGGAGCAATCACCAAGATTAAGCGGTCGGTCAGTTGACGTGATCGCCCCCATCTTTGCCCGCGAAAGTTGCCTAAAATGCCACGATGCGGAAGTCGGCGATCTTCTTGGAGCATTCAACTATCACACCTACGTTGATTCACAAAATCCCTGAATCAACAATCCGTAGTTGACCCCTCACCCTCATAGCATGAAATGCCCAGCAACCGCATTTCACCGTTTTGAGTTCAGAATACCGCAGCACCCCCACCGAAACCACCGGCATGCCCGGCGGCATTCCTTACATCATCGCAAACGAGGCCGCAGAACGCTTCTCCTTCTATGGAATGAAGGCGATCCTCTCCATCTTCATGGTGCAATACCTTTGGCTCATGGGAGATGCCCCGACCGAACAAATGTCGGAGGTGATCGCGAGTGAAAATTACCACAAGTTCAACAAATGGGTCTACGCCACGCCATTCTTTGGAGCTCTTTTAGCCGACTTCTTTTTCGGGAAATACCGTGTCATTATTTGGCTCAGTATCGTCTATTGCGTGGGCCATGCCTGCCTCGCCTTGATGGGAGTGACAGGATCCACTGGCTGGTGGCTTTTCGCGGGACTCGCGCTCATCTGTGTCGGCTCAGGGGGTATCAAGCCCTGCGTCTCGGCCCACGTGGGTGATCAATTTGGCAAGTCCAACCAACACCTTCTCACCAAGGTTTTCAACTGGTTCTACTTCTCCATCAATCTTGGGGCTTTCCTCTCCATGCTCGCCACTCCATGGATCCTTGAATGGCACGGACCTCACCTCGCGTTCGGAATCCCCGGCGTTCTCATGGCCTTAGCCACCGTCTTTTTCTGGCTTGGCCGAAAAAAATTCATCCACGTCCAACCCGATTCCAAAAAATTCAAGCGGGAACTTTGCTCGAAGGAAGGTCTCGGAGTCATCCTTCGACTCCTTCCTCTCTATTTCTTCGTCGCCTTCTTCTGGGCTCTCTTCGACCAAACCGGATCCTCATGGATCTTCCAATCTCAGGATATGGACCGGCATTTTGTCATCGATTGGCTCCCCTCTCAGATTCAGTCGATCAACTCCGTTCTGATTCTCACTCTCGTTCCCGTCTTTACTTTATTCGTCTACCCCACTCTCGGGAAGTTCATTAAACTCACCCCCCTCCGGAAAATCGGCGCGGGTCTCTTCATCACCGTCCTCGCCTTCTCCATTATTGCTCTCATCCAAGTTTCCATCTCAGAAGGCAACACTCCAAATATCGGTTGGCAATTCCTCGCCTATCTCTTTCTCACCGCAGCCGAAGTGATGGTCTCAATCGTTTGCCTGGAGTATTCCTATACCCAGGCTCCCCGAAACATGAAGTCACTCATCATGGCCATCTTCCTTCTCTCGGTCTCTTTCGGCAACCAAATCACCGAGTTTGTGAACTCCGTCATTCAGGTCGATGACCCCGTGATCGTATTTGCGGAAGGACTCACAGACGGCGAACATTCACATCCTGGATTTGATGGAACCCTCGGCAACGAGGACGACATCATCATCACCCGTAAAGAAGGAAAAACCTCCAAACGCCAACTCCCTGACCAAGAAAAAATCGACCGCGCTGCAAGTTTGATCACTGTCTGGGCGGAAGAAAACGACCTCACCCTTCCTACCACCGAGGAAGCTAAGCCGCTTCTCTCTGGACTTAGCGACAGGTGGGGATCCGAGATCACCTACACCCGACTTGCGTCTCGCACCGCTCGGCTCAACAGTAACGGACCTGATAAAGAGCCCGGCACCAAATGGGATATCGGCTACATCATGGAGGCTCCCGACAAATCCCTTCCCGCCGGAGAAAAATCGACCAAGAAAACCTGGCTCGAAAAACGAAGGGAACTCCTCGGGGTCGAAGAAGAGACTAAGGATTCCGACTCTCCGATTACCAAAACCGCCTACACCGGCGGCCAGCCAATGCTCGAAGGTCCGGCCTACTATTGGTTCTTCACCAGCTTGATGCTCGGAGCTGCCATCCTCTTTGTTCCTTATGCGATCTTCAGTAAAGAGAAGTCCCACCTTCAGGCGTAAATGATCACCGACTCGCATTGCCACCTTGGCTCTCACCGATTCTCACCCGAAGAAATCCCCGACCTCATCGCGCGCGCCAAGGAAAATGGCGTCCACCGCATGATCACCCTCGCCACCGGCGAGGATGATCTCGCCCTCAACCTCCAAATCGCCCACGACCATCCCGAGGTTTCCGTCGGCATCGGCATTCACCCCTGCGACGTTCACGAGTGTCGCGACGACTTCGAAACCCTCCTCACTCCCCACCTCGCCGATCCCAAAGTCGCCGCCATCGGCGAAACCGGTCTCGACTACTTCCATCCCGCCCCCGAGGGCTGGGCCACCGAAGCTTACCACGCCCGCCAACGCGACTTCCTCCGCCGACATTTCGAGATCGCCAAGTCCGCGGGCCTCAACATCGTCATCCACACCCGGGATAAATCCGGCACCGCCAGCTTCGACGATGCCCTCGAAATCTACGCCGACTACTCCGACCACGTCCGCGCCGTCTTCCACTGCTTCCCCGGCCCGCCCGAACTTGCCGAACGCGTTTTCGCCGCCGGAGGAATCATCTCCTTCACCGGCATCGCCACTTTCAAAAAAGCCCACGCCGTCGTCGACACCGTCAAAGCAGCCCCATCCGGCTCCTTCATGCTCGAAACCGACTCCCCTTACCTCGCCCCCACCCCCCATCGCGGCAAGCGTTGCGAGCCCGCCTTCACAAAAAACACCGCTGAGGCGATTGCCGAACAGCGGTGTCTCTCTCTCGAGGAACTTTCAGAAGAGACCGAAAAAGTGGTTGAAGACTTTTTCAGGCTTTCCTAGTCCTTTTTTACTCAGGAATGCGGATGACGTAGAATCGCTTCAAGGTATCAACAGGAAGTCCACTTTCGGTGAATGAGGTCGTCTCCTGACCTGGAGTGGCCAGCAAGCTGTCTTCCAATTCGTTCCAGAGGTTGAGATCTCCCTCAGCCATATCCGGACTGGCAAGAATTGCATATCGTCTCCCCTCACGCGAATTCCACGTAATGGTCACCGAAAGAGTATCCGGACTACCACCGGCTCCTGGCACAACAACGGTATTGATCGCCGAGATCGTAAGTCCGGCCTGACCTCCGCCATCAACCAGCAGCTTAATATTGTCGAGACAGAGATCCATCGCCGAACCACCTGTGCGACCAGCGACCTGAACCCTGAAATCTTCCAGTGCGAACGCAGAAATCGCAAAATCGGTGAAGACATTTTCAGCCGTCCCTTGGCGGTCTCGCTGATCATAAACGATCACATCGACCAAGGCGTCTTTCGTGGTTGGGTCACGCTCTACATCGATCGCCAACGAAACCCATTGGTCTGGAATAAGAGTATAGGGGGAGTCTGCGCCCACCTCGACGCCGTTGAAGGAAATGGTAGAATTGGTTGCCTCGAATGTGCGGAAGCCCACTCCAAAAGAGTTTTCGATCAGAGCCCGCTCTTCGACAGAATCGGGAAGAAGAGGAACGACTCCCGAGTCTCCGTAGTCTTCCGTCGAGAGGAAGTTCACCCCAAAACCGTCGGCCTGTACATTAGCAGTCAGAACATCCATCTGGAACGAAATCGTAGTCCAATCCGTGTAGTCCTCGGATGATTCAAACGAAATGAAGTTACCGGCGTTGCCAACGTTTTCGAGCAGCGCGTAATAGTTCCCATCGGGAGCCTCACCGGGGATCCATGAGCCTTTTACCGCACCTCGCATGGCCGCATCTGCAAAGAGTTCCCCATTGCCATCAAAATCAGCAATCAAACCGGGTGAAGGCTGGATCACATCAACGATTGTAGGATTCCGGCCTAGCAAAACCTCCAAGCCATCTCCCAAACCATCTTCATCAGTGTCCTTAATGAGAGGATTCGTTCCCGTCTGGTTTCCATCGACAAACGCTTCACCCGGGACCTCGACCCCATCTTTAAGGCCATCGCCATCGGTATCAGCAAGAAGAGGACTTGTTCCAGTCTCATCGGGCCCGACATAGTCCCCCTCCCCATCTTCGACATTGTCCTTGAGCCCATCTTCATCGGTATCGTCACTGACAGGACTCGTCCCCAGTTCTAACTCTTGAGCATTCGTAAGAGTGTCTGAATCGGGGTCACCGCTAGCACCCTGATCCGGGTCACCCACAGCGCCATTGTTATTTGGATTTAGGCCATTGTCATTTGCGTCAAGGCTGTAGAAAGCTTCCCAGTCATCAGGGAGTCCATCACCATCCGCATCTCCAAATTCCGGTATCACAACATCCAACTCGATATTGTCCATTTCAAGGACCATCGCTGCCCCTCCGGTTCGTCCCCCGACTTGCACTCGGAAGTCTTCAATGTTGAAATCCTGTATTTCAAAATCGGTAAAAACACTTGCACTGACACCTGCTTGTCCAGCTTGATCGTAGAGAGTCACACCCACCGCCGTATCTTTGGTGACGGAATTCCTTTCCATCGTAATCTCAAGAGATCCCCATGTTGTCGCGGGAAGAGTGTAAGGCACATCTCCGGAAAGGTCTTCTTCGTCCCAAGTCACCGAAGCATTTGTTGCTTGGAAGGTTCTAAAACCAACCCCAAATGAATCAGGAATCAGCGTCCTTTCTTCGACCCCCTGTGCGCCAAGACCATTTGTGTATGCCACCCCTCCAGTATGTCCATGCACACTCGTATCGAGGAAGTTGATCCCGAACCCGTCGGCCTCAACCAGATCCAGGCGAAAGTCCATTTTGAAGTTCGCCTTAGTCCAACCGGTGTAATCATCATCGGGATCAAGCTCATCTGAGTCGAAGGCCAAAAAATTTCGTTGGCTGGCAGCGCCGCTCAGCAATTGATAAAATGAACCGGTCGGTCCACCTGCGGTTACGCCTACCGGGCCATCTCCTTCGACAGCGCCTTCGACGTAGGTCACACCATTTCCGTCAAAGTCGGCTAGGACAGCTCCTTGCGCAAAGTGAATCCCGGAAAGGACTGTAAAAGTGAGAATGTATGGGGTCAGATTGTTATTCATAGGTTTGAGGAGACGCTTTTTGTCTATTTGGGTGATGGCCGGGTATCTAAGGAAATCGCCACTCATGAGTCAATCGCGAAAGTGCACATGCCTGCAAATTAAACTCTTTCTCTCCGTTGTTACTGCCAGCTAGCCTCAACGCGACCAGGCTTTACATTGGGAATTTTCAACACTTTCCCATCAGGCCAAGTGATCTCCAGAGTCAGCACCCCTCTTTTTCCCGGACGACTCACCCCAAAAAAGTGAAGGCTCCCTGACTGAGAAAGGTAACTCCCACCTGCATAGACTTCGGTGGTTTGCGTCCGACCTAGATCATCCGTCAATTTGATCTTGGATCCCACCGCCCTTAAATTTCCTTTCCGTCCTTTCAGCCGCACACTCACAAAATCACCTTTTGAAGTATTGAGAAAAGTGGTCACCGGCCCACTATTCACCGAAAACGCCAGATCAGGAATGCCATCACCATTGAATTCATTCACGGTCACTCCTTTGGTATCTCCATGGATCATCACGCCAGATTGGTAGGGCTCGATCACTTCAAATCCCCCCTCTTCCTTCCAGCTCAGAATGGTCGCCCCAACGCTTCCTGACATTCGACCCACTTCCCTTTGTGGAGAATAGAAATTTTGGGCCAAGACAACGTCAGTTCGAGAGTCGCCATTCAAATCCGTCATCACCACTCCAAATCCGGGTGCCAGCTGAGCCATCCGGGGAAGAGGCACCACTTTGAAGCGAATTTCCCCCGCCTTACTTTCATTGATGAAAGCACAACTCTGCAATTCTCGGAGCTCCAGATGACCGCTCGTTTCCAAGCGCTTCGGGGTATAGATTTGTTCCAAGCTGGAAATCGCGAACTCATTATACGTCCCTAGCTTCGTTTTCAATGAGGGCATGGCATTGCTGGAACAACTTCTCCCACGACGGGGCAAAATCAGGCCTTCACCAAACTTCGCTTCAACCACTCGAAACTCCCCTGTTCCCTCCAAATCACCATAGTAGAGGAGTTCCGGTTTCTTCATTGAAGCCTTATAAGTGGTATTAAGTCCAAAGTTGGTAGCGACATAGTCAATGTCACCGTCTCCATCCAAATCCCGTCCCGCGATTCCATTCCAGATCCCCGTCCTCTTGGAGAAATCGATCTCATCACTGACATCCTTGAGCTGACCAGAGACATTCGCAAAAACCCGGATCGGCCCATATTCATGGGTCACGATTAAATCTATCCAGCCGTCTCCGTCAATGTCACTCCAAAGCGCACTCGTCGCGCGCTGACACTCGGCCAAGCCTCCCGCTTGCTCCGCTGATGCGAGGACAAACTTGGGCTCACCGGGTTTACTTTCGTTGAGATACAGACGGCTCCCAGGTGAGGTGGGCCATTTCCCGGGAACCACTCTTCCTCCAATAAAGAGATCCAAATCTCCATCACGATCAAAGTCAGCCGCCGCAGCGACACTCGAGCTCATGGGATCGCCCGGGAAGAGGTAAGCGGAAGAAAAATTCCCGGCTTCGCCCTCTCCCAGGTAAAGCCGATCGGCATAAGCAGCATTGCCGGGCTCCTTCTCGACACTCCCACTTGTGACCACCAGATCAAGCCGACCATCTCCATCAGCATCGAAGAACAAAGGAGCCATGTCCTCGGAGGCCGCATCGTTTGAAAAGGTTTTGCTGGAAATCCAATCGTAACGCTTCTCGGGAAGCTGAAGCGATAAGGATCCGGGAGTCCCTTCCCCTTGAGCCTGAAAGCAATCATCATCACCATCCCCATCAATATCTGCCCACGCAATGCCAGGTCCCATTTGCGACTGTCGCCAAGGGAGCAGTGGTTGCTTCTCATAGTCATCAAAGGAGAGATCCCGATGCATGCTTTGGCCGAGCAACTTCACCTTCATAAAATCAGGACGACGACGCTGGTTTTTACGAACTTCGGTAGCCGCTCTCGACTCAGTCACGACGTATTGAAAGCCGGATTCCAAGGGCCCAAAACGATCAATCCCACCTGAAGGCCATTCCACCTCCAACTTCTCGATCTTCATTTCAGCCCCCAGGCCAAATTGCAGCGCGGCGTCGTTGCATGAAATAAAGCCCGTCATCGGGTTGACTGCCTTCACCTGAGTCTTACCACCTGCCGTGACACGCACCACTGCTCCTATGCCCTGTGGGTTACTCCTCGTTCCCTTGAGTTTCACCGAAATCCTCTGTTTTTCTGCGTTGGTGGTATTTTCGTAAATGCCGACGGGGAGATTGAGATGAGCCACGACCAGATCGGGATCACCATCATTGTCCAGATCTCCGATCGCCGCGCTGTAACTCATCGTCGGAGCTTTGAGGCCCCACTCCTCGGAAACATCGTCAAACTTTAAGTCTCCTCGATTTCGAAAAACCAAATTGTCCTCTTCCCGGGTGTCACTCGAATTAAAAAAATCAAACTCGGTATTTCCAAACATAAATGAGAGCGGCATCGGCCGATCCGAGTTATTCGTTTTGCGCGCCATCCCGTTCGCGAAAAAGACGTCCACAAGCGAATCACAATCGTAGTCGGCACACTTCACAGCCCAAGTCCAATCGCTGTTTGCCAATCCGGCCATATAACCAGCCTCGATGAAACGACCGGTTCCGGTGTTAATCATGCAGGTGTTTCTCATCGTTTGCCTCGGAATCGCGTTATCGAGAAACTCCTTATGAATACTCATATCCCCCATCGTCGTCTTCGACTTGTAATGGCTCGTCATCCCCATATCGGCGATCACGAGATCAAAGCGCCCGTCCCCGTTTAAATCCGCCGTATCCGACCCCATGGCATACCAACTCGTGTAGGGCGCAGCCAGCTTGATGACATCGGTGAATGTTCCGTTCCCGTTGTTCAAGTAGAGCTGATCTGGATTGTCAAAATCGTTGCAGACATACAAATCAGGATCGCCATCACCATCATGATCATACCAAGTGCATGACAGCCCGAAGGTCCTTCCTTTAATCCCGGCCTTTTTAGAAACATCGACAAATTTATGTTCACCCTGAGCAACCTGACTTTGCAGCAAGATATTTTCGCGGCCCGCATTGTAGTAAACGTAGGTTCCTGGCCCGTGCTTCACGAGAGTGTAGTATTTTTCAAAACCAGTCTTCAGGCTTGGATGAGCGGTATTTCTCCCATCAATAGGCAGCTCTTTTGGACGGCCGTTCGCTCGTTTGAATTCACTCGTCAGAAGAAAAATATCGAGGTCCCCATCCAGGTCATAATCGGCAAATGATGGATTCAAACTGGCATCCGAGATATCGAGCCCCCATTCCTTGGCTTTTTCCTCAAAGCGGATTGCCCCACCAGACTCGGTGACATTGATGTAGAGTCGGTTTGGAGTGTCGTAATTACAGACGTAAATATCAAGATCTCCATCGCTGTCGATATCCAGCACGGCCGCTCCACTCGACCACACCTTGCTCGAATCAGAATCCCAGACCACTTCTTCAAACTTCCAACGTTCGGTCTGGCGGTAGATCTTGTTTTCCCGCGCTCCCGAGGTCAACACGACATCAAGGAGCCCATCATTGTCGAGATCACCCAACGAAACTCCTCCTCCCGCAAACCCCGAAATATACAGCCGCTTTAGTTCGTGCTCCTCATCGATTGGGTTGAGGAAGTTGATTCCCGTTGAGGTCGGACCCAACTCTCGAAATAAGGTTTTGCCGCCAGTCTCAGCAGACTGCAACTTAGTCTTGGTGATCCCGCCTTCCGACAGAACTGGAAACAGACCGACCAACATCGAAAAGAAATAGGAAATCAGCTTCATTGGCTGGGAGTTAAAACGAAATTTGATGAATCCGCTATCGCAAAATAACTGTCGGCCCATTTTCCCAGAGCTTCCAAGACAAAAATCCTGGAGTCAGGATGAAAGGACGACCTAAACATCTGATCGGAGGGCCACTTGGGAGTCCACTGCAAACCACGGCTCAAACCACCCGCAGAATCTTCGCCGCGAGGAGATAAAACGGATGCCGACTTTCACCCTCCAGCCGATTCGAAAACTCCGAAAGCCAGCCAAGGTTGTCGGTCTTGAACTCCATTGCATCCTCCCCATCCAACGAGCTGTAAACCAGTAAAAGCAGCGCAATATGATCCGGAGCCAGAGTTTCAAATGTCGCAGGCAGCTCTAGGAAACCCGAATCGAGCATAAACTGGATTCGCCCCGCCACCTTGAGCGAATCATTTCCCTCATAAGCCGCCGCCCGCGCCGGAGCCACCGGTGCCAAAATAAAGAGCCGACAAAACTCCACCGCTGCCGTCTCAAAATCCTCCGCCGTCCACGCCCGCTCCAAAAGCTCGCGCGAACTCGGCTCGATTTTCATCAAAATCGCCGCCGTCTGCGGCTGCTGAAGTGAGGCCAAGATCGAGACATCGATCTCGTGTGAAAGAAGTGAGGCCGCGAGCTGGGCCACGGCGGATTCAGGAGTCATTCAGTAATACGGATTAAATTTTCTCCACCGAGCAGACATTGTCATACCAATTCTGCCCACCAATGAGCGGAGCCGGATTGATCGGCAGAGCGTCATTAATATGCACGCCTCCTCCGATCCCACCACGTTTCTTCGACCACCAGAGGTTGTCCTTGATATCCTTGTCAGTAAGCGCGGCGCTTTTGCCCTCCTTCGGAGAAGTTTCCTCCGTCCCAGCCTGCCCTACAATCCCGTGTTCAAAGTGCCCAACATGGTGCGAACACATCACGACCCTCCGCTGCATCCCCTTTAAGAAACGCACGTGATTTACAAAGCTGCCCATCACCCCTTCTTCGCCTGCGCGGTAAGTGTGTCCAGTCGGACGATAGACAGAAACCTTCACCTCATCCCCTTCACCAACCCCTAATTTCTTCCCGGTCTCGGGATGCATGAACACCGGATTGGTGTGGATGATTTCCGCCGCATACTTCCAATGCCCTGAGCGTCCCTGCGTGTGCACGTTCCATTTGAAGGTCGAGAAAATATAGCGATCCTCGCCAAGATTCACGTGCTCAGGCACCTCATGAAAGACCGGTGCCGGGCTCGCGTTTCCATCAGTGAGCGGAAGCCCGACCGCATTCGCCGCCTCTGGGAAGATGGGGTCGTAGACATTGATGAGGCGATTCGGCGTCGGGAAACCACGCACCGCTTTTCCGTTCTTGATGATGCCGATCACGGTTCCCTCTTCATCATGAACAAGTTCCCCTTCCTTCGGGTTCTTGGCAGGATCAGGCTTCCCAACGACAGGCCGCTCATAAAGCTCATAATCCTTCTCCCGCGTCTTATCCTGCCAGATCCCACGGCGCTTCAGCTCCTCCCAGGAAATCGGGAGATTCTTATACCAATCTTTGTAGAGCGACTCGTCATCGTCATACGTGAAATGCTTCTCCATCCCTCCCCCGATCCGCCGGGCCAGCTCACGGAACATCTCCGGCATCGTCTTCGACTCACCCTGCGGCTTCACCAAAGGTTGGCGCAGACCGGTGTAGGGAATCAATCCGTAGTTATTCGTCGAGTGATGATCAAAGCGCTCCAGACTTGTCGCCTCCGGAAGGATCATATCAGCCAAAGCGGTTTGCTCACCGTAGCCAATATCGATCGCAACATGAAACGGAATGAGTTTCTCGTTCTTCAGGACATCTCTTACGACGTTTGCCTCAGGATAGCCGAACGACGCTCCCAGCGTGAATGACATATAGACGGAAACCTTCTGCCGCCCCTCCGCGATGTAGGGGTAAACAAGCTGCCCCACCCGCATCGGATACCAATGCCACGAGAGTGGATATTCAGAAGGGGTGGCAAGTTCACCATAATACTTGTTCTTCCACTTCTCAGGGAAGGCATTAACGCGATCTTGAACCTCTTGCGGAAGTTTTTTGAAGGCCACTTCATTGAACCCCTCGCCCATCCCCCAAGGAGTCGGCGTCGGAGCCTTGGGCTCAGGAAAGGGGAGCTGCGGCAACCCTTCTTGGCCATACTTACCTGACCATCCCCGCAGAGATGAGAGACAATATCCACCCGGCTTCCCAACGCTTCCAACAAGAACATCAAGCGTCCGAATCAAACGATCCGCCTGCATCCCATTATAGTGCTTTGCACTCCCGCGATTCGACATCGAACAACACGCCGGAGACGCCTTCGCAAACTCGATCGCAATGCGTTCAATATCAGCTGCCGGCACACCCGAAAGCTTCTCAGCCCACTCGGGAGTGTAGTCCTTGACCTGCTTGCGAAGGTCATCGAGCGCGTAATTCGACCAACGTTTCCAAAACTTCTCATCCTCCAAGCCTTCCTTCAGAATGGTATGAATCATCGCTCCCGCGACCGCCCCATCCGTCCCTGGCATCACGGTGTGAAACTCATCGGACTTGGAAGCGGTGTTCGAGGGGCGCACTTCAAAAGTCACCAACTTCGCCCCCTTTTCAACGCGGGCCTTTTGTAGTCGGTGCGCCATGAAAAGCCCACCTTGATAAGCCTCGTATGGATTACCGCCAAAGTTCACGACATACATCGTGTTTTCCAGATCCTGGGTCTCCCACTCAAACTCCCGGCCATAAAAGGACATCAAGGGAGCTCGGCGATTCGACGAACAAATGGAACGTCGATTCAACCGATGCGGCGTCCCAAAGGCATTCGTAAAGTGCTTCGTCACCCCCTTCGTTTTATCGCGACCGTAGTGGAAGACAAACTCCTCCGGCGTCCCGTTTTCCCGGAGCGGTTTCAGCTTCGCGGTCAGTTCATCAAAAGCCTCATCCCAAGTGATGCGCTTCCACTTCCCCTCGCCGCGCTTCCCGACCCGCCGCAGTGGATAAAGAATCCGCTCGGGATAATACGTATAGGAAATCATCCCTTGCGCCTTTGAGCAGATATTGCCCTCCGAATTGGGATCAAGAGGATTACCCTCGATCTTGCGCACGATGCCATTTTCCACCCAACCGATCACGCCACAGTGATTCGTGCAGGCAAAACAGATCGTAGGCGAGGCCTTGGCCTTGGTATAATCAAGACGCCCCAGCAGCCCAGGTGCCGAGCCGGACTTGGCCAATTGAGCAGAGACCTGAAGCGGAGATAAGCCGCCCGCCAAGAGAGCGGAACCGAGCTTCAAAAGAGAACGACGAGTAAGGTCAGACATGGTAAAAAAAGTTACTTCTTAAGGTTGTTTTGCTCGTAGGTGACGTCTTCATCCTTCGGATCAAGTTGCACCCCGGTATTTGCTTTCTTCTCCATCCACGCATCGTGGCTCACATAGAGAACGGAGGGATTCGTCCCCTCCTCCGCCTTCCAGGCCTTCGCTTTCGTCTTGGTCGCAAGACGCGAAATCTTCGACTCAGGATCATCAAGATCGCCAAAGACCAAAGCCTCGGTCGGGCAGTTCGAAACACATGCCGGCTCCATCCCCACATCCGTGCGGTGCTGACAAAAGTCACACTTCTCAGCCACTTCCTTCTCCACATTAATCGAAATCGCACCGTAAGGACACGCCTCGATACATTCTTTCTCCAAATCACATCGACTCTCATCGATATAAACACGCCCGTCCGTCTCCCGACGAATCGCCTTGGAAGGACAAGCCTTCAAGCATGGAGCATCGACACAATGCATGCAGATCAGCGGCGCAAAAGCCAACTGCTTGTCATCCGGCTTCTCAAGATACCGCACCCGCATTCGAAAATTCCCCAGCGGCACCTCGTTCTCCGTCTTGCAGGAGACCGAACATGAATGACACCCGATGCATCGATCTAAGTCGACCAACATCCCAGCCCTCTTATAGGACTTCCGATATTCAGGCCCAACTTTCTCCCACGGCAAAATTTCCAATTCCGACATATTAGGAGTCCTTTATTTCAAACATTTCACCAAACTCAAAGAACTTTAATTCTAACAATTGCAAATAGTGTGGGGGAAAATCTAAAGCCTTCCGATCTCGCTCAAAATACTTCCACAAAATCCATCCGTTTTTCCTTCCATAACCAAATCAGTAGGACAACTTTGGGCCACAGTTTTTGCCTAAGCACCCAAGCAATACCTCACTCTCTACCTCATGAAAACTCGACGCCTCGGAAAGACCGATCTCGAACTTCCCATCCTTTCCTTCGGAGCTTCCTCCCTCGGAGCTGAATTCCGCGCCATTGACATCAACGAAGCCTTCGGCGCCGTTCACACCGCACTCGATCTCGGCATGAACTTCATCGATACCTCCCCCTTCTACGGTCGCGGCATGTCAGAAGTCATGCTCGGCCAAGCCCTAAAAGGCATCGAGCGAGACTCCTACCTCATCGGCTCAAAACTCGGCCGCTACACTGACAAACACTTCGACTTCTCCGCCGCCCGCGTCGAAGAATCCATCCACACCACTCTCCACCGCCTAGGCACCGACCACCTCGACCTCATCCTCCTTCACGACGTAGAGTTCGTCAAACTCCCCCAAATCTGGGAAGAAACTATCCCAGCCGTCCTCAAAGCAAAAGCCGAAGGCAAGATCCGCGCCATCGGCTTCTCCTGCTACCCCATGGCTTGCTTCAATACCGTCCTCGACCAAGTCGAAGACGACATCGACTGCGTCCTTTCCTACAACCAATACACCCTCCAAAACACCACCTTCGCCGACACGCTCGTCCCTCGTCTCAAGGACAAAGGCATCGGAGCGATCAACGCCGGCCCCTTCTCCGCCCGCCTCCTCACCAACGCCCCCCTCCCCGACTGGCTCAAGGAACCCGAAGAAGTCAAAGCCGCGGCCCGCGCCGCCGCCAAACTCTGTGAAGACAACGGCGTCGATATCGCCCAGCTCGCCCTCCAATTCTCCTGCGCCCACGAAGACATCGCCTCCACCGTCGCCGGCTCCGCCAACCCAAAAAACGTCGCCAAATGGGCCAAATGGCTCGCCGAACCCATCGACCAATCCCTCCTCGAACAGGTCCACCAAATCTTCGCCCCCGTCAAAAACCTCGGCCACCAAGAAGGCCTCCCCGAAAACAACTAAAGGAGTCGTGGCGCCCACGCTACTTCTCAACCAAGCCCCCAACCAAGCTTCTGCTTCCTTCCGCTCTTTCAGTGGTCAAATCCCCATCCCAAGCTCCTCACGGCCCATCAACCACGTGCCCCCAAAGAAAAAAACCGCCAAAAAGAAAACCGCTAAAAAAGCGGCTTCCAAAAACGCACCCACCACCACCCTCATCCCCGACCAACTCGTCATCCGCCTCCGCTGCGGAAACATCATCCTAGACGCCGACATCGCCGAGCTTTACGGCGTCGAGACGAAAGCACCCAATCGAGCGGTCAAAAGAAACACAGAACGCTTCCCCGCGGATTTCATGTTCCAACTCACCGAGGACGAGTTCGAGAACTTGAAGTGCCAAACTGGCACCTCAAGTTTAAAATCACAATCTGTGACCTCAAGTTCCCACGGCGGTCGCCGCACCCTCCCCTACCCTTTCACCGAACAAGGCGTCGCCATGCTCTCCTCCGTCCTCCGCTCCCCCCGCGCCGTCGAAGTCAACATCGCCATCATGCGCACCTTCGTCCAACTCCGCACCCTCATGCAGTCCAACAACCTGCTCGCCGAAAAAATCGAAAAGATGGAAAAGAAGTATGACCAAAACTTCCAGATCGTCTTCGACGCCATCAAACAAGTCATCACCGCCGACCAAGCCCCAAAGTGCAAAATCGGCTTCAATCAAGGTTCCAAGTAACTCAATCACCCCAAGTAACTCAATCACCACCTCCATGTCCTACGCCATCGAATTCACCGACGTCAAAACCATCACCGCCATTGACCTCGAAGACGCCCCGGCCCCCGGCCCCGGCGAAGCCCTCGTCCGCACCCACCGCATGGGCATCTGCGGCACCGACCTCTCCTGCTACCTCGGCAAGTTCCCCTTCTTCGCCTACCCCCGCACCCCCGGCCACGAACTCGGCCTCGAAGTCATCGCCGTCGGCCAAGGCGTCACCAACGTCAAAGCGGGCGACAAATGCTCCCTCGAACCCTACGTCAACGACCCCGATTCCCGCACCTCGCAAAAGGGCTCCTCCAACTGCTGCCCCGGCGTCCAAGTCATCGGGGTCCACGGCCCCGGCGGACTCCGCAAAGCAAATTGGACCGTCCCCGCCCACAAACTCCACCCCGGGAACAAACTCTCCTACGACGAACTCGCCCTCGTCGAAACCCTCGCCATCGGCTACCACGCCGTCCAACGCAGCAACCCGCAACCCGGCGAAACCGTCCTCGTCATCGGAGCCGGCCCCATTGGCCTCTCCTGTCTCGAATTCCTCAAGCTCATGCCCGAGGTCAACGTCATCGTCATGGACATGGTCCCATCCCGACTCAACTTCTGCGCCGAAAACCTCGGCATTAAAAACGGCGTCCAGTTCGAGATGGACGGTTCCCACCTCGCGAAACTCGAAGAAATGACCGATGGCAACCTCGCCGACGTCGTCATCGACGCCACCGGCTCCGTAAAATCAATGTCCACCTGCTTCGACTTCGGCGGCTACACCTCCCGCATCGTCTACGTCGGCATCACCACCGAAAACCTCAACTTCCCCCACGCCCCCGTCTTCCACCGCCGCGAACAAACCCTCCTCGCCTCCCGAAACGCCCTCCCCGCCGACTTCACCGAAATCATCAAAATCATCGAAGCCGGAGATATCGACACCAAAGTCTGGATCACCCACCGCCTAAAAATTGAAGAAGTCCCCACCGAATTTGACAAATTCACCGATCCAAAACTCGGCGCCATTAAAGCCGTCATCGAAGTCCACTAAACAACCCCAACCAAATCACCAAAATGAAACACCTCATCTTCTTCACCGCCCTCGCCTTCGTCTCTTGCGAGAAACCTCAAGTGGTAACCTATGAAGGCACGCCCGAACCAGACACCGGCAGCCAAACACCAGAAGGTGATCAGTCAGCGCTCAAACTTGAGGACGTGATATCGACACCCGACGGTTCAATACCTGTTCCTGTTCCGATGTCAGATATTAAGCCAGTCAATCCAACTCCACGCCTCATCCCCCCACCCACACCACCAGTCGGCGGAAAGCCCATTCCTATCCCCACTCCGGAAACCAATACCCAACCCACTCCCACTCCTCCTGAGTACCGCACCGCCGCCGCTATCCCCGGCAAACCCGGCTTCCTCTTCAATCCTTGGACCAACGGCGAAGTCGATGTCCGCGGCGTCCCTCCCGGCTCCTTGGTCCGCGACCCAAAGGACCCCAACCCCGACCACAAATTCCGCACCCCCTAACCCTACGGAACTTAGATGGCATGCCCATAGAGTGCATTAGTCTGAGTAACTCCCAACCCAGCCCCTCAACCAAGAGGCCAAAAGCTAAAAGCCAGTATCCATCCATTCACAACAAACCTTTCAAAAACCAAGCCTCTTAAAATCATGAAAACCTGTCCTAAATTCACCTTCGGTGTCGGCGATCGCTTCGCCCACGGCGCCCACGCCCAACTCCAAGCCTTCATCGCCGCCAAAGAACTTGGCGTCGATATCTGCCCCACTTGGAACAAGTCCAACCGCGAGCACGAAATCATCGGCTCCGAGCCCCAAACCACCCGCGACGCCGCCGACAAAGCCGTCGCCGACCTCGGCTGGACCGGCGAATACCTCCTCGATGCCGACCACATCAACCTCGCCACCGTCGACCGCTTCGTCGCCCCCTGTAACTTCTTCACCCTCGACGTCGCCGACGACATCGGCTCACCCGCCGCCCCCGCCGACGTCGAAGCCTTCATCGCCAAGCACCCCGAACTCATCGGCTCCGTAAAAGTCGAAGGCATCGACCAGCCGCTCGAGATCTCAAAAGAGCTCGTCGAAAAAACCGCCAACCAATTCCTCAAAGCCACCCAAAAGGCCCGCGCGATTTACGACCACATCGTCGCCGCAAAAGGCGGCACCGATGACTTCGTGACCGAAGTCTCGATGGACGAAACCGACGACCCCCAGGTCCCCGCTGAGATGCTCATCATTCTCGCCGCCATCTCCGACCAAGGGATCCCCATCCAAACCATCGCGCCAAAGTTCACCGGTCGATTCAATAAAGGAGTCGACTACGTCGGCGATGTCGCCCAATTCGAACAAGAGTTCAACGACGACCTCGCCGTCCTCGCCCACGCCATCAAAGCCTACGGCCTCCCCGAGACTCTTAAACTCTCCGTCCATTCCGGCTCCGACAAATTCTCGATCTACGAGCCCATCAAAAAAGCGATCGCCCGCACCGGAGCCGGCCTCCACATCAAAACCGCCGGCACCAACTGGCTCGAAGAAGTCATCGGCCTCGCCACCGCCGGCGGAGACGCCCTCGACCTTGCCAAAGAAATCTACGCCAAGGCCCTCGAGAAAAAAGAAGCCCTCTGCGAGCCCTACGCCACCGTCATCGACATCGACCACTCCGAGCTCCCAACAGCCGAAGAAGTCAAGGCCTGGACCAGCGAACAATACGTCAGCGCCCTCACGCACGACCAATCCAACCCTGGCTACAACGCGAACGTCCGCCAGCTCCTCCACGTCGGCTTCAAGATCGCCGCCCAAATGGGAGACCGCTACCTCGACGCCCTCAAAGCCAACGAAGCCGTCATCGCCAAATGCGTCACCGGCAACCTCTTGGACCGCCACATGAAGCCCCTCTTCGCTTAGCGAAAAAACTTCATCCAAAATCACCAAGAACGGCTTCGGGAAACCGGAGCCGTTTTCAATGGAACACAGCTGCCCGAAATGAGTCGTGTCGCCCACAGGGTGGGAATCCGGGCGACGGATTAGAATCGGATCGTTCCCTTGAGGTGGCTCATCACAATCTTCTTCGAGACCGCCGAACTCCGGGGAAAGAACCAGCAAGTCCCCACCACCCCCTACTGGCACGAACACATCGAGCAAATCATGACAACAACCGCTTCCCTTTCTCGAAAAAGCCGGAGACATCGGACACCTTACAGTGAAGGACACAAGCCCTGAACCCTCCCTCAATTTCGAGCAACGAAGAAAGAAAGCAGAAGCGCAACAAGGCGACCAAGAAAACGACCTCAAGGCCCTGGAAGATAAAATCAAACGCCGTCCCAAATCTAAGTGAGACTAAATCTCTCTATTCCTCGCGGAAGGAACCCACTTTTGCATCAAAGGCAAAGGGACACATCACGTCCTCCAACCAAGCTTCCTTCTTCAACCAAGAGCGCTGACGCTTCGCGAATCTTCGGGTGCTGGTGTGGAAACCCTTGTGGCATTCCTTCAAGGTCAATTTGCCATCAAGATGCTCCTCGACCTCAGAGAACCCAATTGTTTTGCGGCAGGTTTCCGAAGCGGTCTCGCGCAGAGCCTTCACTTCCTCAACTCCACCATTTTCTAAAATGTGCATTGTCCGGGAACTAATCCGCTGTTTCGCATTCTCGTTATCCCACAAAAGATAAAGGCCTCGCAAAGTCTCCGAAATTTCATCGAACTTCCGAAACTGCTCGGCCTTCAGCGCCGACATCTTCTGTCCCGAGAGCAAGCAAATCTCCAAGGCCCGGATCAGGTAGCGTCGATTCTTTAAATCTGTCGCCGCCGCCCCTTCCGGATCGAGACCCTTCAGCTCCTCGACCAAATCTTCACTTGTCCGCTCCTCAAACTTAGCCCGCAGCGCATCATCCCGTTCGGGAATCGATGACGGCCCATGCGTCAGGGTCTTCAAATAAACTCCGGAACCACCCACCACGATCGGCACCTTCCCCCGTGATTGGATCTCCTCAATCACCGGAGCCGCCAAAGTTTGATATGCTACCGGCCCGCAAACTACCGTCGGCTCCAGCACTCCATACAAATGATGCGCGATATCTCCCTGCCTCCAATCAGCCGGCACGCCACTCAAGACACTCAGCCCCCGATAGGCCTGAGCGACATCTCCATTGACAATCTCCCCTCCCAACTCCTTAGCAAGCGAGACCGCCAAGGCCGATTTACCCGAAGCCAGAGGACCGCAGAGATAGAGAGGATTTGTAGAAGAATCGGACATGGCGGGAGAAGAGCAGAAGTCCCGCTCCAAGTCCACAAATCCCGTAGGAGATTCTAGGAATCTCCCCGCTTCACATCAGTTAAAACCAAAAAAACGACCGGAATAGCTCCCGACCGTTCTTTGAAAAATAGAGAGGCTCCTTATTGTTTGGCGAGACCGCTTTTTGCCTTTTGGGCGTCGAGGGTTCTCTCAAGAGCCGCCTTGCTCTGCTCAGCGGCCCAGCCTTTAAACTTATTCTGACTGATTACTTCCATGAGACCGGCCATGTTGGCGTGGTTCTCACCGCAGAGTTGACCACAGACCACGCTGGTCTCGAGCTTTTGAATCGGCTTGAACCACATTGGAATGTCACGACCCGGGATAGCATCCTGCTGGATCCGCATTGGGATGATCGAGTAGTTATGAATCACATCAGTCGAAGTGACCTGAAGGATGGCATTCCGATCCACCGGAAGTTTCAAAACACCGGTGACGAAGTCGTCGTAACCATTGGGATCGTCAGGATCGATGCAGGGGTCACCAGTAGTCTTCACGAGAGTACGGTCGATGCGGGCAAACTTCCCGTCCTCACCAGGATAGTGATACTTAAAGCCAAACTGATAAGCGACCACGCGGACGCGGACCGGATCAGTCTGCTGCACTTCCTCCCACTGATCGGTGCGCTCCCACCAAAGCGGGAAGGCAAAACCGAGAAGAAGAACCGCCTCGACCACGACCACTCCGATCTCCATGTGACTGGAAACGTGACTGGTAACACCGTGGTAGTTCGCCTTGGGATTTGCGGAGGCCCGGAACTTCCAAAGGCACACGAGGAAAAAAAGAGTCCACCCCACGAAGAGGGCAAACATAAACCAGTGGACGATGTCGATCAGATGGTCAACATTGCCCCCGTGATCGGAGTAGTTCTCGGGAATGCCGAGCCATTTTGACCAATTGAGTGCGGTAAACATGGTGGAAAAATTACTGATTGGGAACGGGAGCAACGTAGTCGTCCCGATACTGGCTTTCGAGTCCCTCGCGCCGGGCAAGACGGATCATGAACCAAAGCACACAGGTCGCGAGAGGGACAATCACCATGAGCATCACGGCAATGGACCAACCGGCGGCGTCTTGGCCACCGTGTTTAAAAGAATTGGCGCAGGTTGCGCAGGCGAGAATGGAGGAGGGAATCATAATAAATGGGAGGATGAGGTTTCAGACAATGATGTCCTTGGTTTTACGGCGAAAGTAAAAGCCGTAGAAAATTAAGCCGACAGAGGCGATCAAAGTGATGACACCCGCGATGACCATCGCAGTGCCGGTCTCCTTTTCGTTAATAAAAAGGGCCCAGATTCCGAAACCCGCGAAAAAAATGGCGGCGATGGCGATAAAGATGAGATGAAATCCTTTGATTGACATGGTTTGAAAAGTTTGGGTCTTAGTCGTCGTGGCCGTGAACGTTGGTGGTCGGCTTCTCTGGGTTATAAAAGCCATCGGCTTTCTCGGAGTTCCCATACTGGATGGGATCACTCTTGGACCAACCAATCAGCCACATACAGAAAAATGCCATCACTAATCCGAGACCGTATAAGAAATAAACCCATGGCTTCTCATGATTGAGGTGCATGAAGATGAACATCACCAGCGATGCCTTGAAGCCCGCGATGATGAGACCGATGGTGGCATCGACCCCATCGAAGCCATGCCCGCCAAAGTCCAACCATTCCACCGTAGCAACCGCAACGGTAATGCCAGTGAAAAAGAACAGGAATAATCCGATGAACAGATAGAGTTTCTTTTTCTTCTTAATTTCTTCGATAGAATCAGCCATGGAAAAATAATAATTGAGAGTAAATTCTGGGTTAGGGAAGGATTACATCAAGTAGAGGATCGGAAAGAGGAAGATCCAAACCAAGTCCACAAAGTGCCAGAAGAGTCCGCCGATCTCGACCCGGTTGGCAAGCCACTCGGGATTTGAGTCATACATCTTACGTCCGAAGAACATGTAATACCCGAGGACAACAATACCACCGATGACGTGAAGTCCATGCAGACCGGTGATTGTAAAGTAGATGGCGTAGTAGGTGTTCCACTTCGGCGTGAAGGTCGAGGTGAAGCCCACCTTTTCGCGGGGAATCTCAACGTGAGGGAAGTGGTGTGCAGTGTGGTTGGCACCAGCGAAGCCACTGAGGTCAAACAGGCTAGTGTGATAGAGGGTCTTGTCCTCAATGGCCGCTACAACAGCCTCAGGATCATACTTGAGTTTCTCATACGCGACCATCTGGTCCCAGTTGATGCGATACTTGTCATTCTCAGTGGGAACAAGTTCGTCCCCCTTCTTCCTCCCTTTTTTATCGCTTTTATCCAAGAGACGCTTGGTTTCAATCTTAAGCCAAGCCATGTGGCAATCCCAAGCCTTTTTGAGGTCGTTCCCCCCGTGGCTGTCGGTATGAGTTAAAATCCAGCTTTCCTTGATCGCGTCCAAGGGATCGATTCCCTCGATCTCGGCCCGCATGGCGGTGTGGCGGAAGTCGATGGCATCAATTCCCATCAACATCGGGCTGGGAAGAAGCTTGCCCTTAACTGTAGTATCGTCACGAAAGCGGATCGTGTCTCCGAGGGTCGGGTCTTCGGTGATTTTGGGAATGTCACTTGGGTCCATTACCAAAGTGAGCGGTGGGTCGATCTTGAAAGTTACCGAACCAGGAGCGCTCTTGATCCCTGAGTCAATCAACATCAACGGTGCAATCTTTGCCGCATCTTCGGCCATGCGCTCTTTCCAATAATCCTTGGTGATGACGAGGTTCCCGATGTCTTTGATCCCCTTCTCATCGCGAACCCATCTCCACGATGCCCTCGAAAACTCAGTGCGGATGTCTTTGTCGTGTGCCCGGGCGTCGAGGAAGGCATCTTCCATGTCGTCAAGGATCTCGATCGAGAGTGCTTCGCCACCTTTGATAACAAGTGCCCTCTCACCCTTCAAAAGCTCGACGCGACTTTTTTGGCCCTCATGCAACTCGTCCACATCAAGAACGCGGTAGTCATCCACCAGTATAATCGTGTGATCTTCACCTGCTTGCTCCAAGATCTCTTTCACATAAGCCTCATGAGCTGGACGTTTGAGAACAAAGCTGAGCTCGGTGGCTTTGAAGATGATCTTGTTGGCGGCAAAAATATGCTCAGGATCGTCTTTCTTGTCGTTCTCCTTTTTCTCCTCTTTGGTCACTTCGACGAGCTTGTCGTCGACTAATTTTGCATAGTGGACGTGTCCCTCGAGGTATCCAAAGTCCTGCACCGAACCGTCACCCGTGAGGCGCACCGCTTGGTGATGGAGTTTGGCGTTATACTCAACGGCCTTCAGTCCGAGGAAAAGGAAAGCACACACAAGTGTGATGCCCATATAGATCTGGAACTTTGCCCATTCCCGCATTTTCAAGGCTGCCCACGCAAACACCACCGTCACGGATGAACCGATAAGAATGAAGGTGTTGATGAGACCAGGAAGAACTGGAAGCGCCCGCTCCGGCCAAGGGTAGTCGGCATAGAGGCGGAGGAAGAGATATCCTGAGAAGAGACCTCCGAAGAGTGTCACCTCAGAGGCGAGAAAGAGCCAGATGCCGACCTTCGAGTTGAAGAGTCCGGTATCTTTACGGGCGTTGACAATGAATGGAATTTCCATGGATCAAGAAAAGTGGGGCGATGAAAGAATGGGGCCTTTAGGCTTCGGGGGTTTCCTTTTCGGGTTTCTCCGAGGGCTCATCGTCCGGGGTGGCATGCTTAGGCTCCTCCCACTGAGGGAAGTAGTCCTTGTCATGATCCGGGCGACTATATTCATAAGGTCCGCGGTAAACGGCGATATCAAAAGTAAAGTTCCCGTGTCCCGGAGGAGTCGGAGTGGCCCACTCAAGAGTGGTGGCATCCCAAGGGTTATCACTGGTGACTTTCTTGCCCCAGAAGTAACTGATGAACATGTTGATCAGGAAAGGCAGCTGGAAGAGGGCTAGCGCAATCGCGGCTCCAGTCATGACTTCGTTGAGCGAAATGTGCTCTGCAACGGTGAGACCGAAGACATTGACCCCATCCGTGCTTTTCTCAATGTACCCTTCACCTCCGTTATACCAACGTCGGTGGAATCCGGCCATTCCTTGAACGAGCATCGGGAAGAAGAGAAGGTTCATGCAAACCAAGGTTGGCCAGAAGTGCAGATGGCCGAGGAAGTTATCCATGAAACGGCCGGTTAACTTAGGATACCAGTGGTAAATCCCGGCAAAGAGGCCGAAGAGAATGCCGGGAGCCACCACATAGTGGAAGTGACCAATCACGTAATAGGTATCGTGGAGGTGAAGGTCGGCAAGGTTGAAGGCTAATGGCAAACCAGTAAGACCACCAATTCCGAACATCGGAAGGAAGGCCGCAGCCCAGATCATGGGCATCGTGAAGCGGATCGAGCCACCCCAGAGCGAGATGATCATCGAAGTCAAGAGAATCACCGAGGGCACCGAAATCAAGACCGTGGTGGTTTGGAAGAAGGTCGAAATAACCGGCCCCATCCCCGTAAGATACATGTGGTGGGCCCAAACGACAAAGGAAAGGAACCCAAGAACGATGACGGCCCAAACCATGGGCTTGTAGCCCCAAAGTGGCTTACGGGTGTTGCAGGGAATGATTTCCGCAACACACGCCAAGGCTGGGAGAAGTAGGACATAAACCTCGGGGTGTCCCAAAAACCAGAAGAGGTGCTGGTAGAGCAAGGGACTACCGGAACCAGAGATGTCCAAGGCGACATTATCGGATGCCGAATAGAGTCCGGTTGGCATGAAGAAGCTGGAACCCGTCAATCGGTCCATGAGCTGCATGATGCCGGCCGCTTCAAGGGGCGGGAAGGCCAAGAGAAGGAGGAAACCGGTGACCAACATGGCCCACACGAAGAACGGAAGACGCATCCAGGTCAGGCCCTTTGCGCGAAGCTGAATAATGGTGGTGATAAAGTTCACCGCTCCCAGCAGCGAAGAAGTAATCAGGAGCACAAGCCCTATCAGCCATTGCGTTTGCCCCGCCAGGAGCTGGTTGACGATCTGTCGATCAGCGTAGCCCGCCAGCGGTGAGTAATTTGTCCAACCTGACTTGGCCGCGCCGGACTCCATGAAGAAGCTCATGCACATCACGAGGCCACCTACGAGGTAAACCCAGAAACTGGCCATGTTCAACTTGGGGAAGGCCATATCAGGCGCTCCGATTTGAAGAGGCGTGACGTAGTTACCAAAGGCGGCAAATCCCAAAGGAACGACCCCGAGAAAGACCATGATGGTCCCGTGCATCGCACCGAACATGTTGTAGGTTTCTCCCGTAACCTTGCCATCCTCCAACCAGCGGCCTTTCCAGCCATCGGTGAAAATCCAGCTGAGATACGAGGGAAGAGGCTCGTGAGGATAGGCGATGCTCCAACGCATCACGATCATCAGGAAGAAGCCGAAAAGCAGGAAGGCACCCGCAGCGAGGCCATACTGAATTCCGATCGTCTTGTGATCGGTTGAGAAAATATACTTCTTCCAGAAAGGAAGAACGTGATGGTGATCGTCGTGGTGATCTTGGGAGTCCGCACTCATGGTTATAGTCGATGGTCGGTTAAAAAGTTACTGAGCAACTGGAACAGGCTCCCAGGTTTCTGGGTCAAGGAGCGTCCCCGGATCTAAGATGTCGCCAGTCAGCATTTTGTCGTGATTTTTTTTCAATTCGTCAGCAGTGGTTGGCTTGCCCCCGCGCTCCTTCGAGATACGCAGGGCTTCCTCGGCCATTTGAGGTGTGACCAAGCTGGCCTCGTTCCCCCAAGAAGTCCGAATATAGGTCATGACGCCCGCAAGTTCCTTGGCGGTGAAGTTTCCACCGATGTTGCCCATGACTCCCTCATAGGTCTTTCCAGCAACTTGGATGGGTCCTCCAACACCATTATGAATGATCATGGCCAACCTCTCAGTATTTCCGGTGACCCATTCGGATCCAGCAAGTGGAGGAAAACCGTTGCCCCCGCCTCCGCTGGATTGGTGGCAACTGGCGCAGTTTGCGTAAGTTTTCTTACCTTCCTTTTGCAGAAGAGCCAAGGCGGTAATTGGCGGGAGAATAACCTCCTCTTTCACCGGAGAATTACCACGCATGTAACCCGCCTTGGTCAGTTCACCATAGCCGAAAAAGGCACCACCTTGGCCCATTACGGCACCTGCCATGAGTACCACAATACCGGAGATGAGGATGAGCCATAGGGAGACAGACTCCATGCCATTCTCGCGGACCGCCTTTTCGCGTCCAACTGCCGAGGCCGCGTCGTTAATCGCTCCATGAGCTTCTGAGACGTTGATTGTCTCGTCGAGGTCGGGACGAAGATCTTTTGATGATTGAGAATCAGCCATGAACTTATTCTGCTACTGGAGCCTTGGGATTGTAGTTGAGAGCTTCAGGCAAGGGTTGCCCGAGAGTGTCTTTTTTAAGAGAGGCCAGATAGCTGACCAATTGACGGGCCCGGTCATTCGCACGAATGCCTTTTCCATCTTCGATTTGGAGAGGAAGGACATCAGCCCCGGCCCCATAAACGTTTACTTCTTCGAAGAGATTACGCTTGGATGGACAACTGGATCGCTCGGGAATATCCTGCGTGCCGATCCGGTAATTCACCATATTAGGATCGCGAGGGTTGTAAAGGTGACGGAATAGCCAGTCTTCAGGAGAAACCCCGGTTCCCTTCAAGTGATGCGCGAGACGACGACCGAGATTGGAAAGATCAGGTCCGACCCGGCTTTGTCCAATGTAAGCCACTTCCTCGCCCTCGAAGTCCGTCGCGAGAGTCTCACGTCGGGTGTCGGGGTTATCGGCAGTTTTGCGAAGCCCAGCCCATTCGTCACGGAAAACGTCGTTGCCAGCATAAGTCGGGCGGATCAGCTGGGTGTGGCATTGGTAGCAGCCTTCCTGCCCGTAAATCTTGGAACCCTCCGACACACGACCGTCGCGCTTAGGGATATAGACGCCGGAGACTGCGGCGCCCTCCTCGTATTCGATGGGCTCGGGTGAGTTCATCGTAGAAAACGGAATGACCACCGCAACCAACCACGGAAAACCGAAGGATACGAGCAAACCAAAAATAAATGCTTTAAAAGTCATGACAGAAGGAATTTTAGGGCGTTTAGGCGGAGGTGGTTCCGAGGTTATCAACTTCGCCTTCAGGTCCGTGCGGACTGTCGGCGTAATGCCCCTTCAGAAGTGTCGGGTGTGAGGAACGACGCCCCAGAAGGGCCCACATGAGAAGGAGGTGGAGGCAGAAAAAGAGGTTTGCGAAGAGCAGGAATCCCCAAGCAAGAGTCACGCCCCATCCATACTGGCTGGCTCGCTCTGCCATCGTTCCAAAGGGCTGTGAAACGTCTTCAATCCCCTGCCCCTGTGTGACGCCACCCACGATTGCGCAAATCACGATGGATGCCAGCCCATAGAGCGAGAGGAAAAAGTGCCACCTGATAAAGCGGCGGGACAGCCACTCGCGGCGGGTGATTCTTGGAACGATGAAGTAAATCGCTCCGAAAGCGCAAAGAGAAAACACTCCGTAAAGCCCGAGAATATCCATCCCGTATCCAGAGTAACTAAACTGGGTTATCTTCATAGTGGGAACGGTGTGAAGGAGCAAGGATAGAACTCCGTAGGCCACGAAGAGAACGATACCGCTAATCGTGAAGCGAAGCGAAGGACTCTCGCCGACGATGTCACTGTGCCCGGCGATCGTCTTGAGAATATTGACGCCAATTGCGATCGCTGGAATCAGGATGAGAATCATGGCCGCCGCTCCGGCATTGGGAAGGAACTGCGGGATGGGTGCTCCAAAGAGCTTATGCATCCCAGCCCAAGGACCGAGGAACGCGAGGGCCCAGAATCCGAAGAGGGCGAGGTTGTAACTATAAACCGGACGGCCGGTCACCTTAGGTGCTAGGTAGTAGGCACTCGCGAGTGCCGTTGGGAGGAAGAAGAGGAGGAAAAGCGACCCCTTGAACCAAGCGGCAATCGCAGTAGTCATTACCGGATTGCCGTCGAAAACGAAGACAAAGAGGAAAGCGGTCACTGCGATCCAAGGGAACCACAGAAGCCCTGCCAAGAGGTACCATTGGCTCACATAGACGTGACCGGCATCACGAACTTGAAACTGAATGAGCGACCAGATAGTAATGCCGAAATAGCAAAGAATGAGAATCGGCCAAACGAAGCTTGGGAATTCCATGTAGGGAACTCCGGAGCCATTTCCGGAAAGAATGCAAATAATGCCCACGATAACCGTGGCATTCCAGACGTGCCCGGCCCACAAGATGGTGCCGACGGAGGTGCACTCCTTGCGGGAAAGTCGGGCCATGAGCCAAATAATGATTCCGAAGGCAGCCTGGGCTCCCCATCCGTAGATGAGCGCACTCATGTGGGCACCGTCAACTTTTCCGGCATCCAACCATGAAAAGGAGGTCAGGAACTCAGGCGAATGCTTCTTCGCAGAAGCCACCAGTCCGAGGACAATGGCGACAGCAAGCCAAAGGGCTCCGCTTGAGAAGAAAAACATCACAGGGTGACGAAGAGAGCGATCAATCGAAGCGCGCAAGGCAACGTCGTTGGATTCAGCAGTGGAAGTGGTCTCGGCCATGAGAAAAAGTCGGTTAAGGAAGCCTCAAAGAGGGTTACTCGGAAGCGGGTTCAGGTTCTGCTGCGGGAGCGGGAGCAGCTGCCGGGACAGCCGCTTTGCCAGGTATAGGAACATTCATACGGAGCGTCTTAGCATTCGCCTCAAAAGCTTTTTCAAGGGCGAGCTCGTTCAGAGCGCTGGATTGAGCACTATCAACCTTGGCGCGAACGGCCCGTCGCTCGTCGGCGGCCGCCTTCATAGAAGAATCGCCGTCTGTCTTGGTGAAAGGCCCCACAATGAGGCAGGCGATGCCAAAGGCAGTCACCAAGAGGAGAGCCACCCAAAAGGCAGTGAAACGCTTAAGCGGATTATCGCGAGTGTGATCCATGACGTTTAGTTATGAAGGTTTGCGGACTCGAGAATACGAGGGTCGCGGTGAGGATAGAGGGCCGCCGAACTTAGGTGGCGGAGGTAGATGAAGAGGAAACCGGAAACGGTCACGATGAGAGCAAGGATATCGCCAAACCAAGAGCCGCTGAGCCAAAGCTGCGGAGCGTGGTCAACAACCAATCCGACTGAAGGTCCACGCTCGGGAATGATCATGTGGTAAACATCGACCACGTGCATGAGGAGGATGTAAAAGCAGAGGATGACCATAAACTTGGGCTTCTTTTTGACGTCCGAGCGAAGCAAGGCGAGGAAAGGAAGTGCAAAGTGCATGAAGACCAGCGAAAGGCTGACGAGATTCCAGTTCTCGGTGTTCCGGAGAAGGAAATAACGAGTCTCCTCGGTGATATTGGCATACCAGATG
>JBLHUR010000010.1:0-57481 GCA_047629805.1 Akkermansiaceae bacterium | reverse complement strand
CCCCAATGTAGGGTCACGGCCTATCCGAAGACCCAAGGCCCCTTTTTTTTGTTCCTTCAGGAATCTTGGTGGCTATATTGACTGCCCTCGCGACTGCTGCTGTCCTTCTCCGCCGCCGCCGCTAAGAGTTCGCTGACTCCATCATCACCCTTACGATCTCATCCTGCTAAACGACATGCGGGGGCTGAAATCATTCTTTTGACCAATCTCACACTCTGACCAATGCACATTCTAAAAACTATCCGCCCGTCCGCGAGAGCCATCTACGCGATACCCCTCGCCCTATGGCTGCTTGTCTGCAGCTCGCACGCCCAGTTCCAGATCAGCGAATTTTTAACCAATAATTCGGGGGCTCTGTTAGCCGATGAAGATGGCCGGCCTTCCGACTGGATCGAAATCCAAAACGTCGGAGCCGCCACGGCGTCGATCGCCGGCTATCATCTGAGCGACGACCCCACCGACCTCGGCAAGTGGGCCTTTCCCGACGAGTCCATCGCCCCCGGCGCCTATCTCTTGGTGTTCGCGAGTGGAAAAAACCGCGCCATCGCGGGCTCCGAACTGCACACCAACTTCAGCTTGAATGACGGGGGAGAATTCCTGGCGCTGATTGCACCCGATAGCCAGACCGTCGTCTCCTCCTTCAGTCCTGAGTTTCCCGACCAGTATCGCGACATCTCATACGGCATCGGCAGCGGCGGCCCCTTGTCCGCCGCGAACTTCATCGAGGTCGGAGCAGCAGCCACTTATCACGTGCCAAGCGCAGACATTGGCTCCGCCTGGCAATCGCCCGGCTTCGACGACAGCACCTGGACCGCCGCGCACTCCGGACTCGGTTGGGGATACAGCAGCACCTCGGTCGGCGACAACATCTCCGCCGATGGCGATCTGAACCCCATCATGAGGGGCAACAATGCCTCGATCTACATCCGAATCCCCTTCGAGGTCACAGCTCCTACCGAGGTGGTGACCCTCACCCTCAAAATGAAAATGGACGACGGCTTCGCCGCCTACCTGAACGGCTCGCTCGTCGCCAGTAGCAAGGCCCCAGTCCCGCTCCTCTTCAACTCCAAATCGTCGGCAAGCTCCGAAATCAGGGTCGGCGATCCCTTCGAATTCTTCTCTCTCGAATTCGCGGGCACGCTCCTCGCCGGTGAGAACATCCTCGCAATCCACGGTCTCAATGATTCGATTTCGAGTTCAGACTTCCTCGTCGTTCCCGAACTGGTCGGCGAGATTCAGGATCTCTCAGCTCCGCCGCAGCTCGGATACTTCGAGGAACCGTCACCAAGGGCACCAAACGGCGTCCTCAGTCTGGCTCCGCCGAACCTGGTGCAGTTCTCGGTGACTGGCCGAGCCTTTACCCAAAACTTTCCACTGGTGCTCAGCGTGCCCAATCCGGGCGCAGTAATCCACTACACCACAGACGGTAGCATCCCGACCGCCGACCCGGCTTCGCCGTCGCCGGTCTACAGCTCGCCAATCACGATCAGCGGCTCCACAATGATACGGGCAAAGGCCCTTCTTCCAGGTGCCATCGAGGGACCCGGGAGCACCGAGGGATACATGAAACTCGATCCAAGCCAGGCGGATTTTTCTTCTGATTTGCCGATCGTCCTTCTCCACAAGTTCAGTTCCGGACAGCCGCCTGGTGCGAACGACAACCGGCGGGTTCCGGGATTCATGCTGATCTATGAACCAGACCCGGCGACCGGTCGCACGACCCTGACCAGTGAGCCCACCCTTGGGACCCGCTGTGGCTACCGCAAGCGTGGCTCCAGTTCGGGGGGGTTCGCCAAGTATGCGATGGCGCTCGAGAGCTGGAACGAATTTGACGAGGATGTCGATATCAAACCGTTGGGGTTCTCAGCTGAGGGGGACTGGATTCTCAACTCGCGCTTTCAGTTCGACCAGTCGCTGATGCGTAATCCATTCCTATACGAACTCAGCAACCAGATCGACCGCTGGGCGGTGAAGACACAGTTCGTCGAGATCTTCCACGACGCCACAGGTGGGAATATCACCGCCTCCGACTACTTCGGCGTTTACACTTTCATGGAAAAGATCGAGCCCGACAACGGTCGCCTCGATATCCCAGAGGTTAACGCCTGGGACAACAGCGAACCTGAAGTCACCGGCGGCTACGTGTTCAAGAGGGATCGCCAAGGCGTGGGGGAACTGACAATCAACGGCGCCGGCAGTGGGGGGACGGTCCCGCTAACTTCGCCAAACGAGATCACTTCCGCCCAGCGGACTTACATCCAAGGATACCTTGCTGAGATGAACGGTGCGCTCGACGCCCCCAGCGGGATCAACCCGAGCACCGGAAAGCATTTCTCCGAATACATGGACGTCGACGCATGGATTGATAATTTCTGGCTCAACATCCTCTCGATGGATCCGGACTGGGGACGCCTGTCGCAGTATTTCTACAAGGAGCGCAATGGTCCGGTGAGCGCCGGGCCGATCTGGGACTACGATCGCACCATGGGCTCGGACGACGGCCGCGATGACAACCCACGCCGCTGGGACAGCGGTAATGGAACTTGGTATGACTCCAATTTTCCGTGGTTCGGCAAACTCTTCGGCTTTAGAAGCAACAATCAGCCGACCCCCGCCGCCTCGAGCACCCGTCCGGATGTCATGCAGCAGGTCGTCGATCGTTGGTTTGAACTGCGCGCAGCGGAGTTTGGCCAGTCCAACATGGATACGATTATCAATGGGATGGCTGACGAAATCCGCGAGGCACAGGCGCGCAGCTTCGCGCGCTGGACGCAATATCCACCAGGTAACATCAGTGGTACGAATTTCTCCCAGGCCGGGACAACTAGCTGGGAGCGCGACGTTTCGCACCTCAAGGGCTGGCTCGAAGCACGCTCGGAATGGATCGACGAGCAGTTCTTCCTTCCCCCAACCTTCAACCATCCCGGCGGCGTGGTCGCCACCGGCTTCGAGTTGACCATGACCTCCGCTGAGGCCGGAATCTATTACTCTCTGGACGGTAGTGACCCCCGTGCCCCCGGCGGCACCCCCTCCCTATCCTCCGTCCCCTTCGACGGTGGCCCGATCGATTCGGTCCTCTTGGAGGCCGACGCCAGCTGTCAGTATTTCGTCCCCCTCGATAACTCGTTGGAGGCGACATGGCACCTGCTGGGATTCGATGACAACTCCTGGTCACCCGGCACTTCTGGGCTCGGCTTCGAAAGCGCCAACGGCACCCTGCTTGCAGAGATCACCACCAACATCAAAAGCCAGATGCAGCCCTCGGCCAATGGCTCGAACAACGCCAGCTGCTACTTCCGTTACGAATTCGATTTCGACAACGTAGCGAACGTGAACTCACTTCTCATGGAGATCAAATACGACGACGCCTTCGTCGCCTACCTGAACGGCACCGAAGTTGCCCGCAGTAGCAGCGCCCCTGCGATGATCGCCTGGAACACTGATTCGACCAGCGGTCCATCCGACTCAGCGATCATCAATTACAGTTTCAACGGCATCGCCGACAATAACTCCTTTGATTACGACATCACCGCCTTCAAGGCCGCCTTGCGTAATGGCACCAATGTCCTCGCTATCCAGGGCATGAACTCGAGCTCAGGCGGATCCGACATCTTGGTCAAGCCGCGGCTCACGGTGAACCATACCGTAATCGCAACTCCCATCGTCTTGGCCGAGACCTCATCCGTGGTCGCGCGAACTTACGACGGCCAACAATGGAGCGCCCCTACGACCGCCACCTACCTGATCGGTGCCGAACTCGCCGACCCAAGCAACATCGTGATTTCCGAAATCATGTATAATCCGGCCCCACCCAGCGCAGCCGAGATCGACGCCGGTTTCGCGGACTCGAACCAGTTCGAATACCTCGAACTGCTGAACATTTCCGCGAACCCAGTCTATCTCACTGGCATGAGTTTCAGCAGCGGAATCAACTTCGACTTCTCAGGTGCCTCCCTTACCCTTCTGCAACCGGCTGAGCGCGTGCTTGTCGTCAAAAACCAAGCGGCCTTTGCACAACGCTACGGCGACGGCTTAAGCAGCCTCATCGTTGGCGAGTTCGAAGCAGGCACCTCTCTCGCAAGCGGCGGCGAACGTCTCTCCTTAAACAGCGAACTCGGAGCAATCCGCGACTTCACCTACAACGACAGGCACCCATGGCCAATGTCGCCCGACGGCATGGGCCCGAGCATCGTGCTGATCGCCCCCGAATCGAACCCCGACCACTCACAGGGAGTTAACTGGCGGGCCAGCACGGCTGCGCGCGGCGAACCCGGCACCGGGGGCGCCAGCCCGTTCGTCGGCGACCCTGCAGCCGATGGCGACGGCGATGGCCTCTCCGCGTTTGCAGAATACGCTTTCGGCACCAGCGACTCTGACGCGGGCGATAGATCAATTTTGCAAACGACTGTCGCACTTGATGGCTCACTCTCGATCACCTACCCGGTAGACCTCGCTGCCGAGGACGCCAAAATTACGATGGAGCAATCACCCGATCTTGAAACATGGATCCCGGCGGCACCCGCCTTCCAGCTAGAGAACGAGGTCCACAACGGCGATGGCACCGCGACGTTCACCTTCTACAGCATCGCACCTGCCGCACCGGGCAGCAGGCTCTTTGTGAGACTGAGAGTGACAGCTCGCTAATGAATCCACTGCAAGTTCGAAAAACTCCAGCGGAGACCTCTCCTGGGAACAGCCACTTGGCCCATCACGTTCCCAGCAGTGGCGCTCTTGTGTGATCGTGTAATTTCCAAGTGGCGATTCTCTGAAGGCCAGGCTACGCTTCAGGATGAACCTCCGCCTTTTCGGGCTCCTTATTTCCCCAATATTCGTGCAGCTCGCTCTCGCAGACAGCTGGACCGCCTACAACGACAGTGTCGATACCGACCCTGGATCAACTCCGGTAAATGCCACGAATTTCGGACTCGGCCGATCTTATCTGGGCGACGGAAGCTCCGGGAATCTCATCGATTTTGAATCGGGTGCCGACACGGGGGTGATGGTGGAATTCACCGAGAATTTCTCGGCCGGGAATTCCATTAACTGGGCGCAGGATTTCGCGGAGTACACGCCAGGAACTGATGCGGCCGAGATTTTCGGTGGGAAACTCGATCTTACCGGAAACATGTCCTACAACGACGAGCCTGGCTGGTCGATGGATCTCACCCTTAGCAATCTCGATCCAAATGTTGCCTACACCTTCGTGGCCACCGCGCATCGCAACGGAGGGTCGGATTACGCCACCCGCGTCACAAACTGGACCCTCATCGGAGCAGATTCGGCAAACTACGCCAGCTCGACCGGAGCGCATAAGATCAGCGAAACCAGCGCCGAGTTTAGCACAGGTGACAACGTTGATGGACTGGTCGCCCGTTGGACCAACATTCGCGCGGGTGCCGACGGCACCTTCTCGATTCAGACCACCCACGGCATTGGTGGCGCGAAGGGGGGGATCACCGGAGCCGACGACTACCGGGGCTATGCCGGCGGGCTGTTCATGCTCATGCCGCAGATCCAAGATGCCCCCGTCATCACTTCCATCGCGTATGACGACGATCTAAAATCGGCGATGATCACCTGGCCGACCCGTTCCGGGCAAACCTACGCAATCGATGCCTCAGACGATCTTGTGAATTGGAACCAGTTGGAAGGCGATCCGGTGATCGACGGCGACACCACAAGTTTCACCGAAACCGAGATCGAGGCACCCGGTAGTCGACGCTTCTACCGCGTGCGGAATCTCTAGCCGGAAGACCCCGAACCCGACCAAACGCGCTTTTCTAAGAGCTCCCTCTCTCCCCCGAATTCCGCCAGGCGTCGATATTTCCCGCCATCTGTGCGGAAATGGCGCGATGCCGGTCGATGATGCGTTTGCGGTCAGCAGGAGCAGGGGCCAAATCAGCGCGCCCACGATAGTAAGTCCTGCCCAGAATCACGCCATCAGTCCGGGGAAGCATAGCGCAAACCAAATACCAAATGAGCGCTGAACGATTTTGTCTTGCGAACGCGGACCAACTTGGCGCTGGAGCGAAAATCAAAAAGCCATCCAGGGTAAACCGAGTTACTCTTTCGCTTTCCTCACACAGTAGATTCTGGCGGAAGTCCGAATGAGGAGACTGCTTCCCGCAATCGCTGGAGTCGCCATTCCCATGTCATCATCCGCGAGTTGGTTGGTGTGCAGAAGGGAAAACTCCTTCCCGGCTTTGAGGACATTCGTGCCCCCATCTTCGTTGAAGCAAAAAATCTTCCCCCGGTATGCCCAAGGCGAAGCGGTGAATCCAGTCGAGCCGGGAAGGCGCTGTTTCCCAAAAATTTCCTCGCCCGTTTTCGGATGAACTGCCGAGAAATATCCACGATCAAGGAGGATATAGATTTGGTCCCGATAGAGGAGAGTTGAGGGATTATAGGGGGCCGTTTTCCAAAGACTCCAAGCCACAAACTTGTTCGAGGTCTCCTTCTTGCTAACTGAAATATCGCCACTGGCACCGGGGCGGATCGCGTAGAGCGGTCGGGACATATCGCCTACGTATCCCGAAGAAAGATAGAGGAGTCCGTCATGAGAATACGGGGTGGCGATGGTGATGCTGGACATGCCCTTGAAGGACCAAAGTTCCTTGCCCGAGAGATCATAAGACCGCGTGCGGCCGGAACCTGGAACGATGATCTCAGTGCGCAGATCGTTCTTCCAAAGATATGGATTTGACCAATTTGATTTTTCATCGCGAGGGGTTCGCCAAATTTCCTTTCCGGTCTTTTTGTTGAGGGCGAGAAGGTAGGAATCCTCTTCATTGTCATTGACCAGATAAAGCCGGTCTTCATGAATCACCGGGGAGGAGGCGGTGCCCCAGCCGTAGCGGGTTTTATGAACGGGATATTCTTGGGACCAAATAAGGTCTCCCTTGAAATTCAAGGCGTAGAGCCCTTGGTTCCCAAACGAGCAGTAAACGAGGTTTCCATCAGTGACCGGAGTCTCAGAGGCATACGAATTTTTCAGATGAATCGATGACTTGGGTTTTCCCGAATGGAGTTCTTTCTCCCAAAGAACTTCCCCCGATTTCAGGTCGAGACAAAGGGCTTTCCACTGATGGATCGTGTCTGGGATTTTGAGACGATTTCCACCAAAATAGAGGCCCTTTTTCGGAGCTTCGGTTTCTCCGAGATTGACCACGGTTGTGACAAAAACACGTTCTCCCCAGACGATCGGGCTCGACCATCCTCTTCCGGGAATGTCGGTCTTCCAAGCGATATTTTGAGTGCTGGACCAAGTGACCGGTAACTCAGTATTCTCCGAGACTCCCCGGGAATCGGAGCCACGGAACGACGGCCAGTTTCCCTGGCAAAAAAGGGGCAAACTAAGGATGAAAAGGAAAAGGAGAGCTTTCATGGGGTTTGATTGAGGTTTTGCAGGATTGGAAGCGCGAGCGTTGGGCCCACTTTCAAGCAGTTTGGTCAGGAGCGTCGGCCTGACGATCAAATTCGTCAGGGGCTCACTTGCTGGGGATAAAGTTCTTGGCGATTCCGAAGTATTTGGCGCGGGCCGCTTTCATTTTTGCTGAGATTGTTCGGTGAGTCACTTGTATTTAGGGTTCCATTTAGCTGTGGCCCTGTTTTTCTTCACCCTCCTATAAACAAGCGCTCATTCTACAGTGGCGAAAGTCATTAGGAATCTATGCAATGTTCTCATGATTCATTGTAAACCTAACGGCATATTTTCAGCAGGGTTCACCCTCACCGGTGACATCTCCCATACTACTCTGGATTTTTCATGGTTCACGGAAAGTGGGACAATCAAAACCTCAGGACACTCGTTCGAGGTCTCAAGAGATGGGATATTTTCCGGGAGGTGGCATCTGAGAAGAAACGGAGAAAGCTTCGTTGTCGCAGAGAAAACAAGCGCCTTCCGACGCTCTATCGAAATTACTCATGGTCATCAAAGATACCTCTTAAAAGCACGATCTGCTTTCGGTCGCAGCATGGCTCTTTCCGGCCCTGGCGTGGATGCCACGATCTCGCCATCTCACCCCTTCACCCGCCGCTCGAGCATCACGGGAACCCTGCCGCCGCCCGAAGTCATCGCCTTTGCCTTCTGGCTCATCGCGTTACTTTGGAAGCGAGCTGCGAATAATAATAGCAACAGTAGCTAAAGGACAAAAAGTCATGCTCAGGACACGGAACTTTGGTGTCTTATCATCACCTTCTTCGCAAAGGATCATGCAGGAGACCTCTTAATGGGCCTTCCTTATCTTCACCTCCGGCCGCCGATTCTGCCCCAGATGTTTTTAGTTTCCGACTGCCCGGATTTCAGCGATCCTCCTTCTCTCATAGATGTCATTGCTCCCCCCTTCTCAAAACAAAATCACGCTCGGCCTTGAAGGCGGTGCTACCCGCACCACCGTCCTCATGCTCGATCAAAATGATCAAGCTCTCGCCAACTTCACGGTCGGCCCGGCTAACCTACGCCGGACCAACCCCGAAGACCTCGAAGCCCATTTCCGAGGAATCCAAGAACGCCTCCCTCATTTGCCAAACAATATCGGGGTGGGGCTCGCCGGGGTCCGCCTACCTTCTGACCATGAACGCCTTAGCCTAGCGATCGAGCGAGTCTGGCCAAACATTCCCTCTGCCACCTCCGACGACCTCATCACCGCCCTGGAAGCCGTCGATTGGAATCCCTCCTGCCCCGCACAAGTCCTTGTTCTCAGCGGGACAGGTTCCTGCTGCTTCGGGCGCCATCGCAATGGCTCCCGCACACGCCTCGGTGGGCGAGGTCACCTCCTTGGCGATCAGGCAAGTGCCACTGACATCGCGCAGCGGGCCCTCCGAATTCTTGTGAACGCCTACGATACTGACCCAAATCATACTTGGCCATCTCTCGGCGCGGACCTTCTTTCTCACCTCCAAATGAACGAGCCCGCGGACCTCGTCGACTGGTCTCTCGATGTTCCGAAAAACGAACTCGCCTCCCTCGCCGTGCCGATCTTCGAGGCCGCCCGTTTACGGCAAGACCCAGTCGCCACCGCCGTCCTCAATCAAGCCGCCGAGACCCTCGCTCGCGATGCCATCGCCTGTGCCGAGCACCTTGCCACCGACCGCGAACAGGTCCAATTCATCTTCAACGGAGCCGTCCTCCTCAAGAACCCCGATTTTCAGGAGCAGGTTAAAGACCTCATCCGCCAAGGCTGGCGAAACTCAGACATTAGCGCCTTGGAACGACCCAGCGTGTGGGGGGCCATTGCCCTCGCTCGGACCGCCTCAGGATCAAACTCCTCTCAGGACACCAATCCAACCTACTCGCCCTCACCTCCCACCGATACCGGGGAGTCCTTTCGCCCTGTTTCGACCGCCCCGACTGAACAAAGAAACCCTAAATCATCCCATTTCTCCGAGCTCAACATTCGAGAGGGTCTCGAACTCATGCTCACCGAAGACGCGAATATTCCCGCAGCCATTCTCCCTGAATCCTCCGCCATCGAATGGACCATCAAGCGTGTCATCCAGTCCTTCACCAATGGCGGACGCCTCATTTACTGTGGCGCTGGCACGAGCGGACGTCTCGGAGTTCTTGACGCCAGCGAATGCCCACCCACTTTCCGATCCAGTCCCCGCATGGTCCAAGGCATCATCGCCGGTGGCAGATCTGCTCTTTGGAGCGCCGTCGAAGGGGCCGAGGATGACCCAAGTGAAGGCGCCGCCGCCATCGTCGCCCGCGATATTGGGGAAAATGACGTCGTCGTTGGAATTAGTGCTAGCGGACACGCTCCCTTCATCTGGGGCTGTCTCGCAGAGGCTAAAAAACGCAAAGCCGCCACCGTCCTCATCTGCGTTAACCCTGCCTATAAAGAGCACCCACTCCCTGACCAAGTCATTGCCCCCAACACCGGGCCCGAGCTCCTCACCGGCTCTACCCGTCTCCGTGCCGGCACGGCCACAAAACTCGTTCTGAACGCTATCACCACCCTCGCCATGACCCATAGTGGCAAAGTGACTGGCAACCTGATGACCGATCTCAACCCGTCGAATGTCAAACTCCGACAAAGAGCCGTCTCCATCGTCCACGAACTCACAAAAGCCACCGAAGAAGAAGCCACTTCTGCCCTTAAAAATTCCAGCTGGAACGTCAGCCAAGCAATCGCAGAAATCTCTGCGAAAGAACGGTCTCCGGACCTGACTTAAGATCTGCGTTACAAAGGCTCAGTCGACGGTCGGAAAAGGAGCCTGCCACTTCAAAGATCTCGGATAGAGGATGCATCCTTGAATCCAGCCCACATTGATCCCAAGCTCCTTTCAGAATCTCCAAATCCATGAACAATAACGACATCCTACGCCGCCTCCGATACGCGTTGAACTTCACCGATGTTCAGATGGCCAAAGCCATCGCTCACGTCGCAGGAAAGTCAGACCTGGACCAAGTGGGGCGCTGGCTCAAGCGCGAAGACCACGATGATTTCGAACCACTTTCTGATGTCGGGCTTTGCCGCTTTCTCGACGGACTTATCATTGAAAAACGGGGGCCCCGTCCCGACGGCACCATACCGGAACCTCTGGAATTTATTTCCAACAACGAAGTTTTAAAGAAACTGCGAATCGCCCTCTCCCTGCGTGATGAGGGCATGATGGCCGTCTTCAAGGAAGCGGACTTTGTCGTCACCAAAGCCGAACTCGGATCCTTCTTCCGCAAGGAAGGGCAACGCAATTTTAACAAATGTCCCGAACAGGTCCTGCGGAAGTTCATCAACGGTCTTGGACAGGCGGCGGGCTAATCTTTCGCTAGCATTAATTGCTGTCATCTTGGTTTTAAAATACAAGTCTAAATTTGACACCTGATCGCAAAATTATTACTAGTTACTAATCATGAACTTGAGAATTTTCATCACATCGGGATTCCTGTTACTTTCCACAATTCCCGGCTGGTCCGATGATGCAACCAAGGAAGACTACGAGGAGAGGCTGGACAAATATGACTTGGTAGCTGAACCAGAAAAACATCGGAGCGTCGCTTCATGGTGCAAACGCAACTACCCAACAAGATACTCCTTTCACCAACGGGAGTATCACAAACACCAGTTCTTAGAATTCGAGGGGAAAATGGGCTCTAGTCCTTCCACGAGCGATTTGAAAAAAGCGCGCGATTTCGCTGAGAAGCTGGAGTTACCCGACATCGCCAAATCTTATCACACCAAATGGGGAGAAGTTCAATACGCAGCCTACGCCAAAAGGCTTAAGCCAGGGAACCCCAAAATGATGAAGCAGTTGCTGGCATGGGCGGTAAAAGAAGACCTCAGTTCTATTCCCTCGGTCAAAACTCTCGCCGGTTCCATCATCGAAGCTGATTCAGATGATCTCACGGCTCGTGAAATTCTGGGACATCTGAAAGTCGATGGTCAATGGACATCCAAAGAGAACCTGATCTCAAAGATGGACCCAAAGAATATCGAAGATCGTATCAAAACCCACAAGATCTTGGCCAAGAACAGGATTTTGAAGGAGAGATCTTATTCCAGCCGACCTTTATCAGGGATGGAGGAACTTGGTGACTTCTATCAATTCAGCCCCCGAAAGTATCCTGACTCGAAGTTCTACCTGAGTGAAAAAAACTACTCTCGAACGAAACCTTGCAGACTCATTATCAGCCTCCATGGTGGTGGTTCTGGAGGTTTTCAGAAAGCTTCCGAGCAAGCTGGAATTGCAATAAAATCGTGGGCCTCGGCAAACACCAACGAAGGTCAGATCGTCATTGCCCCGATTGCGACAAAGCATGTTGTCAGTTCATGGAGTACGCTTTCCAATATTCTCGAAATCATCGATGCAGCAGAAGAAATTTGTGAACGTTTCAATATCGATCGGAAACGAATCTATCTCACTGGACAGTCTATGGGAGGAGGAGGAACCTGCTTTTGGTATCTGTGCTTTCCTGAACTCGCAGCGGCATCAGTCGGCCGGACCGGATGGTTCCATCACGACAACAACAAACATCAGGATTGCCTCAGTAAGCCCATTCTCCTCATTCAAGGAGAGAAGGACGAAGCGTTCAGGATCGAATCAAAAGACAAGTTTATGGCTCTCGCAAAAAAGGTGAATGCCAACGCAAGTGTCATCACCCACCCGGACATTGGTCACGCTCTTTATTGGAAGGATCAAGAGGAAGACGTCCTCAATTTCATGGCGAAACACGTGAATGACATTGAGCCTGATTGGGACGTGATCCGCGCCGCAGCCAAGGCGTGGATGAAGTAGGTTTCCTTTTCAACTCACCCATCCCTCGCATAAATGCCACGGACTTTAAACGTGGCCTATTAGGGTGACCCGCTCCTTCAGGGCATCGTCTTTCACCCTTGCCTCATTGCCCCTCTCCAACCTCCTCCTTCGCCTCCTTGATCAGTTTGGCTAAAGCCTGATCCAGATCTTTTCCCCGCAGGTCGACATGCCTAATCACTCCTTTGTGATCCAAGACGAAGACGGTAGGCCAGCCTGCAATCTCCCACTTGCCGGAGATCTCACCGCCCACTTTCTCGTCCCGAAAGTTCCGCCAGGTTGCGGTGCCATTCTTCATCAACTTTGAGAGCGTTTCCGGAGGATCTGTGTTCACTCCCACCACTGCAAATGGTTCATTTTTCCACTTCTCAACAAGCGACCGCTTGTGTGGAAGCATGGCCCGGCAAGGCCCTCACCAGAGGCCCCAGAAGGGTAAGAGAACGACCTTGCCTCGATACTCGCTCAGGCGGAATTTGTTCCCATCATGATCGACACCTTCAATCTCCGGGGCCTCGCAACCCACCACCAAATGGGTGATCTTATACAACAACTCCTCGATCCACTTCCCCAGTAGTTCATTCAAGACCTCTTCCTTCCCCAGCTTTTCCAAGAGACCCGCTGCTTCCAGATTCCCTGCAGCTCGCTCCGCATCGGTGAGAGTTAAGTTTCTCTCCGCATCCTCTGCCACCAATGATGCGAGTCGAAATCTTGCTTCTTGGTGCAAGCTCCCCTTGTCCATCTTGCCAATCACGGCCTCCAACGGCTGCTTCTCCCCGAAAAAACTCAACGTCCTCACATACTTCAATATCAACCGATCGTTCTGAGGGACTGACAAGACGACCTCCCCTACTCGCTTCCTCTCTTCGGCGCCTCCATTCTCGATGACCCACCCGATAACCTGATCCACTCCCTCTTCAGTCAAATCACCCGTCACCAGATCGAGCACCTTCATCGCCTCCACCTCTCCCTCCTTAGATTCAGCAACCAATTTTTTTGCCTCCTTCACGCCATCTCCAAGAGCCGGCCCTATCGCCAATCCTAAGAGCGCTATCGCCAATCTCACTATCATTTTTCCATCCTACCAGTGACCCACCGATAAAGAAACATCCAACTCCACGATCCGAGCCTGAGCACTTCGCTCCAGGAGAATGCCACCTGAATCTCGATTTCACACGGTCTAGAGCTTACTCAGAAGCTTGGCCTTCTTGTCATTATCCTCGGCTTCCCAGAACCAGGCCATCGCTAAAATACCGTAAGCGTCATGAAATTGGGCACCTACCGCGTGGCGGCGAGATCCGCTAAAACACGGGTCATGTCCACGACATCATCCAACCCACCGCCCGTGCGCTGCTCGGAAGTCCGCTTCGCTGAAGTTGATTTCCCCGGCGTGATCCAGTCCCGCCTCGTCATCGAATACTCTGATGGCCTCAAAATCATCGTCGCCACCCACGATGACCTCCATCTCGCAGCCGATCTCATCTCCGAACTACGCCGTCGCCAACGGGAAGGAGGGCGCAAATGATCAACCTCACCAACGCCTCGCTCAAGATCTACCTCGCTCTCCAACCTTGCGACATGCGCAAGAGCTTCAACGGCCTCGCCGAGATCGCGACCGAGCACCTCGGCCAGGAACTCGCCAAAGAAGCGATCTTCGCCTTCGTCAACAAACGCCGCAATCGACTCAAGCTCCTCTACTTCGACTGGCACACCAGCCGCGCCATGGACTGCCTCTTAGAGATGCTCGGCTTTGACGAAGAAAGCAAAACGCTCCCCTCCACCGGTCACATCCAGTGCAACGGCTACAGCGCCTGCGAGGCCCTCGTCAAACGCTTCCAAGGGATCATTCTCGCCGGCTGCATGGCCCACCTGCGAAGGAAATTTTTCGACGCCCGCGAACAATCCCCCGAGCACAGCCTCCCGGTCCTTCTGAAAATTCAGGGGATCTACCGGGTCGAGCGTGACATGAAACTGAGCAAGGCCCCGCCCGGCTGCCGGGAAATCATTCGTCGCTCCCGCAGCCTGCCCCTTTTAAAAGAACTCAAAACCCTCATCGATGGAATTGAGAAAATAAACCCCTTGCCCCAAAGCAAGCTCGGAAAAGCGCTCACCTCCGCCCGGAATCAATGGCATAAAATGGAAGTCAGCATTTTGAATGCTGACCTGGAAGTGGACAACAACCGGATCGAGAACGGGATCTGCCCCCTGAAGATTGGCCTGAAGAATTACCTTTTCATGGGCAGCGCCGAAGCCGAAAAAGACAGCGCCCTCTTCTATACCTTAATCGAGAACTGCAAAGTCCACGACCTCGACCCCGAAGCCTACCTCGTGGAAGTCATCGAAGCCCTGCGTGATCCGGCAATGATCGAGCGAGCTGCCGAGCTGACCCCAGCCGCCCTCGCGATGGCTAAAAAAGCCACAGCCGAATGCAAAACCGCCTAAAATAACGGGGAATCACCCAAATATCCACTTTTGTAGCGCTCCTGCCCAAGCGTTCCCGACGTCCATGACATCCATGACACTTATTGAGCCAACGGCTAAAGCGCTCCTTCAACTCCTTCATAAAACGCTCCATTGAGCACATCCACCGCATTTTCGAAAAGCCTCCTTTTCGACCTCGCCGAACAACAAATCCCCGCCAGCGACTCGCGACATCACATGCTAACAAGACTTTCGATCCTCGGGTGTCGCACACCTTAGTCTCTTTTTCTCCACTACTTGATCATCTATTTTGAACTCGCAACGGTTCAGGCCTTGGGATCGACCTCTTGTTCAGCTCTTCGTTTTTCGGTAAGATATCGCATCAACATTTCGATTGGTCCACGCTTGTATCGGCAACGCCATGAGTATGCAAATACGACGCTCAAAGCGAAGAATACCCCTGAGGCCAGCAGAGAAAATGGAAGAGTCTGATTCTCCAATCGACCAATCGCTTCGAGGATTCCCATACCGATAACTACATGCGCCACATACAAGGTAAGCGCTAGTTGCCCGGTCGCCACCAAAGGGCGTATCCATCGGTGACTCCCACACCGCACACCTATCTCGACAAACGCGGCGACAATCGCACTCGCAGCACCCGCCCCCGCCAGAATATACAAGGGCATCGGTGGCATTGGTTTGGTTCCAAAGATGGCCTCTATCGCTTCTTGATCTGCTAGACTCACTCCAGCGGACAGGCTGTGAATCAAGAGCCAACTGGTTATCTCCGCGGCAAGCGCCGTGACTAATCCGGCCCAAAACACCCGACGCCGAACCACGAGATTATTCATGTCAAAGCGTCCGATAATCATCCCAATAAGGAGAAAACTCAGCCAAGGAATCGTCGGGTGGAAACCGTTGAAAAACAGATTTCGTATCATTCCTAGGGGAGTCCAGAATCCTGCATATTCCAATGTTTTCCAGTTCCATTCCTGCTCGTAGTTAAACGCGAAGAACATGACAACGAAACCGACCATGAGCAGAAAGCTCAGAATTGATAATTTTCGGATTGAGCTTGTTAGAAGAAGCGCAGCCACCGCGATGTAAACACCATAGAAGTGCAGGATATCAGCCGGCCAGACTGGGGTATACAAAAGCCCGACGACAAAGAGAAAGAATGCCCGCTTTAAAAGGGTGTTACGGATCGGCACAGTTGCTTTGGGGGCTTTTGACCTTCGCGCCTTACCAGAGAGCAGCGAGATGCCAATTCCGGCCAATAACACAAAAGTAGCCGCGGCGCGGCCCTCAAGTAATCCAGTTAGGTCAACCAGCCAAGGCGGACCGTTGTCCGCAGCTCCCATGATAATCTTAAAGTTAACGACAACCATTCCAAAAAGCGCCAGCGCTCTCGCAAGGTCGTAGCCAATTATTCGGTTTTTCATACAGCGGTGCTATTTAGCAGACGTTCATGTGAGGGCAACACATCCCGCCGAATGCGAGGTGATGTTGTGGGCCAAAAGCTATCTCGATGAGTCCTGAAAACCATGACAAACTTTACTGGCGTGAGGGGCTTGCCCTCGCACGACTTGTTGAATGAAGCCGCTAGCAGTCTGTCAAACTTGCTTCTGAGCTAGGATTTGAAAATTTTACCGGGCCGCGTTCTCGCGTGATTAATTTTCGGCTCTTAGCGGGCTTTTTTCTGCTCCCGAGTTGCTTCAGTTCTTTTCTATCGCGTCATTCTTGCTTCTTTTAGTCGTTTTGGGGTCTTTTTTCTGACGACAACTTTCATTGACCTCAGCGACAATTACAAACTGGATTGTTCCACGCTCACAACTGGAGGGAGTCATTCTTTCTCAACACAATCGATAGAGACCTTCACTGCGGTTGTGTTGGGAAAGAATGACTCGGCATGGATGTGTTCCACCGTTGTCGCTGGGGGTCAGTTTTAATTGGCGTTCTCCCCCCTAACGGCGGCGGCGTAAAGTAGAGGCCAGGAGGCCTAACGCAATCAAGAGCGACTGTGTGGGTTCCGGAATCGCGGCGACTCTGAGGGGAGCGCCCGTGTCTTCGTAAGCCCAAGCGTGAATCACCCCCGGCGTGTTATCATCCTGCAAAGTAACCTCGGCCCAACCGTAGGCGACCGTGGTATCTGCCAGAATCAACGAAAAGCCGAGGTAGCCCTTTGTCCCCGATGTAAAGGCCGGGAAGTTATTTGTCGTGCCGCCGTAACCGGTCGAAGTCACAGAAATCGGGCCGACAAGCGTGTCAATCCCCAGGTCCTGTATCACATCAATATTCCCCGTGCCCGCTCGCACCGGCTGCCAAGTCGGCGCGACGCCTGCTTGGTCTGCATCGTTACTAATCCCAACGCCACCGAGCACGAAGTTCATATCCCCGCCAGCCAGCCCTGCAAGTGAAGTGCTAGAATCTCCAGTCTCCAGATTCACCGAGACTCCACTGAAGGTCGTCGGGATCGGAATATCTTCGTTAGGGAAGTACATCACGGCAGCGCTCGCGGTCGTGGCTGATCCCGCGGCCATCGCTGTTGCGGCAATGAGGGGTGTTATAATCGTTCGCATATGTGTGTGGGTAGAAGGTTTGTGTGAAAGTGTCTATTGGTCTCTAAACGGATCACTGGTCTTAGGGAGTCGTCACTTCGACAACGCCATGGCGGGCTTTTGCACCACTGACTGGGAGAATAAGCGGAAACTCTACCTGCACAGCTTCAATGGCAACACCACTATCACCGGTGCCGGTCGCAATAACCGTCGGGATTTCCGAGCTGTTTTCGAAGGAAGTCAAGTCACGGCTGAACTGTGCGGCGATCGTCAGCGGAATCGCCGCGAAATCAGCACGACGAGTGTAACGCAGGTATCTCCGGCCGGTTGCGGGATCAATCCAAAATACCGGAGGTCCGAGTGTCGTGATCGTGCTCGTCCCCTGATCGACATCGAGAACACCTCCTGCGGCAGTCGGATCGAGATCTAAGGCGAGGTTCACCAAGTTGGTCTCACCGTTGATGCCCGTCGCTGAGTCCGCTCCCGGCCCACTGTTAGCAGTGTCACCGAAGTAAAGGAAGCGCCAGTCTTCATTGATCGTATTACCCTCAATAACGATGTTGGCCGTGGCGGTGCCGCCTGCGGTCGTGTAGGTAAACGAGTCCATCAGCGACGCGCCAACTGCCAGGGAGATCCCGGAGTAGTCAACCGTGACGGTGCCGTCGCCGTTAAGCGTAACGTTGACGCCCTGGACAGCGCTCAGGGAGCTGACTAACGTAATCGGCTGGATGCTAGCGTTGAAATTCGCTTCCATTTGCGTGGTCGTCAGAACCGAACTGTAGGCGCGGAAGATCGCGACTTCTCCGACCATGGCTGGAAAATTTTCGTCAAAAGCGGTTGTGCCCTGAGTCTTATTGAGTCCACCATTATCGGTGCCAGCCCAATCATTGGCAATTCCCAACGCGTTAATACCACTGCCATCAACCGTCGCATCGAATGCCGCGAGCCTGTCGTTGTTCAAGTAGATCGTCAGGAGATCTTCGAAGATCCCGGTGCCAACACCGACCTCGGCACCAGCATTCGGCTGAATGACGACGATGAATTGGTTAAACTCAGTTGTCGAAACACCACTCGCTGTGGCGGTGATATTGGCAGTCGCGTCATCACCACCATCGACGTTCGCAGTCACCTCGTTGGTCGCTGGATCGTAAACGATTGAGAAGCCGTTCCCATTGCCGCCAGTGTCGAAGATCGTCTTCTTACCCGTCTGGCCAGCTTCTGGCATAAACCAGATCTCAAGAGTCGCGCTGCCGGTCGAGATTGGATCAAGGGTGGCAAGATTTGCAGCTGATGCTGCGCAACCGATCAGCTCGAAGCCACTCATCAGATCTGGGGCCTCGACCAAACTTCCGGTGATCGTGGCATTGAAAGCTGCCCCGGCGGAGCCTTGGTTGGTCCACGTTGGTGCTGCGAACGAACCCGGGTTCAAGTTGAGATAGGCGCCCGGAGTCGCCGCAGTCTCATCATTCTTGACGAGTTCATTAGGAGTGTAGATTTTCAATTCATCTTCTTTAGCGAGCAGGTTGTCATCGATCGGAGTCGCGACGCCCGTGATCGTGACGGTCACATCCGCCTCAGCGGTCCCACCGTTGCCATCCGAAACACGGTAAGTGAAGGTGTCGGTCGCCGTGTCACCCGGAAGCAGGCTGTAAGCTCCATTCGGGTTGTAGTCAAATCCGCCCGTCGCGTTATTCATCGTGACGATCGCACCGGAGAGAAGTATCGCCGGGGAACCGTTGACAACAAAAGTGTCGCCGCCGTCGAGCACACCGACCACCGAGAGGCTATCACCATCAATGTCAGTGCCACTATTCACCGCCTTGTAGTTCTGAGCCACCTGAGCGTCTGACAGTGCGGTTGAATAGACACGGAAGGATGCCATCGAACCATTGAAGTAAGTGTCATAGCTGGTCGTCGCGGCACCGTTCTGGAAGCCACCGTGGTTGTCTCCACCGTAGTGGCCAAGACCGGAGGCGTCACCACCATCCCAGTCAGCCGTGCTGTTGCTATTGGTTCCGACCAGGGTGCCATTGACATAAAGCAGCGTGAGATCACCAGCGAAGTCCATCACCATAACCACTTGGAAGAACTCGGCGGTCGCAGCCCCGAGGAGAACGGTATCGGGGTCAGTCGTAAGATCATAGGAGACAGCCCCGACATTAATGCCGTTCGCCACGCGGAGGATCCCGTTATCGATGACTAGTCCGACGCCAGTTCCGCCACCGGTCTCGAACAAAGTGGAGATTTGCGTGAGATCAGCAGGGTCAAGTTTCGCCCAAATCTCGATAGCACTGCTGCCCTTGTCGACCGCATCCCCGTAGATGCCGTTGATGCTGCCCCCGACGAGGGAGCCAGTGGCGTTGGTGGTGCCGTCCCACTCGTAAGCACCCGTGATTTGGGCGTGGGCGCTCGTCACACTTGAATTGAGGGTCACGCCGCTACCGAGAAGCCAATCGGCGTTCGTGCCGCCTCCGGAACCGATGTTCTCCCAGCGCCCGGCCGCTCCGACCGAGGTACTGGCGTCATGACTGGCGACCAGAAACTCGTCTACCTGAGCAAAGGTTCCAGGTGCACTCCCAATGATCGTGACCTCACCCAAGGAAAGGATGCTACTCTCGTTCACCGTAACCCCGGCTGTCGTATCGACAATACGCTCGACGAGGACGGTCTGGCCCATAAGAGCCGCAGGAAAATCAACGAAGAGTGTTCCACCGGCGGCGTTAGCAAAGCCCATCGCATTCCCTTCGTTCAATGTCGTCGAGCTGAAAACGTTCGTGCCTGTGCCGTCGAGCACTTTCACGACGATATCGCGAAGGCGATCAGCACAGCAGTCTTGGCGGTTGGTGAGAGTGATGTCCTCAAGCGAGACTTCTTGACCGAAATTAACCTGCCAAGTGTGGTTCGCGCTATTGTCGTTCGAATCGGTGTGGGTAAATGTCGCGGGGTTTCCATCCATTCCTCTTCCTGGAGTTCCACCTCCGGGAGGCGCTCCTACGCTCGGCGCCTGAGTAAAGACCTTGCCTGGGAAAAGTCTGAGGTCGCTCCCTGCGGGGAGAGTGAAGGTGGTCGTGACATTGTTGAAGATTCCATCATTCGCAGTGAGATTGGCCGCACTGACGAAGGAGGTTGCCGTCTCCAAGGGGCCATCGTTTAAGCGATCGCTGGTCGCGCTTGGGAGATCGTTGGCCCCATCGACCGTGAGCGAGACCGTGGTGCTGTCGGTGTTGCCGTCTTCATCTCGAGCGGTGTAGGAGAAGGTATCGATCCCGGTCGCTCCAGCTGCGATCATTTGAGCTCCCCCTGCCTTGGTAGGGTCGTAGGTAAAGGTTCCGTCGGGATTGACACTGACTGCAGCTCCGAAGGCACTCATCGAATCAGAGGCACTCACGACATTGTTAAGGCCGGCGGTGTCGTTAGCGAGCAGATCGCTTTGCGGCGAAATGATCGACTGGTTCGCCATCGCATCTTCGCTCACGTTCGAGGTGGAGCTATCGGCAACCGCGTTGACTGGGACCACATCGTTGTCAGTGATACTGTTGGCGACGCTTGCGACGGGTTGCGAGAGCGGGTAGTTGGTCGGATCCGTGCTGGCTGTAATCGCGTGGGTAATGGTCGAACTATGCGCACTTTCGATCGCTGCGTCATCGGCAGCACGAACGGTGATGGTCTGAGGCGTGGTGTTGCTGAAGACGACGGCAAGAGTTGAAAAGAAGTTTGTGCCGTCCGTGCTGACTTCGCTCTGAGCATCAGGCGAGATCGTTACGGTGACAGCCCCAGCCGCTGCCGGGGCCAGCCCGAGCGCCAAGTCGTAGGTGCCGATCGCACCGCCCTCGGTGGTGGCAATGGCAGTTGGGACAACGGTGATTTCGAAGGCTGCGGCCGAGGTGAACAAAGAGGCAAGGCGAACCCCTTGGAGTGCCATCGGGTTGGCATTGTTTGTGCCACCGGCAGCCAGCGCACGGGTGACCATCTTAATCTGATCGCTCGCAGCGAGGCCGGAGGCTACCAAGCCGAGGGTATTTCCGAATTCCGGAGGGCCCGTGTTGCGGGTGTAGCGGCCGCTTTGGCCTCGGTTGAGTCGAGTTCCATTGATCGCCCAACCAAGGTTTGGCAGTCCGCGTGCTGCTCCGTCATCAGCACCGTAAAACGAACCAAGAAAGAGGTAATCCCCACCCGTTGCGACGGTGATATCGCTGCTATTGGGGGAATGAGCGAACTCGGCATCCAACTCACTTTGTGTGTCAAAAATGATGTCAGCGGTTGCGTTGACATTCTGGTTGGCAGAATGGCTGAGGCGGATGAAATCTGGATCGACCATCGATGTTCCCGCAGCAGCCGATGGAAGTTTGACCACGGTGAGTCCACAGCGATCTGCGATGAAGTTGGTAACCCCCGAGCCTCCGTCGAGTTCCCCAAGGACGCTCAGAACCTGATTGGCCGCGGTGGTCTCAATGATGGTGCCGATGGCAGCAGCTCCTTCTATCGTGCTCTGACTCCCACGGAGGTAGATATTGGTTCGGGTTCCTGAAATCGCAGTCCCGTCAAGAGTGAGTTCTTGGATGAAACCATGGCGATTGTTATACCCAACTATGTAGGTGTTGGCGATGACTAGGTATTTGCCCGCGTCAGCTAGCGTCAGATTGCCGCTAGCATAGGAAAACCCGGTATCGAGTTCGTCATTGGTGTCATAGACAACCTTGACTGCGGCGCCATTGACGGCAGGGCCTGTCTGGTTGGCGGCGAGGCTGAGGCGAGCGTAGCTCATATTGACATCATCGAGCTTTACCAGCTGGATTGCAGTGTCGCCCGCGAATCGTGTCACACTGCCAATTGTCGTTGTGTCGGTGCGAAACGACTGAAGTTGAAGCACATCATTCGCAGTCGCCTCGATGACCGCCATGCCGGTGGTGATGGCATCAAGGTGGCCTTGCTGGCGGCGGATAAAGCCTTGTGACCAGCCAATCGGTAATTTTGTTCCGGCAAGATTCAGGCAACTCTGCACCTCGACACGCTCTTCGGTTCCAGCCTGAGGAGCACCGTTAAATCGGGAGTCGTAAATCGCAAGGTAATGACCATCGCGGTTGAGAGTAATATCAGCTCCAGCTCGTGTGAAACTCCCGGCGTCCTCGCGATCGCTTGTGTCGAAGTCGTGGGTGAAATCGAAAGTGGTGATGACGTCAGTGCCAGTCGCTTCGGAATAAATTGCGACCTCGCCTGCCCCGCCGGAACTTGAGGCTCCGACGGCGGGAGTTGCAGAACAGAGCGAAAGTAGCCCGACGAGGCAGCTTGCCTTGGCGGAGGTGAATAGGAACTTCATTGGCTTTTTCATGGAGAATTGTGTGTTAGGAGTCGCTGAGAAGGAGCTTAAATAGGTGGTAATACTGGTTTCATCCTCCGAAATAGCTCCTTTTCTAAAATTGGATCGCTATAGTCTCTGTCTGAGTATCAGCCGTCAAGGAAAGACGGCAAAATCGTGGAACTGCGAATTCAAACTATCACCTGAACCGTAAAATCTTGCTCCATCCGTCCAATCACGCGTTCTAACCCCTCTTGACGAATCCCCTCTAAAATATGAGAGTTCTCCCATCAATCCGCGTATTAAAGTATCCATGAATCTCCGCTCTCTAGCCCTCGGTCTTCTCGCCGCCACCTCTCTTGCCTCCGCTGATGTCACTGGCTGGCTCAATTGGCGCGGCCCTAATCAAAACGGAACCTCTGACGAGACCAAGCTCCCCGAGTCCTGGAAGATCGGCGGAGAAAACCAACTCTGGAGATACAACCTCAACGGCGCCGGAGCTCCCGTCATCGCTGATGGCAAACTCTACGTCTTCGGCTATGGCCAATTTGGCGACGACCCCGCCCAAGACGTCAAGGAAACCCTCCTTTGCCTCGATGCCAATACCGGCAAGAAAATTTGGGAAAAGCGATTCAACGACTACATCTCCGACGTCGTTTACAACCGCTACGGCGTCGGATCCCCCGTCATCGATCCCGAAACAGGCAATGTCTATCTCCAAACCTCCAACGGTCGTTGCGTCGCCTTCACCGCTGATGGCGAGCCCCTTTGGGAAATCTCCCTCATCGAAAAGCTCGCCCGCCTTACCTTTCCCAACGGCCGCACCGGATCTCCTGCCATTTTCGAGAATCTCGTCATCTTCCACTGCGTCACCGCCAACTGGGGAACCACCGGCCCTGCCCAAGATCGCTTCTACGCCTTCGATAAAGCCAGCGGCGAGCTCGTCTGGTATTCCAGCCCCGGCGTCCGCCCCGTCGATAGCTCCTTCTCGATGCCCGTCTTCGCAACCCTCGGCGACCAAGCCGTCTTCTACGCCGGCACCGGTTGCGGAAATATCGTCTGCGTCAACGCTCGCACCGGCGCACCTGTCTGGCGCTTCCAACTTTCCCAAGGCGGCATCAACTCCCAGGTCCTCCTCGATGGTGACGACAAGCTCATCGCCCTTCACGGTAAGGAAAATATCGACTCCACTGCCAAAGGCCGCCTCGTCTGCCTAAAAATCCCCACCGAGTATCCCAAGGAACAAATCGTCCTCGATCCAAGTGTCGAACTCTGGCGCAACGATGAGCACATCGGCTTCACCAGCTCACCCATCCTCGTCAAAGACCGCATCTACACCACCAACTTCACCGGCGAGCTCATCTCCGTCGATGCCGCCACCGGCAAAACCCTCTGGCACGAAAAGCAAGCCCCCGACCAAATCCACGCCTCCCCCGCCTACGGCGACGGCAAAATCTACGCTCCTTGGTTTGAGGGATCCTTCACCATCACCAAACCTTCTGATGAAAAAGCCGAAGTCCTCTCCCACGCCGACGTAAAATCAGCCGACGGCAGCGGCGTAAAATGCCTCGCCGCCCCCACCATCTGGGCCGGCAAAGTCTACCTCTCCACCCGCGACGGCCTCTACTGCTTTGGCAACAAAGAAGGAAAGTTTGTTCCGAAACCTATTATCCCCGCTGGAGCACCTTTAATTGGAGAAGTCGCTCAGCTCCAAATCGTCCCCGCCGAGTTCGCCATCACACCTGGACAAAAGCAGGAATTTAAAGTCTATGGACTTACGAAATCCGGTCGCCGTCTCAAAGTCATCTCCGAAGATCTCAGCTGGGAAAAATTCGTCCCACCCACCGCCAGAGTAAAAGCAGCCGTCGACGCCACCCTCGACACCAAAACCGGCACCGTGACCGCAGCTGATGACGCCAAAATCTCCGCCGGGGCCCTCAAGGTCACCTACAAGGGAATGACGGCCACAACCCGTGGCCGCGTCCACGCCGGCATCGGATACGCCGAGAACTTCGAAGCCGTCGATCTCAAGATGGAGTTTGCCGGCGAAAAGGTAAACTTCCCGCCCCTCGCCTGGCTCGGTGCCCGCATCAAGTGGCACGTCATCGCAAAGGATGACTCAAAGGTCATCGCCAACCGTCTCGATAACATCCTCTTCCAGCGCACTATGAACTTCTTCGGCGACCCCGAATTAAAGAACTATGTCCTCGAAGCCGACGTCATGACCGATGGCAACCGCCGCATCAAGTCCACCGTCGGACTTGTCAACCAACGCTACCTCATCACTCTCGTCGGCAACCAAAACACCCTCGAAGTCTCCAGTAACCATGAGCGCGTCAAGCAGTCGGTCAAATTCCCAATCAAGGCCAACACCTGGTATCATCTTAAAACCCACGTCAAAGCCAATGCCGACGGAACCGGAGAAGTCCGCGCCAAAGCATGGCCAAAAGGTGAGGCCGAGCCCAGCGACTGGACCATCAAGGCCCCCGTCAAAGAAGTTCACCCCAAAGGGGCTCCTGGCGTCTTCGCCTTTTCTCCTCAATCACAAAAGCGAGTTTACCTCGACAATATCAAACTCAGCCCTGCCCAGTAGCACTTTTCCCATCATCGTTTAAACTTTTCTGACTCATGAAAACCACCACTGCCCTTCTCCTCTCAGGACTCACCGTCTCTGGAATCATCCCGAACGCCGCCGCCAAGGATTGGCCGATGTGGGGTGGCACCCCCGACCGTAACATGGCCGGCGAAGCCAAAAACCTTCCCATCGACATCAACCCCGGCGAACTCGATGACGAAACCGAGGCCGCCGTCCTCACTGATGCCAAAAACATCAAGTGGGCCGCCAAGCTCGGTTCCCAAGCCTACGGCAACACCGTCGTCGCCGACGGAAAAGTCTACGTCGGCACTAACAACGAATCTCCCCGCGATAAAAAGCAGGAAGGCGACCGCGGCGTCATGATGGCTTTCGATGAAAAAGATGGTTCCTTCCTCTGGCAGCTCATCATCCCCAAACTCGGCGCCGGTAAGGTGAGTGATTGGGAATACGTCGGACTTTGCTCCTCCCCTGCGGTCGAAGGAAACCGCATGTGGCTCGTCACCAACCGTGGCGAAGTCGTCTGCCTCGACACCGAAGGTATGGCCAACGGAAACGATGGCCCCTTTAAAGACGAAGCGAAATACATGGCCGTGAAAGACGAAGTTGTGGAAGTCACCAAGCAGCACGCCGACATCATCTGGATCTACGACATGCGCGAGGAACTCGGCATCTTCCCGCACAACGTCTCATCCTGCTCCCCTGTCGTGATTGGTGACAAGCTCTATACCGCTACCTCGAACGGAGTCGATTGGTCCCACACCAACATCCCCGCGCCCAACTCCCCCGCTTTGGTCTCGCTCGATAAGAACACCGGCAAGCTCCTCGCCGAGGAAGCCTCCGGCGTTTCCACCCGCGTTCTCCACGCCAGCTGGTCCTCACCCGCCTACGGCAAGATCGGCGGCAAAGACGCCATCGTCTGGGGTGGCGGCGACGGATTCACCTACGCTTTTGATCCCAAGCCGATCAAAGACGAAGACGGATTCAACGTCTTCAAAGAACTCTGGAAGATCGACTGTAACCCAAAGGAGTATCGTGAGAAAGAAGATGGTAAGCCCATCAAATACGCCACTTACGCCGGCCCCAGTGAAGTGATCGGCACCGCCGTCATCGCCGACGGACTCACCTACATCATCATCGGACAAGATCCCGAGCACGGCGACGGCGTCGGGCGCATCCTCTGCCTCGATGCGAAAGGAAAAATCGTCTGGTCCTCGAAAGAAGTGGGCCGCTCCATCTCCACCCTCAGCGTAGCCGATGGCCTTCTCTACGCCGCCGAGTACAATGGCGACGTCCATTGCTACGACGCCAAAACCGGCAAGCAACACTGGAAGCACGAGACCCAGTCCCGCATCTGGGGATCCACCCTCGTTGCCGATGGCAAAGTCTGGATCGGAACCGAAGACGGCGAGCTTCACATCCTCAAAGCCGGAACAAAGAAAGAAGCCCTTGGCCTCATCGAATTCCCCGCTCCCATCTACAGCAGCGCCGTGGTCGCCAACGACGTCATTTACGTCGCCACCCAGACCCACCTCTACGCCATCGGGAAGTAAGTCTTCTAGAAGCAACTTTTCAAAGCAGGTCATGGATTTCCATGGCCTGTTTTTTTAGGCTCATAGATTTTCAACCCTTTTTTGTAATAGACCTCTTTTCCATAGGTCGCCAACCTCCCCCTTATGAACCCCATCCTGGTCATCAATGACGACAACGCCCTTCTCACCGAAATGACGAACATTCTCCGTGAAGGGAATTACCATCACATCGCAGCTTCAAGCGCACAACAGGCTCTCACCATGGCTTCGGGCTATGACTTCAGCCTCGTCGTCCTCGATCTCAAGCTTCCCGATATGGATGGCGATGAGCTTTACGACAAACTCCTGAAATCAGAGGAACATTACACCCTCCCCGTGGTTGCTTTGATCGACTCATTTGATGGCGACGAAGTCAAAGTCGTCAACCGCCTCCTTCCAAAAGGAACGGTCACCCTTCTTTCCAAGCCCTTGAAAAAGGAGTGGCTCGAAGATCTCTTCGCCCGCTACGGCGAGAAGAAGTCCTAACGACACTACCGCATCGGCGGAATCCCCAATTGCTCGGGGAGTGCGGTCCGGGGACGCCACGTCAGGATCTCGGGATCACCATTCGTAATGAGAACAGTGTGCTCAAAGTGGCTCGATGGCCGACGATCAGAGGTCGAAACCGTCCAACCATCATCGAGCCAATCAACGGTGCCGACGCCAGCATTAATCATAGGCTCAATCGCAATAATCATTCCCGCCTTCAAAATGGGAGACTTTCCACCCGGATCATAGTTGGGAACTTGCGGCTCTTCGTGAAGCTGACGCCCCACGCCATGACCGACGAGGTCCTTGACCACCGTGAAGCCGAAACGAGTCACATATTCTTCCACCGAAGCGCACAGTTTATGAAGTGGCTCGCCCGCCCGGGCGTGAGAAATTGCCACGAAAAGTGATTCCTCAGTGACGGCCAGGAGACGTTTTTGCTCTCCATTGATTTTGCCAACCGGAATGGTGAGAGCATTATCGCCAATCCAACCCTGCCGCTTAATACCGACGTCCAATTTCACAAGGTCACCGTCGATAATCACCCGGTCACCGCCAATCCCATGGACCACCTCCTCATTCATCGAAAGGCAAGTGTAGCCCGGGAAGTCGCGGTATTTGTGGAAGGCGCTCTTCACATTATGCTCATTCATGAGAGAAAGAGCATACTCATCGACCTCGCGAGTCGTCTTACCCGCCGCGATGAAAGCTGCGGTTCGCTGGAGGACATCGCTCGCGACTTTGCCAGCCTCGCGCATTTTTTCGATCTCCTGCTTGGACTTGATGGGAATCTTGCAACGCTTAGCCATGCCTCAGGGGAGTAGGGCGAGCAGGCCTTAGGGTCAAGACGAAGCAGGAAAAGGTCAGCGGCTCGAAATCAGGGAAACCAGCGCGTCCGGCAAGACACTGCGCTGACCAAAAGTGATCCCAAAAAGAAAATGACCCAGATGGCCCAAAGCATTCCGACCGTCCAACCTGTCATGATGGCATCCGGATCGGACCTGTCTCGGTCCAGAAGCGCTGCCCCGGAGTCAACTTGCTCCAAGTCACCATGGACCCAATCCCCCGGCGAAAGGTAGTCAAAGAACCAAAAAGGGAGCTTAAAACGCGTGGGATCGGTGTCGTAGAATACCCTCCCCCTCTCCGAATCCTTCAACGGCGCCTTCAAGCGCCCCACGCAAAAACTAAGTTCCTAGCTGCAATACATTAAGGGGGTCTATCACCGCCCCGTGGTTCAATTTGAGGATCGCCGCAAGAAGGCTCGGAAGCCGCAAAAAACCGGCATTGAGGTCGCAGGACTTGTAAAAAAAAATGTCCTGAAACTGACTTATTTGTCGCAGTTCCTCAAGAGAGAGTATCTCCAGCCCCACCATGGTGTTCCGCGAGATAGCCCCCCTCAACCTACGGTTTCAACAACACCTTCAAAAGCCCCTCTTTTCCCTCGCGCGACCGCTTAAAATAATCCGCGCCTTCCTCCAGCGAAGCCACCGCCGAGATCAGCGGCTTCACCTGAATCTCCCCACTCGCGATCGCCTCCAGTGCCTCCGAGCATTCCCCCGCCGCCGCGCAAGATCCAATCAACGAGATCTCCCGCGTCACCACCCATTGCAAAGCCAGCGGCACCTCCGCCACGACATTCCCAACAAGCCCCACGCGCCCACCTTTGCGGACCGACTTCACCGCCTTCTCCAAAGTCGGAGCCGCGCCCACCACTTCCATCGCGATGTCAAATTCATCCCCGCAATCCTCATCCGGCATGAAGGCCCCACTCGCGCCCAACTCCAAGGCCAGATCCAAGCGCTTCCTATCTCTATCCACCGCGACCACCTCACCCGCGCCGGCCCGCTTCAGGGCCTGGATCACCAACAAGCCAATCAAACCCGACCCCACCACCAGAGCCCGCTCACCCAGCTTCACCTTCACCAGATTCACGGCATGCAAGGCCACCGCCAACGGCTCCGTAAAGGCCGCCTCCTCAAATCCAAGTCCTTCTGGAATCCGCTCCAAAATTCGCGCCGGCACCACGACCCACTCCGCAAAAGCCCCGTCACGTTTGAATTCATCACAAGACACCCCCATCACCTGCCGCTCGTGGCACAAATTCGTCTCACCCCGCTCACAATGCTCGCACTTCCCACAATAAACCATCGAGTCAAATGAAACCCGATCCCCCTCGCTCCACCCGTCCACCTCCGAGCCCACCTCCTCAATCACCCCGCTCGCTTCATGCCCCATCACCATTGGCGGAATGCGACGCCCACTACTATTATCCATCCCATGCACATCACTCCCGCAGATCCCACAGCATGCCACCTTGATCAAAACCTCATCCGCCTGCGGGTTCGGCTTGGGCTTTTCGGAAACGACAAACTGCAAAGGCGCGACCAGCTCTAAAACTTTCATGCCCGCAGCATGCCCCGTCACTTCATCGGGAGGCAAATCTTAACGACAGCTTCTTCCCCCTTACTCTCCTTCTCATAAATCTCAGACGTCGGAAATTTCTTCGAAGCCTTAAACTGCTTCGCCCTTCCGTGCCTCATCCCGCCCGCCCAAGCATTCCCCAAATGTCGATACGGCCCAAAATGCTTCACCGCGTAGACATCCATCTCAGGTGCCGTGATCAACTCCATCCCATCCGGCAAAACCCCAGGGGACTTATCCACTTTCACCCCGATAAAGACCTCCATCGACTTCTTCATCCAAAACATAAAAAACGGCAGCGAATCATCAATGATCCAGGTCACTTCCGTTTTCTCCTTCTTTCGTGAAAAGATCATCTTCACATTCGCCTGCGATTTAAAGGGCTTTAGAAAAGTCAAATCGTAGCTGATCGACTCATTCTCCACCTCCCCGCTCACCTCGATGCGCCCCGCTCCAGAAACGTCACCCTTCCACGTATCCCATTCATCCTGAATCTCAAGCTGGCACTCTGGATCAGCAATCAACCAAGGCGACCACTTCGGCCACTGGTGAAAATCCCGAACAATCTCAAAAACATCTCCCAAGGGCGCGTCAATCACTTGCGGCCTAGACACTATGATTTTTGGCATGGGACGCTTCTAACACTCCCGAAAGAAAAACACCAAGTCTTCCGCTTGCACATTCGGAAATCAGTAGTTTGTTTATGAAATGAAGCTATTCTTTGCCCTCATCCTCTTCGTCTCCCCCTCCTGCGTCATCGCCGAGCCCGCAGTCGCCGAAAAACCCGCCTACGTTTCCGAGGCGCCCCTCCCCAAAGACTGGCCAGCCCCTGGTCCCTTCGATCAGGTCACCGAAAAAGCCTACCCTAAATACCGCGCCGCCGTCACCAACGGCTCCAGCGGATTCTCCTTCTGGACCCTCTTCAACCACATCCAGAAAAAGGACATTCCCATGACTGCCCCGGTCGAAATGAAGATGGAAGAAAAAGATGATAAAATGGAAAAGGTCAACATGGCCTTCCTCTACCAAAATACCGAAGTCGGAAAGATCGGAGCCGAAGGTAAAAAGATCGAGGTCAAGGATATCGAAACCTCCCAAGTCCTCAGCTACACGTGGATGGGCGACGACTCCAAAACCCAAATCAAAACAGCCAAGGAAGCACTCAAAGCCGCCCTTAAAACAAAAGGGGTTGAAGCCACCTCCTTCCGCATGCTCGGCTACAACGGCCCGGGCACCCCACGCAAAAAACGCACCTACGAGCTACAAGCAATTCTCCCTTCGAAATGATTGAATCAGGATCGTAGAAACGCGATCAGGTCGCTCATCGACTGTAAATCGATCACCGCTTCGAGCCCCTCAGGCATAAGGGACAAACCGGAGCTGTTGATCGATTTAATATTCTGCCGGAGAATCGTCTCTTCGACGCCCCCCGCACGTCGCAGGGTGAGGCTCGAAGGTGACTCGCCAAAAATTTGGCCACTCGTGGTTTTACCATCGTTCAGGGTTACGAAATATTGGGTGAAATTGGCGAGGACTTCCCGATTAGGATCGAGAATCTGAATAAGAATGGATTCTAAAGGGTGGGTTTTTAGGGTGGAAAGAGTCGGGCCAACCTCGTGTCCGATCTCTCCTACTTTGTGGCAGGCCATACAGCTTTGTGAAAAAACGTTGCGGCCTCGCTCGATATCGCCGCTTAACTTCAGCGCGGCCTGATAAGTTTTCACGACACTCGCACGCGGGTTCGCTTTTGCTGAGAAGAGAGCCTGAGCCTTTTTTTTCAACGCTGGCTCAGCATGTTTCAAGAGACGCTTTTGGTGCACCAATGGGATTTGACCGGACGCTACTTTTTTGTCTCCGACAGCTGCCAGCAGTGGCGAGATCCAAGCATCACGACTTAGCAAAACCTCGATCACTTCGGATTGGGTCGCCGGAGAAAGTCCCGGCAGCAACTTGATCAGAACATCGACCGACTCTGGCTTTTTAAAACCCGACAAAATCCGTAACGAGGCAAGTTGCACTGCAGGGGCCTGTGAAGAGTCGAGTAATCGATAGAGTTCACTTGAGACCTTGCTCCAAGGGGCATTCCCCAACAGTTCCACCGCTTCCACCTTTTGGGATACTTTGGCCTCCTTGTCCCCGAGAATCGCTTTTGCTTTCTGAGCCAATTTCACGGTGAGTTCCGCCACTTCCGGATATTGGCTCAGGCTGGAGCTGGCAATTTTCAGACCCTCTCCAAGATTTGAAATCATGCTGGATAATGGAAAGCTAGGTCCTGTGTCCTCCATGAAAGAGAGGAAGGCTTCAACTTCAGATCGTTCATTACGTGCTCCCATGATTCTAGCCAAAGAAGAGAGAAGGGAGTTTTGATTGGCGGCGTATTGAATTCGATGAAACACAGGCAAAGCGAGACGAGGGTGGGCGCTAAGGACAGCCGTCTTCACCCAAGGGTCTTCTCCGTCCCGGATCGCGATCTTTGCCAAAGCACCGGCAACATCCTCACCTTCAAGATCACCGAGGGCGAAGGCAGCCTGATATCGAACGCGGATGTCCTCATCACCCGCCAGAGAAATGACCTTCTCTTCGAGCCCCGTGAATTTAGGCCGGAACAAGCGCAGACCATGTTCACGGATTCCCGCTGACTCATCGGAGAGAGCAGAAGCGAGATCATTTTCCTCCAGTCCGTCGAGGCCTGCGATGGCGTGCAAGGCATGGAGACGGGCGAATGGAAAATCGCTCGTTTTCAAAAGCTCTCTTAAGAGTGACAAAACCGATCGGTCGCCCCTTTCAAAAAGCAACCGACTGGCAGTGTCGCGCCACCATCCATTGGAATTTTTAAGAGTTTCCACAAGCTCGGCGGTCGTGGCTTTCCCCAAGGCCGGGGGAGGGGGTGGTTGAAATCCCTTCGGGGCAAGTCGGTAAACTCTTCCATGTTCATTCCCGGATCGAAAATCGACCATCGCCAGAATCTCGGGCACCATGGAATCGGGAGTCTCAATCGTTTCGCGATACATATCGACGATGTGAAAGGTCCCATCGGGCGCGTTGACGAGATTTGCAGGACGGAACCAATTATCAGTGGAGCGGAGGAACTCGCGCTCTTTTTCAACCCTCTCGCTGGAAAAGGTCACCCCAGAAGGAGCGAGGGTTCGACGGTGAATCAGGTTCCCTTGCACATCACCCACAAAGAGATTTCCGTGGAATTCCGGAGGGTAAACCGAACCCCGATAAATGTTCACCCCGGAGCAGGCGCTGAAGACATCATGAGCCACCGAGGGTGCCGAATACTTGCGATCATCGGCAAGACGGAGTTCGGTTCGTGCTGAGCGCCAGCCTTCGATCTCGCTCGCGCGGTAAATCGTGTTTCCTTTCCAAATATCTCTCTTTGTCGACGGAACGGGAAGGTAGGGATTTCTCCCCAGATATCTCGACGGAAGAACGACATGAACAGCGGGCTTGGAATTTTGGCTGAGAAAGCGATTCCCCCAATCGTCCATCGCGTTGCCAAACTGTTCCGATCCCGAAATTGCCTGAAACTCCCGTGTCCGTGGATGGAAACGGAAATCCCGTCCCCGGATCGACACCGGTTTAGCCTCTTTCTTTGTCAGATTTAAAACGTCGCCGCCGCTGTTCGATCCCGCTCCATAGATCCAGGAATCAAGTCCCCAAAAAAGATTGTTCGCAGTTCCCTCATCGTTGCGAAAACCAAAGCCGGTGAAGACCTTCTCCCGAACGTCGGCGATACCATCATCATCAGTATCCTTGAGATACCAAAGGTCGGGAGCGGCCACGACATAGACTCCGCCATCCCAGCAACAAATCCCCGTCGGCCAAGCGATGCCATCGGCAAAGACCTCGCTCGTTTCGTAGTGGCCGTCACCATCCGAATCGCGAAGCAAACGAATGCGACCATCCGGGCCATCGCTTTTTCCCTCGTGGGAGGGAAACTTCAAATACTCGGCGGCATACATCAGGCCATTCTCGTCGTAGGTCACCACGATGGGTTCCCGAATTTGGGGTTCGCTGGCAACCAGTTGCATCTCGAATCCAGGCAAAGTTTCAAAGGTCGCGATCGCTTCCTTTGGCGATTTCGGAGTGACACGGCCTTCTTTCGTGGCAGGCTTCCTGAGGAGTGTCTTCATCGCTGCGGTGAGAATTTTTTCAGATCCCGGCCCCACCGCACTGGCACTCGGGCTGGTTTCATATCCTCCCTCGTCGTAGGCCACTTCAGTGCCGATATAACCGGGACCATATTCACCATAAGCCGCCATCGCGACATTCAGATCCGGGCGCATTGCTTTGGCCGCAAGTTGGTATTCCACAAACAATTCTCCGGGCATGTGCAGAACCCGGGAATCACCCACGGAAAGGCAGGAGACATCGATCTGGTTACCCGCTTTCCAATGACGCAGGTAGGCCACTTGATCGACACTTGAAAAATACCCTCTGGGAGGATCTGTCCGAAGAGCCTCTAGGAGTGACTTCTCGTCTTTGAGATGATCAGCCATCGGCAGGCGCACTTTCTCCACCGCAAAGCTGATCGCGTCCGCCGTAAGAGGTTTCTTTTTGGTCGCTCGCCACGCTCTGTGCATCCCCTCGGCCATCCGCCCGGCCAGGATCATGCGGTTTTCTGTGTTCCCGTCATTATACTTTCCCGCGCCCAGATTTCCGCCCGCCCCATTAAAATGAACATGAAGCGCCTCCGGAACCCCCTGCCCCCGCATGAAACGGGCAATCCCCGGGAAATCAGGACTCGGGGTTCCAGTCCGATAATAGCTTTGCGGATGACATGCATAGTAACTCAGGACCGCCACCGGAGTCTTCTCATTCCAAAACGACAGCAATGAAATCTCAGGGTCAATGACACCTTCAGGCTCCGCCCGAAGCGCTGGGTCTTTCGTGGCAGTATAACGCACCGCCCTTACCTTACCATTGGGCCCAAGGAGCCGGCGATTGGAAGCCACCTTCTCAACCTCCGCCTCGCCCCATCCATAATGAGTCACTCGTTGGGCCTTGGGAATAGCCGCCTTGATCGCGTCAGAAGCCCTCCTCATCGCCTCCCGATGAAAGTCACCCTGGGTTCGCTCATAGCCTTTCAGCCCCAACTCCTTGACCAGCTTCTCGGCGGTAAAATCACAACCCGGGGCATCGTGCTGATGAAGAGCATGCAGCGTCACCCGCTCACGCGTCGTCCCAGCAGCGGCAGCTAATTGGTCGCGAAAGGCATCGTACCCTTCATTGGCCACACCGATCCAGTCGATGGCACACATGACGATCGGATCGCCCGATCCGAGGATCACAATTCCCCGGCAACGAAGTGACAGCTCGGGGTTCTTTTCAACCGTCGTATAGGCCATTGCCGATCCGATGGGTGGAGTAACATCGATGTCAAAAGTCGCGACCCGAAGCGCCTCCTCTTTTTTTCCGGCACCGGCGGCAAGGAAAACGAGGACAAGGAAAGATGAGATTAGGAGAGGTATTTTCAAAATGAGGAACGACAGAATTTCAAGCCACTTAGCCAGATTTCCAATCCAGATGCACGCTTCGATTACGAACCCAGCCTGTTTGGGCATATCTTCCTAAAGCTCGCCAAAAAAACCACCTCCGAGCTTCAAGCGATCCTCCCAAGCAAGTAAACTCTCCATATCGCCATGATGCTCACCGACCCCGTCCACATCAATTTCCACTGCCCGCCCGTCGATTCCTTGGGCAAAGATTCTGTCATCGGAAAGCTCCGCTTCCTGCCCGACTCCGTCGAACTCTCGTGGCAGATGAAGGGAAACGTCTTTACTGGTGGAAAAAGCGAGATGGAAGTCATCGATCTCCCCTACGGCGAAATCGAGCACGTTGAACTCGTCAAAAAGTGGTGGAAGATCCGCAAGCTCATCTTCCGCGTCTCCGACCCCAAACTCCTCAACGACATCCCCGTCGCCGACATGGGCAAACTCGAAATGAAAATCGACGACCGCTCCCGACAGGAAGCCGAAAAGCTAGAATCCCTCATCGACTTCAGACGCTCCATCTTCCTCCTCGACGCCCAGGAAGAACGCCTCAAAGCGATGCGCGAAGAGTAGCCCAAACCCGCTTCCTCTGTGGTAACCCCCCTCCCCTCAACCAAGTTCTGCTCCTTCTTTGGTCCTCCCAAAACCACCCCGAGAAAAAAGCCTCTCCATCCCCCTGAAAGTCTCTAACCTAAAGCCATGAACCTCGGTCTAGCCCTTGCTCTCCTCCTCCCTCTCACCGCCCTATCAAAGGAAACCTGGCCACGCTTCCGTGGCGAAAATGGCTCCGGCGTTTCCACCGCTAAAATCCCCACCAAGCTCGGCAAGGAAAACCTCCTCTGGTCCGCCAAGCTCCCCGGCCCTGGCTCCAGCTCCCCCGTCATCTGGGAAGACAAGCTCTTCGTCACCAGCGAAGACCGCGAAAAGAAAACGGTTGCCTTGTTTTGCCTCAACGCAAAATCCGGAAAGCCCGCCTGGACCAAAGAACTCTCCGTGGGCGACTACCACCTCCACCGTTTCAACAACACCGCCGCCGCCAGCCCCGCCGTCTCGGCCGAGGCCGTCGTCGTCGCGTGGTTTGATGGAAAAACCGAAGTCGCCAAAATCTCCGCCTTCGACCACTCCGGCAAAGACCTCTGGACCTACGAAGTCGGCCCTCACAAAACCCAGCACGGCATCAATCTCCACCCCGTCATTCACGGCGATCACGTCGTCGTCTGCAACCTTCACATGAACGACGGCTATGTCGGTGCCATTTCGCTCAAAACCGGCAAAGAGCTTTGGAAAACTCCCTACCCCGGCGACAAAACCAGCTACGTCACCCCTTATGTCCGCGACACAAAATCCGGCCACGAAGTCATCGTCGCCGCTCAAGCCATCGGAGTCGTCAGCCTCGATCTTGCCACCGGCAAAGAACAATGGTCCCTCCCCGGCACCATGAAACAACGCACCATCGTCTCCCCCATCGATGTCCTCGCAGGCTCGGGCAGCAAAGATTGCCTCATCGCTGTCGGCTGTAAAAACGGCGTCTACTTCGCCGTCCGCCCTCCCCTAGTAAAAGGCGGCGATGCCAAAATCGCTTGGAAAATGAACGGCAGCACCCCCTACGTCCCCACTCCTGTTTCCAATGGCAAAACCGTCTTTGTCCTCTCCGATGGCGGCGTCCTCTCCGCCCTCGATGCCCAATCAGGTAAAGAAAAATGGAAACAGCAATTGCAGGCCAACTTTTACGCCTCCCCGATCATTGTCGGCGGCAAGCTCTACGCCCTCTCACGCGAAGGAGACATGATCGTGGCCGATCTTTCCGACGGTTACAAAGAACTCTCCCGCACCTCTCTCGCTCCCGGCCCGGAAACCCAGTGGGCCGATTCCACCCCCGCCATCGCCCACGATAGAATCTACGTCCGCCTCGGTGCCCGCCTCGACTGTTTCGGTGCAGAATAGCTCTTTCGTATTTGACCTAAGGGAAATCAGGGGAACACTTGAAACAATGCCATGAAAATGTTCCTTCTTTGCGCCTCCTTCAGCGCTTCCCTCTTCGGCCAAAACATCCTTAATCTGTCCAAGTCCGATGGCGGCAAGTATCAGGTCGAGATCGCCCCGGACCGTAATCACTACGTCCACCTTCTTCGCTCACGTGACCTCATTCATTGGGAAACCGTTGACCTCGGGCAGTCATCGACTGAGCCCTTCAAACTCACCGACTCCGTCCTGCCACGCCCCGATGGCTTTTACCGTATTAATCGGATTCCCACCACCTCTTCCAAGGACACCGATGGAGATGGCCGCAGCGACCTCTCCGAATTAGCGGCCCATCACGCCCTCAATGCCGCCGATCCCATCTCCACCCTCGATGGCAACATCTTCCTTTCCTCCCAAGCCAGCTACGATGCCCTCTCCAAGCGCGATAACTTCCCCGGAGCCCAAAATGTCAAGGAAGTAAAGTTCCTCATCACCAACATTCGCACCAACCCCGAGCTCTACTTCTTCAATATCAATCGCAACCAACACCACTACGATTTCGCAATCAACGTTCTCGGCTTCTCTCGCAACTACAATGCCTTCACTCAAACAACCTACATCAGCGCCGCAAACCGCCGAAACCTCGCCGGGTCTCTCGTCTCGCACGAGAACTACACCGCCCCCGATGGCTCAAAAGGCATCTACACTCTCGAATTCTGGCCCACCGATCCCGTCCCCTTCGAGTGGATCGAGCTAGCCTACAACATCATCGCCCGCAACGCCCCCTTCATCTCCCGCCTCGCCTACCACGCCCCCAGCGAAACCCAACGCCAGGTGCAAAAGGCCAACCAAGCGAACTTCGACGCCTCTTCGATTCACACCATCGAGACCGACGACCTCTTCTCGAGCACCACCTTCCAACCCATGAATCAGCAGGAGGCTTTTGGTCGCCTTGTCGCATCCACCGGGACCGAAACTCTCTCCGCTCGCGACATCGTCATCTTCAAGAACCTCCCCAATGATCTCACCTACGTCTCGGGTATCATCACCGAAGTTCCCCAAACCCCCCTCTCTCACGTCAACCTAAAGGCCCAACAAAACGACACCCCGAACGCCTACATCGCCGACGCCGCCAACCACCCCGACATCGCACCGCTCATCGGTCAAAATGTCTTCTACCGCGTCTCAGCCGAAGGCTTCGAAATCCGAGCCGCCACGCAGCAGGAAGTCGAAGTTTACTTCGAATCGATCCGCCCCTCCGAGCCTTCCTTCCCCGTGCGCGACTTTAGCGAAACCGCGATTGTCCCGCTTTCCCAAGTCTCATTCTATGAGAACGACTCCTTCGGAAGCAAGGCCGCCAACCTCGCTGAACTTCAACGCATCCTCCCCACCCGATCACCCGATGGTTTTGCAATCCCCTTCTACTTTTACGATGAATTCATGAAGCACAATCGCTTCTACACCGAAGCCACTGCGATGCTCGCCGATCCCGACTTTCAGAATGATTCGGCAACTCGCGAACAGATGCTCGCCGACTTCCGGACCCGCATCAAAAAGGAAAGCACCATGCCCGCCGGGATGTATATCGCCCTCACCAACCTGCAGGCGGACATCCCCACCGGCGTCACCCCGCGCCTTCGCTCCAGTGCCAATGCCGAGGATTCCACCAGCTTCAATGGAGCCGGCCTCTACGATTCCTATACTCACAAGGAAGACGAAGGCCACATCAGCAAAAGTGTCCTCCAAGTTTGGGCCAGCCTCTGGAACTACCGCGCCTACGAAGAGCGCGAATTCTATCGCATCGACCACCTCACCTCTGCCATGGGAATCCTCGTCCACCCGAACCAAAAGAACGAACAGGCCAACGGAGTTGCGGTCGCCAAAAACATCTTCGACCCAAACTGGGAGGGCTACTACTTCAACGTCCAGACCGGCGAAAACCTCGTCACCAATCCCGAAGACAATTCCACTCCGGAAGAACTCCTCGCCGCGAAACTGTTCGGAAATTCTCAATACGAAATTCAATACATCCGCTACTCCAACCAAGTTCCGGATGGCGAAACAGTCCTCACACGCGCCCAAGTTCTCGACCTCGTTCGTGATCTCAAAAACATTAACTCCCGCTTTAAGAGCCTCTACCGGGAATCAGGAAACCGTAACTTCGCAATGGAGATCGAATTCAAAATCACCGAATCCGGCCAGCTCTCCATCAAGCAAGCCCGGCCCTTCGTGAACTAAGCGCCGCGCCCGCCCCAGCGCAGCCCAGCGACAGAGCAAAGTGCCGCCCTGGGACTCAGCGTCTCCCCAACCAGGGCCAAGCCAACCATGATGATTCAACAACAATCATCCCCACGGGCCCCCAATCAACCCCGCCGCCAGCCCCGGAAAAATATCACGCCGTCACCCCTTCCTTCCGCAAAAACACCAGCATCTTTTCATCAGAATCTTTCTTCGAGAACCGATACCCCGCCGTCTTAAATTTCTGCAACTCCTTCGGATCCGTCACCCCATTGCGCACGATAAAGTCCGCCATCATCCCCCGCGCCTTCTTCGCAAAAAATGAGATGATCTTATAAGTTCCATTCTTCTCATCCCTAAAAACCGGCGTGATCAATTCACCCGCCAGCTCCTTCTTCTTCACCGCCGAAAAATACTCGTTCGAAGCCAGGTTGACCACGTAGTTCGACCCCGATTTCTTCAAGTCCGTATTCAACGAATCCGTCAACGCGCTCCCCCAAAATTCATACACGTTCTTCCCCCGCTTGTTCGCAAACTTCGTCCCCATCTCCAGCCGATACGCCTGCATCAGATCCAACGGACGCAGCACGCCATAAAGCCCCGACAAGATCCGCACCCGCTTCTGCGCGGTATCAAAATCCTCCTTGGTCCACTCCGCCAACGTCATCCCCTGATAAACATCTCCCGTGAAAGCTAGAATCGCCGCGCGCGAATTCTCCTTCGTAAACTCCTCCTCCCAACTCGCAAAGCGGTCGTAATTCAACTGCGCCAGCTTCTCGCTGATCGACATCAACTCCCCCACCTTTCCCACCGATAACTTCCGCAACTGCGAAATCAACTCAGCGGAATCTTCCACAAATCGAGGCTTCGTTGCCCGCTTCGTCAAAAGCGGCGACTCGTAATCCAACGACTTGGCAGGCGATAGCAAAACAATCATTTCGGGGTGATTCTGCCCTCACCTCCGGAAAATGCAACCCACGACGAATCGACAAACATTCCGCCCTTCATCCATAATCGATGAATGCCCAATTTATTTTGAACCAACCAGTCCACCATGCTAATGCTACCCTTTCTAATCTTATGTCTGAATTATTTGGAACCGATGGTATCCGCGGCGTTGCTAATGAATACCCCATCACGCCCGAGGTCGCCCTCCGCATCGGCCGCGCCGTTGCCCGCGTCCTCCGCGCTCAAAACAAAGGCCGCCACAAGGTCGTCATTGGAAAAGACACCCGCGTCAGCGGCTACATGCTCGAGACCGCCCTCACCAGTGGCCTCGTCAGCGAAGGCGCCCGCGTCCTCCTCACCGGCCCCGTCCCCACCCCCGCCGTAGCCCACCTCACCAAGTCCATGGCCTGCGATGCCGGCATCATGCTCACCGCCTCGCACAATCCCTTCGCCGACAACGGCATCAAAATCTTTGGACCCGACGGCTACAAACTCAACGACGCCCTCGAAGAAGAAGTTGAAAAAATCATCCTCGGTGGCGCTCAATCTCCTCCCCCCGACATCCGCCTCGGCAAAGCCTACCGCATCGACGACGCCACCGGACGCTACATCGAGTTTGCCAAATCCTCCATCGGCGCCAAGAACCTCAAAGGTCTCAAAGTCGTCGTCGATTGCGCCCACGGTGCCGGCTACTTCGTCGGCCCCCTCATCCTCGAAGAACTCGGCGCCGAAGTCATCAAACTCGGAACCTCGCCCGATGGCTACAACATCAACGAAGGCGTCGGCTCACTCCATCCCGAAAAAGCCGCCGAACTCGTCAAAAAACACAAAGCCGACATCGGCGTCTGCCTCGATGGCGATGCCGACCGCGTCATCTTCGTCGATGGCAATGGCAACATCATCAGCGGTGACCGCGTCCTCTGCCTCTGCGCCATCGCCCTTAAAAAACAAAACAAACTCCGTGGCAACACCCTCGTCACCACCGTCATGAGCAACCTCGGCCTCCGCGACGCCCTAGCGGCCGATGGCATCGCCCTCGAACAAACCCAAGTCGGCGACCGCCACGTCCTCGAACGGATGCGCGATGGCGGCTTCAACTTCGGCGGCGAAAACTCCGGCCACCTCATCTTCTCCGACTTCGCCACCACCGGCGACGGCATCGTCAGCGCCCTCATCGTCCTTTCCGTCATCAAAGAATCCGGCCAATCCCTCGCCGAACTCGCCGACTGCATGAGCGAATACCCCGCCGAGCTCGTCGCCCTCCCCGTCAAAAAAAAGCCCCCCTTGGAAAGCATCCCCGAAATCAAATCAGCCATGGACGCCGCCGAACTCGCCCTAGGCGAAAACGGCCGCATCCTAGTCCGCTACTCCGGCACCGAAAAAAAACTCCGTATCCTCGTAGAAGCCAAAGACGCCCACCTTGCAAAAACCCACTGCAACGCCATCACCGCCGCTGCCAAAGCAATCCAATAAGCAGCATGGGCATTCCGGCCCGTTCCCCGCCCCCAACCAAGCCTCCGCTGCCTCTGTCGTCAAAAACCCACAAACTGTCCCTTCCGGGGTCAATTCCTAACTCCCTCAAAACCATGTGGCCCCTCTCCAACAACAAATCCCACCTCTCCCTAGCCGGCAAAACCCTCGCCGCCTGGGAAGCCCTCCTCAACAAAACCTTCAATATCACCCACCCTTGGGATCTCCTAGACCTCAACGCCGAACTCATCGCCACCCTCACCAACTGGCCCGGCCACCCCAATATCCAACTCGGTGACGACGCCCGCATCATCGTTGGCGAAGGCACTAGAATCCTCCCCGGCGTCTTCATAGAAGGCTCCATCGTCATTGGAAAAAACTGCAAGATCGGCCCCAACTGCTACCTCCGCGGCTCCACCTCCATCGGCGACAACTGCCACGTCGGCCAAGCCGTCGAAATCAAAAACTCCATCCTAGCCGACGGAGCCTCCGCCGGCCACCTCACCTACCTCGGCGACTCCTACCTTGGCACCAAAGCCAACCTAGGAGCCGGCACCATCACCTCCAACCTCCGCCACGACGGCACCAACCACCGCTCCGAAGTCGACGGCCAACTTATCGACACCGGACGCCGCAAATTCGGAGCCATCATCGGCGACGGCGTCCACACCGGCATCAACACCTCCATCTACCCCGGCCGCAAACTAGGCCCAAACACCACAACCCTCCCCGGCTCCATCGTCTCAAAAGACCTCCAAGAAAAACCCTAAACCCTAAATCCTAAACACCCCTCAACCAAAGCCTCCGCTGCTCCGCGTGAGACTCCCCCCCAAGCAAGCCCAAAAAACCTCTGCGTCTCAGCGCCTCTGCGTGAGACATCTCCTCATCCCAAGTCCCTCTCACTCTTCACCATCAAAAAACCATGTGCGGCATCGTAGCTTACACCGGCCCCCGTCCGGCCCTCCCAGTCCTCCTCTCCGGCCTCAAACGCCTCGAATACCGCGGCTATGACTCCGCCGGCATCGCCGTCTCCACCCCCACTGAGATCGCCATTCGTAAAGCCAAAGGAAAAGTCTCCGAACTCGTCAACCTCCTCGGCGAAAACAACACCCTCGAGTCTTCCACCTGCGGCATCGCTCACACCCGCTGGGCTACTCACGGACCACCTACCCAAGAAAACGCCCACCCCCACGGGGGAGGAAAAGAAAGAAAAAACGGCATCGCCCTCGTCCACAACGGCATCATCGAAAACCACCGCGCCCTCCGCGCAAAGCTCACCTCAGCCGGATACACCTTCCTCTCCGAAACCGACACCGAAGTCCTCGCCCACCTCGTCGATTCCCTTTACCAAGGCAACCTCACCCAAGCCCTCACCACCGCTCTCAAACAAGTTGAAGGGACCTTTGGCATCGCCGCCATGGCCCACGCCGAACCCGGCACCCTCGTCGTCGCCCGACGCGGCTCACCCATCGTTCTTGGCCTTGGCGAAAAGGAGACCATCGTGGCCTCCGATGCCTCCGCCATCATCAAGCACACCCGCCAGGCCATCTACCTCGATGACAACGACATCGCCACCATCAATGGCAGCGACCTCGACATCCGGACCCTCGACTCAGGACCCGTCTCACGCCAAACCTCCGAGATCGACTGGTCCGCCGACGCCGCCGAAAAAGGCGGCTACGAGCACTACATGCTCAAGGAAATCTTCGAGCAACCCGAGTCAATCCGCAACACCCTCCGCGGACGCCTTGACTCAAATCGCGGCAACGCCCTCCTTTCCGGCCTCAACCTAAGCCCTCGCGAACTTGCCGACCTCCACCGCGTCCTCATCGTCGGCTGCGGTACCTCCATGAATGCCGGCCTCGTCGGAGAATACGCCATCGAAGACTTTGCCGGCGTCCTCGCCGAAGTCGAACAAGCCGCCGAATTCCGCTACCGCAACCCCATCGTCAACCCTTCCGACCTCGTCATCGCCATCTCCCAATCCGGAGAAACCGCCGACACCCTCGCCGCGGTCCGCGAAGCGATCGACAAAGGAGCCCTCGTCTCCGGCCTCATCAATACCGTCGGCTCCACCATCGCCCGCGAAACCGGCCGCGGCGTCTACCTCCACGCCGGCCCCGAAATCTCCGTCGCTTCCACCAAGGCCTTCACCTCTCAAGTCTCCGTCCTCCTCATGATGGCCCTCAAATTCGCCCGCTCCCGCCGCATGTCGCGCGAGTCCGGCTGCCAGATGGTCAAGGAAATCGAAGCCATCCCCTCCCTCGTCGAGCGCGTCCTCGAACAAAACGACCACATCGCCAAAGTCGCAGAACGCTACCTCGACCAAACGAGCGCCTTCTTCATCGGCCGCGGCTACATGTATCCCGTCGCATTAGAAGGAGCCCTCAAACTCAAGGAAATCTCGTACATCCACGCCGAGGGATACCACGCCGCCGAACTCAAGCACGGCCCCATCGCCCTCCTTGAAGCCTCCGTCCCCGTCATCGCCCTCTGCAACGACGGCCCCGGCAAAGACAAAACCCTCGGCAACGTCGCCGAATGCCAGGCCCGCGACTCCCGGGTCCTCGGCATCGTCACCGCAGGCGACACCGAAGCCATCGCCACCGTCAACGACCACATCACCGTCCCGCCTTGCCCCCTCCACACCGCCGTCGTCCCCAGCACCGTGGCCCTCCAACTCTTGAGCTACCACATCGCCCGCCTCAAAGGCTGCCCCATCGACCAACCCCGCAACCTCGCCAAATCGGTGACCGTTGAATAACTCTATCCAAACAAGTGAGTGGAACGAAGATGAGTGAAATTCTGCACAGGAATTTTCTCCGACACCAATTTCCCATAAAGATCAAAGTCGTCGGTCAAAATTATGACCTGACGGCTTGTAATTCTCGACGAGACTCCGGTCCACCAATCCGATCAAATACAAGAGCAGCAAATTTGAATCCAACAACAAAAAGTCAGGTATTAAGGCTTTGGCATTCTTACCCAGCAGGTTGCAGAGATCGAATTTTCATTGAGATGACGCGATCTCCATCTGGATTGATCTTGAACGTCTTGTAGGATTTCTTTTCAAAAAAATTCCTCGCCTTTCATAACTGCGGAAATCCCTTGGGCTTTCACCTTTTTGCTAAAGCCTAGGGTCGATTGTCAAACTCGACTTCTATTGCGGAAACTCCTGGCAATGAACCGATCACGGGAAAGAGGCTACCGGGTTCCAAGTCATCGCTCCTCAGGAGGTAATAAATACGCCCCGGGAAGCCCTTCCAACTGAGAAACTTGGTGCCCTCCTCCTGGATCATCAAATGAAGCTTCAGGAACGAATCACGTGGACACCCCGGATCACCGTCCCCCCGGACTCCGGGAAAGTGACCAAGGGTTCTCCATCCAAAGTTTGCTTGGCTCCCGGCACCAAAGGCGGAGGAGCGGCACTGAGGGACGACACGGCGAATACGCAAAGCGCAGGCCACAATCGGGAGCAGGTTTTTACTTTCATCCCCTCTCTTTCGACAGAACTTCGAAAACCTTCCAGAGATTCTCAGAAAAGCCCCCGGAGCCTGAGTCGTGACTCCCCCGCAAGGCCCGGTGATCGCTCATTTGGTAAAACCTGCCGTGACGGTCCCCTCGACCTGACTAAAACAACTTGAAACAAGGCCGCTCCCGCGACCGTTCTCATGCCTAACATGAAACACCCGGTCTTCTCGCTCGCCTGCCTCTCCCTGATTTCCATCAGCTCCGCCGACGACGGCTTCGTCAGCCTCTTCGATGGCGAAACCCTCACCGGATGGACGAACGGAGGAGGAAAAGCGGTAGAAGAAGGCGGCTGGGTTGCCGAAGGAGGCGTTCTACATCGCGCCGGGAAATCAGGCGACCTCTTCACCGCCAAGGAATACGGAGACTTCGAACTCCGCTGGGATTGGAAGATTTCCGAAAAAGGAAACAGCGGCGTAAAATACCGCGTGACGAAGTATGGGAAACAAAACCTCGGACTCGAATACCAGGTTCTCGATAACGAGCACCCCGATGGAAAGAAGACCCCCAAGCGCCAGGCTGCCGCCCTCTATGACCTCTTTCAAAACACGGTCGATGACAGCGCGAATCCCGTCGGTCAGTGGAATGCCTCCCGCATCATCGCGCAAGGAGGTCACTTCCAGCACTACCTCAATCGCAAACTCGTCGTCGACGTCACCGTCGGCAGCGATGACTGGAAAGCCGCTCACGCCGCTTCCAAATTCAAAGGTCACCCCAACTTCGCCACCAACCCCAGCGGGCGTATTTACCTTCAAGATCACGGCGATGAAGTTTGGTATCGCAACTTGGAAATCAAGGAAGCGACCTCCGACGACTCTGCTTGGACCTCCCTCTTCAACGGAAAAGACCTTAGCGGTTGGTCCGTCAAAAGCGGCAAAGCCAAATACACCATCGAAGGCGATGCCATCGTAGGCACAACCGAAAAAGGGAGTCCAAACACCTTCCTTTGCACCGATAAATTCTACGACAACTTCGAGCTCGAATTCGACGTCAAAGTCCACAACGCCCTCAACTCCGGCGTCATGATCCGCTCCCTGCTCAAGAACGTCGAGAAAGACAAATACGGTGGCCGCATCTTTGGACCTCAGATCGAGATCGAAGCTAGCGGCAAAAACGGAGCAGAGTCCGGCTATATCTACGGTGAAGCCACCGGTCGCGGCTGGCTCACATCAAAAGAAGAACTCACTCCTCACAAAACCATGAAAGACGGCGAGTGGAACCACTTCCGCATCATCGCCAACGGCGCCAATATTAAAACCTGGATCAACGGCGAGCAAATCTCCGACCTCTCGGATAAGGAGATCTTTCAAAGCCACCCCAAAGGCCACATCGGCCTTCAGGTGCACGGCATCGGCAAAAATCAAGGCCCCTACACCGCAGCCTGGAAGAACATCAAAATCAAGGAGCTGAACTAACTTCGCTTCAGACTAGAAGTTCCTCTTCCCCCCCCCAGGAATTTCGGGTCGGTCTTCAGGATCTTCACGTCGAGCCACAACCTGGCGCGAGCCAAATGTTCGCGATAGGCATTCGGCTTGGCAGATGGACTGCCCACGGATTGCTCCTAAAGCCCACCGCTTCCAGTAAGGTAGGTTTATCACCCGCAGAGTGGGACTTCGGTGAGGGTGGCTCCAACGACCCGCTCCTCGCCGCCCGATTTGGCTACCGCCTCAATCTCAGAACGCGATTCGTTGCAGATCTTTGACCTTCCCAAAGAATTTGTCGGGAAGATCCAAGCTTAACTCTCGCTCAATGAAAGCGGCAGTTCTTCTTTCTCTCCCAGAAATTTCGGATCAGTTTTAAGGATATTTACGTCGAGCCACATCTTGACTCGGGCCAATTTTTCACGCCGAGTATTTGACTTCGCCGATGGACCACCCACGGACTGCGCATTCAAGCCTGCCGCTTCCAGCCCAATTGATTCCGCAAGATAAGCCGCCCGTTCATTATGGAACTTCTGGGAAATTAGAACGACCTTCTCGGCCCCAAAAATCTCCTTCGCTCGCACTACGGAATCCAGTGTCCTCAGCCCTGCATAGTCACACACAATCTTCTCAGCTGGCACCCCGGCATCCACCATGGCATCCTTCATATCCTGCGGCTCATTATAGTCCTTCACATGATTGTCTCCCGACACGATGAAGCACTTCACCTTCCCCGCCTTCCAAAGATCAACCGCCGCTTCGATACGATATTTAAAGTAGAGATTCTCCCGACCTTGGTACATTTTTGCACATCCAAAAACCAGCGCCACGGGAGTTTCCGGAACCTCCGCCGCAGCATCAAAAAGGACCCCTTCTCCTGCCTTCTGCGCGGCTCGATCAGCGTGAAAAACCAAGCCCATCGCCAACAAGCCTCCTCCAATTCCGAGCACAAACATCCACCTTAGGGTTTTGAAAATTTTCTGTCGATTCATTCCAACTTGATACGTAGTTCACAGAGAGATATAATTCCTTTTGGATGAAATCCCAGACCAAAGAGCCCGATCAACAACTCATCGCGAAAATCCTCGCCTTTGAGCTCGATGACCCCGGGGCCTCCCTTTCCTTCACCAGTCGCCTCGCCCGCGAACAAGCGTGGACCCACGTCTTTGCCGCCCGTGTCATTGAAGAATACAACCGCTTCATCGCCCTCGCGATGGTCGCCGGACATCCCGTCACCCCATCGGAAGAAGTCGATCAAGCCTGGCACCTCCACCTCGTGTATACCCGCAGCTACTGGCACGATCTCTGTCGCGACACCCTCGGTCAAGACCTCCACCACGGACCCACCAAAGGAGGAAGCGATGAAGGCGAAAAATTCCACGACTGGTATTCCAAAACCCTCGAAAGCTACCAACGCATTTTCAAAGAGAAGGCACCCCTCGACATCTGGCCCGCCCCCGCCGACCGCTTCGCCCATCCCGGAGCCGGACGCTGGATCGATTCCTCAAAATTCTGGCTCCTCACCCGCCCCCGTTTGTGGCAAAAACTCTTCCGAAAATGATCATGACTTCAATCTTCGATTGGCAAGGACCTCAGTTCCTCTCCTTCCCGAGATTGACCCTAGCATGGTCAAAGAACTTACAACAATGAGTTCCACTCACTCAAGCAGTAATGGTTGTGGTAATAGTGGGTGCAGCAGCGACAGCGGAGGAGGTGGGTGCGGCGGCTGTGGAGATTAGGTCATTCTAAACCAAACTCCACCAAAGCACGCCCTTTTCCATCTCGCGGGAGATTGTAAGTCCGGCTCGATGTCCTGCTCACCTGGTCATAGTCGGTCTGCCAAAAACCCCTCCCATGCACGCTCTCATCGACCACCTCCCCATCGACTTTTAGGACGAAGCCATCGCGACGACTGAGCTTGGTAACACTTATTTCACGCTTCTGGAAACAAGGACCGCCTCTGTCGCGGCGGTCCAGAGCCGTCCTCAATCAGCCTGCTTGCACTTTGGACAAGGGCGTTTTTATCCATTCTCATAATAAATCATCCCAAAAATCATACGCCGTACATTCATCAGCTCAGCCATTGGCGTTGCTCTCCTTACTCCAGCCCTCTCCTTTGGAGCCGTTACAGAGATTCTTTTAACGCCCGATGGCGTCAACAGTTCCCCCAGTGCCTTTGGTGGATCCCTGGAAAAAACCCTGGTGGTCCTAAACTCGTCTGGCGCAGAAGTCTTCCGGCAGGAGATCCTCGGCCAAATTATCATGAGGCAGGAAATCGATCTATCCGCGGCGCCCCCCCCTTCGGCCAGTTTGTCAGAGTCCTAAATACCTTCGGAGCAAACTACGGTCCCCAGCTGTAAGAAATTGCAATCTACGGATCATCCGTGCTAACTGCGCCCCTTGCGATCAGCAACCTTCAAGCAGACCCCACCTCCGGAGATGTCACCCTCACCTGGAACTCACAGCCCGGTGCCACTTACTCCATTTTAGGCTCGGAAAACTTGCTCGCCGACGCGGAAACAAACGACTCGGTCGCTTCACAGGGCACCACAACCACCTTGTCCTTTAACGATACCTCGATGATTGATAAGCCACGCTACTTCTTCCACACGTTCAAAGGAACTAGTCACCCGCCGATATCTGCCCCGGCACCGTAGATTAAATTAAATCACTCAAATGCTCTCCCCTCGCTCTCGAGGCGGGAGCATTTTCGCGTTACTTGGATCGGTGATTTGCTAACTTTCCCTTTCCTCTCCATGAACTTCAAATCAGCTCTCTTTCTCATTCTTCTGTTCATCTCCAAAAGTTCTCTTGCTCAAACCAACATCGCCCTCGGTCGAGAAGTCTCAGCCTCCGCGCAAACGTGGTCGGGCCAAGTCCCGGCAAACCTTACCGATGGGAACGAAGCCAACCAATCCCACCCTCTCGCCAACTCCGGGACCCTCGGTTTCTACTACGAGATCGACTTGGGAACGACCCGCAACCTCGGATCGATCGAACTGGTCAACCGGAGCGGCTGCTGCCCCGAACGCCTCTCAAACTACCGCGTGGAATTCCGCGCCAATAATGGAGGTAGCGCCGGTGCAGTGAATTGGAGTGCCGACATCCGCACCGATGGCTCGAATTCAGGTCAAGGCGGACGCGACATTGTCTCCGCCTCGCTCGACCCAGGAAACGCGATGTCCGGTCGCTACCTCCGCATCGTCAACCTCAGCAACGCCGCCTACAATCCTCAGATCGCCGAGGTCGAGGCCTTCGAAGCCCCCTTGCCAAACATCGACTTCTTCTCCGTTGACCAAGGAAACATCACCGCCACCGGTGATCCCAACCTCCCCTCTAATGCGGTGCTCTCTTGGTCCGTGACCAATGCCAACACCGTCACCATCGATCAAGGAATTACAACAGTCACCCTCACTGGAAACCAATCCATCACCCCCTCAAATACGACAACCTACATACTCACGGCCACCAATCCCTCCGGCAGTCTCTCAAAGTCCGTCACCGTCGGGGTCGACGAACCAGTCATTCCTCCTGCTGTCACCGAATTCATCGCCGACAACGCCAACACCCTCGATGATCAATTTGGCAAAAGCCCCGACTGGATTGAGATCTACAATCCCAACTCCTTCAACCTCTCACTCGAAGGATACCACCTCACCGACAAGACCGACAACCTCACCCAATGGACCTTCCCCGCAGGCGCTTCCATCCCCGCCAAACGCTTCCTCGTCGTCTTTGCCTCGGGCGACAACCTCACCAACCCCACCGAGCCACTTCACACGAACTTCTCCCTCAAAAGCGGCGGGGAATATCTCGCCCTCGTAGCTCGCGATGGCGTCACCGTGCTCTCTAGCTTTACTTTCTCCGGCGGGAAGCAAGATGTCAGCTATGGCTTGGATATCGATGGCTCGACACTTGGCTTCCTCTCCCCCGCCACTCCCGGAACAGCCAATGGCACCTCTTTCGCAGGCTTTGTGGAGGATACCAAATTTAGCATTCCACGTGGCTTCTACGAGACTCCCCAATCGGTCGCTATCACAACCGCAACCCCGGATGCCACCATCCGCTACTCTCTCGATGGCAGCCTTCCCTCCCCGACCAATGGCAGCACTTACGCCGACCCCGTTAACATCACCACCACGACCGTTCTCCGCGCCATCGCTTATAAGACAGGCCTCTCTCCCACCAACGTCGACACCAACACCTACCTCTTCGTCGATGACGTCATCACTTCGCCCGAACTGGGAGCCTCGGTGACCCCACAAATGCAGGCCTCGCTCACCGACGCCCCTACCCTTTCCATCGTCACCCCACAAACGATCAACGGCACCTCTGAGGTCCCCGCCTCCTTCGAACTCATCAACCCCGATGGAACTCCCGGGTTTCAGGAGAACTGCGGCGTCAAAAACTTCGGCGGCGCTTTCACTAACTTCGATAAAAAGAGCTTTCGCATGTATTTTCGAAGCCAATATGGAGCATCCAAACTCAAACACCCCCTTTTCGATGGATACGACCACGGCATCTCCGCCACCGATACCTTCGACCAACTCAACATCCGCTCCGGCTCCCATGACATGGTCTCCCGTGGCTTCTACATGTCGAACCGCTTCACCGATGACACCATGCTCGACATGGGAAACATCAACCCACACGGGCGCTTCATGCACCTCTATCTCAACGGAAAATACTGGGGCGTTTTCCACCTCCGCGAACGCTGGAGCGCCGACCTCATCACCTCCTACCTTGGCGGCCCGAACTCCGCTCACGAAGCAATCAACGGAAACTGGAACGTCGGCGGCTGGGCCGACTCGGTTGCTCCTCCCTACAATGGCGACGGTTCCGCCTGGGAGCGCATTAAGACCTTCGCCCTCTCTGGCAACCCCCAGAACTTCGACGACCTCATGCCCTACCTCGATACCCAACACTTCGTCGATTATATGATCATGTTTATGTTTGGAGACTCGGAGGACGAATACCGCACCGTCGGACCAGCCGATGTCGGAAGTGGCTTCAAGTGGTTCCTCAACGATGCCGACGGCTACCTCCGTTCCGCCGGTAACCGCACCGGATTCGCCAGCAACACTCCCGGCGTCTTCGGCCGCAGCGCGGGCGATGGCCCCGGCTCGATCTTCAGCCTCCTCTTCAAAGCCGGCAACCCCGAATTCCGCACCCTCCTCGCCGACCGCATTCACAAACATTATTTCCACGACGGAGCCATGACTCCCGGCAAAACCGTCCCCCGCCTTCAGGAACGCTGCGACGAACTCAACTCCCCCTTCTACGCCGAGGCTCTCCGCTGGAACTACCGCAGCCACAGCTCTTGGACCTCCGCTAAAAACAATGCCCTCAACAGCATCCTCCCTGGCCGCACCAACAGTGCCCTCAAGCAATTCCGCTCCGCCGGATTCTACCCCTCCACCATCGCCCCCGTCTTCAGCCAGCACGGCGGCGACGTGCCCTCCGGCTTCAACCTCACCATGTCGGACGGCAGCGGCAGCATGTATTACACCACCGATGGCAGCGACCCCCGCCTCGAAGGCGGCACCATCAACCCCTCCGCCCTCCCTTTCCAGGGTGGACAAAACACCACCACCGTCATCCCCAAAAAATCCAACTGGAACTACCTCGATGATGGCTCCGACCAGGGAACGACTTGGCAAGACAGCGCCTTCGATGACACGGCCTGGGCATCAGGCCCCGCCATCCTCGGCTACGGCGAACCCGTCATCACCACCACCCTTTCCTTCGGACCTAACAACTCTCAAAAATATCGCACCACTTACTTCCGGAAATCAGTCACGCTCGCCAACACCACCGAGATTCTCAGCGGAACTATCGAGGTCAAACGTGACGACGGAGCCGTGGTCTACCTCAACGGCACCGAAGTCGATCGCACCTCCATGCCCCCCGGCGACATCAATTCCCAAACCTTCGCCACCAGCGCCTCCGACGATGGCTCCGGCTTCCACACCCTCAACATCCCCGCCACTCTCTTCGTCGATGGCAACAACACCATCGCCGTCGAAGTCCACCAAAGTAGCAACGGCAGCTCCGACCTACAATTCGACCTCGAACTCAAGATCACCCGCCCCGCAACCGGAGCCAGCACCCTCTCCCTGATCGATAACGCCTTCATTCGTTCCCGCTCCCTCGATGGCAACAATTGGTCGGCCTTGAACGAAGCCTTCTTCAACGTCACCTCCTCCGCCCCCGTCGAACCTGCCGTAGTCTTTCCCTCCGAGATTCACTACAATCCCACCGGCCCCGACGACTCGGAATTCATCGAACTCCACAACCGCTCCGGCCACGCCCTCAACCTGCGCGGCTGCTTCTTTTCGGCAGGCATCGACTTCACCTTCCCCGACAATCGCGACATCCCCCTCGCCCCCGACGCCCGCGTCCTCCTCGTTGACAGCCAATTCGGAATCGATGAAACCTACGGCCTCGGCCTCTCCATCAACGGAGTTTACCGCGGCAACCTCAGCAACGAAGGTGAAGCCCTTACCCTCATGGCTCCCGATGGACTCACTGAACTTTTCAGCGTCACCTACGATGATGCCGGTCCGTGGCCCGAAGAAGCCGACGGAGAAGGACGCAGTCTTGTCCTGAGTAATCCCGATGATTTGAACAATCCCGCAAGTTGGCACCCCAGCCTCACCACGGGTGGCTCACCCGGAACTCGGGGAACCGTTCCTTTCACCGGAGACCCGGAGGCAGATCTCGATGAGGACGGATTGAGCGCTTTCGCCGAATTTGCCCTCGGAACCGATGACACCATCCCGGGAGACGGCGGCGGCCTCATCACCTTCCTGATCAACCAAGAAGGACACTGGGAATTCACCTTCCCCCACGCCTTGATCGCCGACAATGTCGTGTCTACCGTCCAACTTTCCACGGAACTCACCTCGTGGGATCCCGTCACAAACACCGAAGCAACCTTCACCAAATCCACCCTCAGCGGTGGTCGTGTTCTCCGCACATTCACCTCAGCGAATCCCGCTACAGACGCCCGCCTCTTCGTCCGCGTCCGCTTTGAAAGAAGCTCAAATTAGCCCTTTTCGTTCTTCACAAACTTATCACCGCGCAAAACATCGACGTCACTGAGCCAGACAATCACGGCATAGTGCTTGAGATACTTTTCCTGCACCGCCGCCAAAATCTTATCGGCCCCCTCCTGTGAGGTGATCACTTCGAAGCGGTAATTGGGGCCTTCCCAATCGGTCGCACGCAGGCCCCGGGAACCTTTTCCCTCGGCGCGCACGATGGTAAAACCGGTCGCACCCTGCTTCTCCAGCAGGGTGATTATTTTGTCTTTGAGCAGACCTTCGGTGACAAGCGTGACAAGTTTTAAGGGAACAATCATGGTCTAGGAAGCGGCGAGAAATTGCGCAAGTTTCAGGAAAATTGGAATCCCAATCGCAAGGTTAAAGGGGAAGGTCACACCCAGCGCCATCGTAAGATAAATCCCCGGGCTCGCTTCCGGCAAGGCGATACGCACAGCAGCCGGTGCCGCAATGTAGGAGGCACTCCCCACCATCGCGCCGAAGATCGCGGCTCCTCCAGGAGTCATCCCGATAAAGATGGCCGCTGCCGTCGCAAGACATCCGTGAATCAGGGGAAGCAGACATCCCACCACGATGAGCCTCCAGCCGGCGCTTTTTAAATCACCCATCCGGTTCGCGGTGACCATACCTAACTCCAGCAAAAAGAGACAAAGCGCTCCTTTAAACGGTGCGATAAAAAAGGGCGCAACTCCCTCGATCTTCCCCGCTCCGCAGGCCGCGCCAATGAACATTCCCCCCATCAAAAGGAAGATGCTTTTCCCGGTCACCACTTCTTTAAAGGCCTCCTTCATCCCCCCGTTCGATGGAGACTTCTTAGCCAACATCAACCCGATTATGATCCCCGGGACCTCAAGAACGGCCACCAACGCCGGAAGATAACCATCCGAAGCCATCCCCGAAATTTTCACCGCCTCCATCGCCGCCACGAAGGTCACCACCGAAACCGAACCATAGTGAGCCGCCGTCGCCGCCGCATCCGTCTGGCCAAGCTTCCCCATCTTGGTGAGTAAAAAGTAAGCCGACACTGGCGTCAGTATCCCAAAAGCCAATGTCAGAAGAATGGGTTTCACCAAATCAGCCGGAGCAGTTTCCGAAAGCGCCACCCCTCCCTTCAAACCAATCGCAAAAAGAAGGTAGATCGAAAGCCCCTGATAAATCGCGCTGGGAATCTCTAAGTCACTCCCGATCCGGCGGGCCACAATTCCAAGGATAAACGCCAAGACAACCGGAGAAATGAGATTTTGTAGAAGGAGATCCAAAACAGAGAGGTGGTAAGATGCGCACGAAATAGCACGAATAAAAATACGTGCAATTGTTTTCTCTGATTTCAGTCGAAGGAAAATACCAACCCGCCCTCATCAGGCAAAGTTTGCACTTTGATAAAAGTCTTTCAAAGAAATCTACTTACGACGGCACACAAGAAGCAATCCGGAAGCAAGGAAACCCAAAAGAACTGTCCCTGGCTCGGGAATTGGATTCGCCTCGTTCAACGTTCAATATCCCGCGCTAATAGCAAAGATCCTTGCAACGGCGTTGAAGGCTTCCTCTAAGCCTTCTTTGATGTTCGACGCCGCATTTCACCTTGTCAGACAATTTGCACTACGGCAATCGACCGCTCGTTGGGCCGTGTTCGTGCGATCGTTCGCTGGGCCTCGAGGCTCAACTCTGGCGGCTCGCTTCGCTCCCACGCCATGCCTTCGCCTCGGCCGGAGGGATGATCATAATCAACCTCGCGAACGGCCAAAAGCAAAGCTGTTCGGCTACGGTTCTCCCGTCGTCGTCGATGCGGAGGGTAGGCAACGGTAGTCGAAAGTTTTACTTTTGACACCTACCACTCCGCCAGGAAATGGACCATCGTAGCCACTTGGAATTTCGAGATCGTTCTTGTGACATGCTGGGCAGAAGTTTTTTACCATCGTGGCCCATTCAAATAGGCATCTTCGAAAACTCACCGAGAGTCCGATCAAGGGATTGGACATGTCAAAACGCGGCGCCGCCTTGAATCGTGTTTTCCCTTTGCCAGAATTTGATCAAGTGATACAAAGAGGCTCTCAAACCACCCCGACAAAGTTCGAAAGTTCGTAAGCATGAAAGCTCCTTCAACCATCCCGCCCCGGAATTCCCAATCTCTCCGCCCAAGGCGAAGTGCATGGGAGGGGGACCTTGTTGACTCCCGACCGACGACTCTCTGCCCTTACACTCACGAATACCTTTTGCGAGCTTCGCCACAAGTCCCTTCCAATCCGCCGACCTTTCTCTCCTCCACCGTAGGCGGAGGTCGTGACAAAGCCAGGAAGTATCACCATTCGGCAGAACCTCGTAGGCATGGATCGCCAGCTCTATCACTACGTCCACCACCCGGAGAGCCCCCTCCTCGAAAGCAAAAATCGCCTCCAACCTACCCCTACAACATATCAACCGTCAGAGATTGGCCAAGCAGAGATCCGATTGGGGAGCGTGGTGGAGTGAATCTGTATGGGATGGTTAAGAATAGGCCATTGAACAGCGTCGATACCGATGGGAGAGCGATATTTTGCATCGCGGCTATTGCGATTCTTGCTGTTGGCTCGGTGAGTTGTTCAGGTTCGAATGATCCCCCTCCTCCCCCTCCTCCGAATCCTAGACCGCAGCACGCATATGAATTATCTCTATCTGATACGGATGTCATCCGATCCACCTGTGGTAATTTTATCCGTGAAAGAACTTTCAGCCTGAACAAGAATTCAACAAGGGGAGGTTGGATCATTCAAAAGATGAAAACGTCAGGGTCAATAAAGAAAAACTGTGGGCAAACAGAGATTGCGGTTAGCCTGATGGGTGGCTCTTCCAATTGGGATTTCTGGGAAGCGTTTCGGGTGCAACCCGGAACAAGTGTTAGCGAGATCGATTCTTGGGCATTAGAACCTGCGCGTTTTGGTTTTCATTTGACATGCACGAGGGGTGATATGAATTATGATGGGGAAGCTTATTTCGTTGAAGGGGCGTTGCCAGCTGGGATGCGAGTAGGCTGTGGAGCAATTTCAGCAGGGGATGCTCCATGTTCACTAACTCGTCCCAACTTCACAGCTTCAAGTAATAAGATCTCAGGTTCCATGCAAGCTACCTGGACTTGTTACTCACTCAATCCATGCACACATGTTGAGAATCAGACAACTCTCACACCTAGGCCTAAGAGATAGAATGAAGGTTAGAAATCTGTTTTGTACGGCAATTTGTGTATTAGCTTCATCGTGTGGTAGCCAAAGTTTTTCGGGGCGCAATGGCGTTCCATTTTGGAGAGATGTCGCTGATTTTCGTGATGGAAGAACAGAAGCGGACGGCATTTGGTTGCCCCATTTAGCGGACGCTGCATTCTTGAGGGAAGTTGGTTTTAAATTGAAAAATGTCAGGGGGACAAGAGTAGTTTTACTCCCTTCAGGCGTTGCTGGTCGTTGGGATTGGGCAGTTTTAAGAAATGATGTCGTAGCTGAAAATACTGATAAATGGATGACTATTGATGGACAATCACTTACTCGCTGCGAGTCAGGCTGGAAAATATTGGCCAAAGGTGAAGCCGTCGAAAATTATATTACCGATAAATATCGTTAACTTTTGCTCATTAGATGTTATATTATTTCCCGCACTAATTGTAGGAATCCGCTTGCTTAGATGATTTGGGGAGGTCAAGGTGCCGCCATGCCTGCTCCGAGACTGATTATTCCTCATGATTCTGATGGGACGTTGCCGGATTTGGCGGCCTACCATATTTCTTCAC
>JBLHUR010000009.1:0-57541 GCA_047629805.1 Akkermansiaceae bacterium | reverse complement strand
AGAACTTGGAGACATCTACAAAAAACTCGGACTATCCCCCGACCCCGGCGGTCTCCAGAGAGTGAGAATTTAAGAGAATGAAGGAAATGGAGTGCCCGAAGGAATTTTTAATGTCAGCAAACCGTTAAGAATAAAGGGATCCAAGTCCGGCATGTTAAAGATGGGTTGGGCGGCTACGACGAACCGCGCAGGAATTGTTAACTTCCGGGGTTCGGCATCCGCCTTCTTTTAGCGACCTTCCCGGGCGGCTTGGTAGAAAAACCCAGCTAGAGCTGTTGACGGATGATATTGCCAAGGGAGATGGGGGGGACTTTCAATTCCCCCCGTTTCAGTTTTCGGGAAGCTCGCATGTCCTTGAGGAAAATTCTCTGACGGAGCATCTCGACTGCTTCCGGATCTGAGTAGGCGATATTAAGTTCACCGTTGATACGCAGACTGAGACCATCGAGGTTGGCTGATCCGACACAGGCCCAATTGTCGATGATGGCGGCCTTCACATGGGTGAACTTAGGATAGGCATAAACGTTGCAATCCCGGTTCAGGAGAGTTGCCGCGAAGCCTCGGTTGGCGGTGCCCATGAGCTTTGAGTCGTTCGTTTCGGGAAAGATGAAATTCACTTCGACACCCCGGGCCCGGGCGTCAAGGAGTTCCTGAAGGAGCAACTCGGAAGTGACATAGGAATTTTGCAAGTAGATGCGCTTTCGGCTCATCCGGATGGCTGTCAACAAGGCCTCTTCGATTTCGACACGGGCAGGGGTGGTGCGGAGCAAACGGATTGGATAATGCCCGGCCTCGGCAGCACCGCGGTCGGCCTTCAGCTTGCGATAGAAGGGCATACTCCAATCACCCCAAAGGCCCTGCAGGCGCCACGAGCGATTGAAGTGGTTTTGCAGTTCCGTGGTAACCGGCCCGCGGACCCGCACCATAAGGTCATGCCATTCGTAACGGTATTCCCGACCAATATTCATCCCTCCGAGATAGGCTTCCTCTCCATCGATCATGATGAGTTTGGAGTGGTCGGCGACCAACCAGGGGTTTTGCGAAACACGTGCTTTCACCCGACTTCCTTCCATAAGGTAGTGAGGCATGGATGAGGGTGGTCGAAAGTCTTTGGGGAGGGGCGTTTCAGGAGCGGTCCACCATGAGGCGATCGAGCCCATCCGGTCCATCAGGACGCGGCATTGGACATCGCGGCTACGTTCCTTAAGCCGGTCGGCGTATCGGGTGGCAACGTCGTCATTGTCGAAGATGAAGATCTGGGTGTCGATTCGGTGCTTGGCCTGGTCGATGGAGTGGTAGAGGGCGGGGAAAAATTCGTGACCGTCGACAAGGTAGTCGATTTTTCCCGGCAGAGGGACCGGAAGCCCGATCAGGTCGAGCGCTTGTTCGATGTCAGCTCCCTTGATGTAGGCCGATTTGAGCAGAATCCGTTGTTTAAAGAGACTGTCGCTGAGGAGGCGGGAACGGCGCCACCACATCGAAATTCCTTTGCGCGTGCCGCTGACAGGATTGCTGACGATGGATTTGACAGTGCCATGAACAAGCACCTTGGTGATAACCTCCGCAGGCATGTCGGCGGGGGTCTTCGCAACCCGGTCGTTCCAGAGCTGGGTATCTGGAAGGGAGCAGGAGGCAAGGCCTAGGAGCGCGAGGAGAGAGGGAATACGAATATCCAAGATTTAAACTTCTAGCAGCCTGCCACACTTATCCAACCCGGAAGATTCAATTTTCAATTCGGACTCTCATCTCAAACGTCGGACAACCGCTTCCGAAACTCCCCCGGCGGACAGCCCACCGCCGCCTTGAACTGCCGAGTCAGCGACGACTGCTCGCTGTATCCGCACCTCAGCGCGATCTCCGCAATCCCCAGCTCCGTATCCCGCAGCAGCCGCGCCGCCAGATCGATGCGCATCTTCCGCACAAACTGCCCCACGCTCACCTTGAAAACCCGCTTCACCCGCCGTTCCAAATGCCCCGGTTTCATCCCCGCCACCCTCGCGAGCACCTCCACCGTCAGCTCCTCCTCCAAGTTGTCATGCACCCAATCGACCACCCTTTGTAATCCCGACATCTTCACATCACCCAAACTCGGCGTATCTAAATCCCGCGAAATCGAAACCAATCCCGTCACCAATCCCTCCTCATCCTTCAGGAGAAATTTACTCGCCAAATACCAACCCACCGAGCCATCCCGATTCGAAATCAACTCCAGCCGGTCCGTAAACTCTCCCCCCCGCAAAAGCACCTCATCGTCCTGCCTCCGGTAAACCTCCGCTAGCTCATTTGAAAAAAGCTCCTCTGGCCGCTTCCCAATCACCTCATCCTTCGACACCAGCCCCAGCCGATGCGCAAAGGCCGGATTCGCGGCCCGATAAACACCGCCCTCATCCTTCACACAAAAGACAATATCCGGAATCACCCGAAAAATCCGCTCTACGATCTCAAGATTCATCAATGCAATACTACCTCAAATCTCCCCGCACAACAACACAGGAGTGGTGGTGCCCCCGCCAATTCTCAACCCCAGCGCCCTCGCCCAAGATTCGCGTTTTTCACGTTTCCACCTCGCCATCCCGGTTAATCCAAGTGGCGAGGGCTCCACGGCTCCTTTTCCCGATCCCAGGCCCCTCAACCAAGCCCAATTATTCATTCTCCATTCGTTCATTTGTCCATTCCACCCTTCCCACCCATGCCATACAGTCAAGACTGAGCCACATTTTTTTGATAGAGTGCTAAGCAAATGTCCGAATCCCCCTCGCCCTCTCAACTCATGGCCCGCATCCCTTCTCCCGCAGTCGTCGATCAAGCCTGCGAAATCGCCGCCGAACTCCTCTCTGCCCCACGCACCCCCATCGAGAAAAAGGAAGCCACTAAAATGTCCAGACTCCTCGCCGACTCCGCGGGAAAGGAACTCACCTTCCACCTCGCGGACGAAGTCTTTCGCCCGCCCTCCGCCTCCGCCCAAGCCGCCACCTTCCGCCGCCTCGTCAAAACTTACGGCATCCCAAAATACCTCCGCCCGCACGAACGTGTCCTCATGAAAGTCGGGGCCCTCGCCTCCCGCTTCTTCCCAGGCATCGTCATGCCCGCAGTCACCGCGCAGATCCGCAAAGACAGCCAACGCGTCATCCTCGCCCGCGAAGAAAAGCCCCTCGATGCCTACTTCGCTAAACGTTCCAAAGTAAACATCAACCTTCTCGGCGAAGCCATCCTCGGCGAAGAAGAAGCCCAGAATCGCCTCGAACAAAACCTCACCCTCCTCGCCAAACCCGAGTGCCAATATCTCTCGGTCAAAATCTCCGCCATCTTTTCACAAATCAACCTCCTCGACCAAGAAGGCACTCTCGCCTCCATCCAAACCCGCCTCCGGCAACTCTACCGTACCGGCAAATTCATCAACCTCGACATGGAGGAATACCGCGACCTCGACCTCACCTGCGAGGCCTTCAAGCGCACCCTCGACGAACCTGAATTCTCGGAAACTAAGGCAGGCATCGTACTTCAAGCCTACCTCCCTGACTCCCTCGACGCCCTCCAAAACCTCACCGCCTGGGCCAAAACCCGAAAAGCTGAGATCAAGATCCGCATCGTCAAAGGAGCCAACCTCTCCATGGAGAAAGTCGAAGCCAGCCAACACCACTGGGCCCAAGCTCCTTACACCGACAAAACCGATGTCGATGCCAACTATAAGCGCCTCCTCCACTTCGCCATGGAGCCTGAAAACGCCGCTGCCGTCCGCATTGGGGTCGCCTCCCACAACCTTTTCGATATCGCCTACGCCCTCCTCCTCCGCGAGCAAAACGGCGTCGAAGATCGCATCGAGCTCGAAATGCTCGAAGGCATGGCCAACGAACAGGCCCGCGCCCTCGAAGCAAAAGGCTCCCCTGTCCTTCTCTACGCCCCCATCGTGAAGAAGGAAAATTTCCACACCGCCATCGCCTACCTCGTCCGCCGACTCGACGAAAACACCTCGCCCGAAAACTTCCTCGCTCACGTCTTCTCGATGCAACCCGGCGACGACACCTTCAAAGAACAAGAGGCCCGCTTCCGCGAATCCTGCCGCCGCATCCCCACCGTCAAATCCGGCCCCAACCGCACCCAGGACCGCAATTCCCCACGTGACATGACCAAGACAGATCATCCTATGTCGGGAAACACCTTTGAAAACTCCCCCGAAACCGACTGGGTCCTCCCTGCCAACCGAACCTGGCTCGACCAAGCCATCGCCGCGTATACACCCGACCCCCACCCCGCCCTCGCCGACATCGCTGGCGTCCAGTCCGCCCTCGAAACCGCGCAAAACTGTCGCTGGTCAAACACCACCCCGCAAGAACGCGCCGTCCTCCTCCACCGCGCTGCCCAAACCCTCGAAGCGGCCCGTGGCCAGCTCATCGCCTGCATGCGCCTCGATGCCAACAAACGCCCCTACGAATCCGATGTCGAAGTCTCCGAAGCAGTCGACTTCGCCAACTACTACGCACATCGTATCTTAGACACCGCCTTTCACGATGGCAGCACCCCCACTCCCCACGGCACCATCGTGGTCGCTCCCCCGTGGAACTTCCCCTGCGCCATTCCCTGCGGCAGTATCCTCGCGGCCCTCGCGACCGGCAATGCCGCCATCCTAAAGCCCGCTCCCGAAGTCATCCAGACCGGATGGGAAATTGTCAAATGCCTTTGGGAAGCCGGCATCCCACGCGACGCCCTGCAATTCCTCCCCTGCCCTGACAACGAAGTCGGCAAATCCCTTGTCTCATCCGAAAAAGTCCACGGCATCATCCTCACCGGCTCCTCCCTCACCGCCGACATGTTCCAAAGCTGGAACAAGGACCTCAAGCTTTTCGCCGAAACCTCCGGTAAGAACGCCCTCATCATCACCGCGGCTTCCGATCCCGACCTCGCCGCCAAAGACCTCATCAAATCCGCCTTCGGCCACGCCGGGCAAAAGTGCTCCGCCGCCTCGCTCGGACTCATCGAGTCCGACCTCTACCACAATGAGTTCTTCATGAACCAACTCCGCGACGCCGCCGCCTCCTTCCCCGTCGGCGAAGCGACCGACCCCGCCGCCGTCGTCACGCCCCTCATCCAGGATCCCAGCCCCGATCTCCTCCGCGGCCTCACCCAACTCGACGAAGGCGAAACCTGGCTCCTCGAACCAAAAAAAATCAGCGCCCGCCTCTGGTCCCCCGGCATCCGCCTCGGCGTCAAATGTCGCTCCTGGATTCACCGGACCGAGCTCTTCGGTCCCGTCCTCTCCCTCATCTGCGTCAAAGACCTCGACGAAGCCATCGCCATCCAAAACGCCTCCGACTTCGGCCTCACCGGCGGCATCCACTCGCTCGATTCCGAAGAAATCTCAAAATGGCGCGAGTCCGTCGAAGTCGGCAACGCCTACATCAACCGCCCAATTACGGGAGCCATCGTACGTCGCCAACCCTTCGGCGGTTGGAAGCGCTCCTCCGTCGGGCCCGGTGCGAAAGCAGGCGGCCCAAACTACCTCACCCAGTTCTCCACTTGGAAAGAAACCGGGCTCCCCCAACACCAAGCCGAACCTAGCTCAGAAGTCCTTGCCCTCGCCGGCAACGACTCCCGCCTCATCGCCGCCGCAAAAAGCTACGCCTACTGGTGGGAAAACGAATTCTCAGTCGAGCACGACCCCTCAAATATTCTCGGCGAGTCCAACCACTTCCGCTACAAAGTCGCCCCTGAAGTCATCATCGCGAACCCGAGCAAACTTCACCAAATCGCAGCCGCGACCGTCGGTGCCACAATCGTAAGTTCTTCGGAAAGCACCCTCGCCAAACCCCACCCCGGCGAAGCCCTGCTCAACGGCCGCCTCGAACTCCTCCACTACTTCCACGAACAATCCGTGAGCGAAACAACCCACCGCCACGGCCGGGTCTAACGAAGTGGCGTGACCGTCCCTGTTACATTGCCTTACACTCTGGCTAGGTGACCCGGACGGTCACACCACGCCATGCCTCCCCATCAATACGACTACCGCCAGCGCATCCGCTTCATCATCAAGCTGGGTCGCGCGCTCCATGAATGCGGAGCCACCAGCGAACGGATCGAACGGCACCTTGGCAACGTCACCAAATTACTCGGCCTGCACGGGAGCTTCCTCGTCAGTCCCACCACCTTCACCTGCGCTTTTTGGGAAGACGATGAACTCGACCAATTCGTCCACATCGAACGCGTCGAACCCGCCGACTACAACCTCGGGCAGCTCTGGGAAATTGACCGCCTCGTCGAAGACATTGAACTCGGGAAGACCGACTTCAGCGAGGGCATCGACGAACTCCAACGCATCAGCGATTCTCCACCCTGCTACTCCCTTCCTGCCGATACCTTTTCCTGGCTCCTGACCGGCTGCTGCTTCTCCACCCTCCTTTCCAACAACCCATTCGACGCCTTCGTCGCCGCCTTCATCTCGGTTCTCATCTTCTTCATCGTCCGCCAAACCTCCTCGCAACCCACTTGGAAACCGGTCGCCACCATCGTCGGAGCGATGGCTTCCGGTTTCATCGCGAGTAGTGCCGCCGCCTCAGGCCTCCCCATCAACCCACCCCTTGTCGTCCTCTCTTCCATCATCATTTTCATCCCCGGATTAGCCCTCACCGTTGCCCTCACCGAGATCTCGGCAGGCCATCTCATCTCGGGAGGTTCGCGCCTCGTCGATGCCATCATGACCCTCATGAAGCTCTTCTTCGGAGCGGTCAGCGGGATTGCCCTCACCCGTTTCTTTTTCGACTCCGTCCCGCAAGTTTTCGGCAACCTTGGAAGCCTCCCCGACATGCCTCCGTGGCGCGTCTGGCCAGCCTTGATCGGACTCGCCCTTTCCCTCGGAATCGGCCTCAATATTCCCCGCCAAAAAGTCGGCTGGGGCGTCCTCGCCGTCCTCATCGCCTACAGTTCCGCCACCCTTGGCGAAAGCCACTTTGGGATGTTCGCCGGAGTCTTTATAGGAGCACTCGCGGTCGGACTCTACGCCAACCTCTTCGCCCGCCTCACCCGTGGCCCCGGCTCCATCCTCATGACCTACGGAGTCATCGTCCTCGTCCCCGGAAGTAAGGTCTACTCCATCCTCAACCAATGGGTCTCGGGCGAAACCATCCTCCCCAGCCAAAGCGGCAGCACCGCCCTCATGGCTTTTGTCTCCCTCACCGCCGGACTCCTTTTTTCAAATGCCTTCCTCCCCGCGAAGAAAAGTCTTTAGAAGCGGCAGAGTCGTGAGTCTCGCCCCCGCTTCTCCAAATGGCCGGGTTTCGGGAGAAGCGGAGCCGTGCAATGGGTGCTATGAGGGAGGAAAGAACAAGGGAGTCGCCCGGTCCCAATCACTCATACTCCCACTTCATCACCCAAGGATCACCCGTGCGTATTTGTTCGGCCTTGAGGCGACCTTTGTATTTTGCGAGAGCTTCGGCGTGAGCCGAATCATCGGCGAGGTTGCGGCTTTCATTTGGATCTGAGGCAATGTCGAAGAACTCGAACTGGGGACGATGAATATACGAATCCACGGTGCGACCACCGTAGTCGGCATTCTTCCCTTTTGCCCACTGGGCCTGCCAGGTTGCCGCGACCCAGAGATCGGACGCGAAGGGATAAGGCTGTCGATAAGCGATGTTCCAAATGAGCTTGTATTGGCGATCTCGGATGACGCGCATCGGGTAATACATTTGAATCTCGTGGAAGGTGTGGGAGGCGGAGATCTCGTCCCAACCTTCGGGCTTGGTCTCGGTGAGAATGGGTAGCCAACTCCGTCCGTGATACTTCTTCGGAGCCTTCCCCGTGTTTTCACCGACCCCTCCTTTATCAAAAGAGAGAGGTTTGGCAGGAGCCGTTTTCTTTTTATTCAATGCCCCGGCGAGATCGAGGATGGTCGGCGTGATGTCGGTGTGGGAAATCATGGCCTCATTCGTGATCCCCTTCTTTTCAGAGCGTGGGTCACGAACAATGAAGGGAACTCGCAGGCCCGCTTCATAAACGGTCGTCTTAGCACCCGGAAAGGCCATCCCGTGATCAGCGGTGAAGATGATGACAGTGTTATCCCATTTCCCATTGTCCTTGAGAAGCTGGACGAGGCGACCCAAGCCTTGATCGATACGAGAGCAGGATTGGTAGTAGTTGGCGATCTCGGCACGGGACTCGGGCGTGTCGGGAAGGAAGCCGGGGACGATCACTTTCGCGGGATCATAGAAGACTTCTTTGATTCCGGGATATTCCTTCTTCTTGGGGAGATTCCCAAAGCGGTCCGGCTTGTGCTCACCGGGAAAGGTCTTGTCCATGCCACCCCCGCGATGGGGATCGGAGGTCGCAAAGTAGAGAAAGAAGGGCTTCTCGGTTTTCTCTTCGAAAAGCGGCTGACAGGCTTCCGCCATTTGATAGGCATTGCGCGAATTTCCCTTAAGATACTGATCAAAGTGGAAGACCGACTCCGGCGCGACGTGGAGCTTGCCAAGCTGCGCCGTGCGGTATCCCGCCTGCGCCATCAGCTGCGGAAGCGCAAAGGCGCGCATCGAGGGGAAAGATTCGAACTTATGAAAGTGATGGGTGTGGCCATACTGCCCATTGAAGTGGTTGTGCAGCCCACTCAAAATCACGGAACGTGAGGCCGAGCAAGAAGCGGTGGTCGCGAAAGCCTGGGTGAACATCGTTCCTTCTTTTGCGAGAGCATCGAGGTGCGGTGTCTGAATCACCGAGTTTCCATAGCAACCCGCGACCGGCGATTGATCATCGGTCACGAAAAGCACGACGTTGGGACGGTCGGCACCGAATGCCGACGCGAGAGTAAAGAGGGCGAGAAAAATAAGTTTCACCCCCGGAGACTCGGAGGTTTCCCCCCTCCGGTCAATCCACCAAAATTTACTCCGCCGCTCCAAAGGTGAACTTCGTCTTTTCATGGAAAAATCTCATCCCAAGCTCGGGATGGATTCCGGCAAGCCCGAAGAGCATGGAAGCGAAGTCGATGGATTCGATTCGCATCGGTTTCCAATCCGGCTTCTCAAGACTGAAACGTGGCAAAAGATCGCCAACCGGAGTCTTGAGCCGCCGTGCCGGGTCACGATAAATCTTCAATAGATCCTCTCGTGCCTGAGGCATCGCCGGCATGAAGCCCGCGATGATTCGTGGCGAAACCACCTTCCCGGGATTGTCCGCAAAGCTGGCTGCAAAATACCCTTTGTCCGGAGTGATCCCGGCACCTGCTCCCCAGAGCTCATCACGCCCCCTCCTCCGATCTGCCTGGGCTTGCGCGAGAACGGATTTTCGAAAGAGCGGATCCAGGGTGCAGGGATGGCACAGGTAGAAGGGAAACTGAATGATGAAGGAGGGCTGTGGCGTCTTGCGGGGCTCGCTGAGAAGGTGGAAACCCTCATTGTTCCAGCTCGGCAATTGCCCAATCGAGAGAATTTTGCTGCGGCCCCTTTTCTGGACCTGAGCTTCCTGAATCAACCACGCGAGAAGATAATACTCATTGAACATTTGAGTGACCGTTTGTGGTTTCGGTTTGCCCTCTTCCATCACCATGTGGAGACGACTGCCATCGGGACGAGCCAAGGCGAGTTCCCAATTGATGGAGTTCCAAAGAAGATCAGCCTCACTTTTAATCTCGGGATCATCGAAGGTGTTTCGACAAAAAAGCGCTCCCACCACCATGATCGCGGTGTCGATGGTCGAGTGCTCCGCTTGAGCGGCCCCCGTTTCAGCCGAGAAAAAATGCCGGAAGAATCCGGATCGATCACGCGAAGGAGTGAAACCCTTGGTCTTCCCATTCAGAGTTCTCAAGCTACGCAAGGCCTTCGCTTGCGAGGCAGGATCCCGACCCAATTCATGTTCCATACAAAGCGCGATCAAGCCAACCCCCACCGCGGCTGTCGAACAACGCTGACCTTGTTTGGCCTTCGCACCGATCAGGTAGGAATCGCGATACATCCCGGAGGGAGTCCGCTGAAGCTTGCCATAGAAATCGAGGGAGGAATGGAAGAGGGGCTCCAATTCACCAAGCTCCTTATCCGATCCAATCGCAAGCAGAGTCCCCACGGAGAACCCCGCCGTAATTCTGCCAGACTGACCCAGAAACGACCGACGGTTGAGAGTCGCTGAATGATTTTGGGGATTCATGAGATCAGAGTCTGTCGATCTTCCTACCGCATTCCAAGGGCCTTTCGGGCCGTAATTTGGTCGTTGCCGGGGAGATTACTAATCTAGGAGCCGGCTTTCGCGGGTTCAACGGTCGCGTATCTGCTGGAGAAACTCTGAAAATTCTGTCCGGTGCTCGTCTTATCATTTTCGTCTTCAGAAGAGGGAGACATTTCCCGAGCGGTCGCGAGAACGGTCAGGGGCGAATGGCACTTCCTTTAAGGGTGGTGGTCGCGATCCTCCTCAAGTTGGCCAAAGGCCTGAATGATACCAGCATGGGGCCGAACGAAGTGCCGCCCCATGTGAAAGGGGACCCACGCGAGTTGTCTGAAGGACAAGGTCATCAGGGCCGCCTTATGAAGTTCGCCTTCAGCGAACAGCTCGGTCTCTGCCCCACACCCAGCCCGTTGGGCTGGGCTGATATGAGAAAGGCCTTTGGCCAAGAAACCCCTTAAGGAAGTGCCATTCCGGTCAGGGGCTCTTTCTCAATGAGGCTGCTCACCCATTCGAGAGACATCGTTTCGAACTCCTTGAATTGTCATCCCGGTATTCCTGATCACCCTCGCGACAATGTGCAATCGCTCCGAGAGGATCACGACACGCGACGGCTCTTCACCGGAGGCGGGTGAAGGAGTCTGGGATTTTCGGGCAACAATGCCGCCCGCGAGTCCGATCAGACCCGCCATGATGATCGTTGATTTCAATTGAGAAAAAAGGTGAAGGTTAAGATATGCTTTTTGGAACTGTGAAAGCGAGTATTTCTTCAAATCCCTCAACACGCGCGGCTAGAGATATCCCACCGGGGGAGAAGTTAGATCGGCAGGGCCAACTCCAAAACTTGGAGCCTGACAAGCCATCAATAACGACACATCATTCCGGAATGAACATGGTCAGTGAATATCGCCTACAAACCCTCGGTGGAGTTCTGCTCACTCTTCTTGGCTTTCTCCACTGGGTCATGGTTGGGTTCATGACAAAGTTTGCAGACGGAAGAGACACTTTGGATACCAATCACCTCGCCTTGTTTGTTCGGCAAATCGGCATTCTCGCTCTGGCTATCCCTATCGTCTGGGCAGTTTACACGATCAAAAAGGAACGGGATCCGAAAAGCCGATGGACACGCAGATACACCATTCTTTCCGGCTTCGTCGCCGCATTCGCGATGTTCTACCTCCTCGGAAAATCGCTGACCTACGGACGAGAAAGAGGGCCTTTCACGAAAGGCGCATCGATTCACGCAATCACCAAACCAGTGTCCGGAAATCCCCGTCATGCCTCGTGATTCCGTCACGAGCAAGCCGTCAACTTTGGAACCTGACAAAACATCAAAAACCACGCACAGTTCCAAAATGAACATGGTTAGTGAATATCGCCTACAGACCTTTGGTGGAGTTTTGCTGGTTCTCCTTGGATTACTCTTCTGGGTGTGGGGAGGAACTGCAATGAAGTTCAATGGGATGGTAACCCCGGAAGGTGACTCCCTTGCTTCCTTTGTTCGCCAAATTGGGATTCTCGCACTGCTGCTTCCCTTGGCATGGACCATCTGCACCATCAAGAAAGAGAGAAATCAAACCAGTCGATGGACAAGAAGACACGCTCTCATCTCAGGATTTCCGGTCGCATTTGCGATGTTCTACCTTTTAGGAAAATCTCTGACTTACGGTCGGATTTACATTTGGTAAAGGCCTAAACCAGCGTCCGGAAATCCCCATCCCGCCTCGTGATTCCATCACGGTCGAGTCGCTCCAAAAGCGGCATGATGACCTTCCTCGAAGTATCGAGATGCTGGCGGAGTTCGGATGCGGTAGCTTGTCCCTTCTCCTCGATATAGGTGCGGACTTGATCGGTGGTGTCTTGGAAGACCTTTCCGCCAAGGGTCACCTTGGGATCGAGCGGGATGATCTGACGGGTGCGGGAGAGAAATTTATAGGCGGCCTGATGGTTCGCAGTCGTCTGCAACTCGGCGGGAAGTGGCGGGGCCAAACCGGCTTGGTCGAGCGTCTTGAGAATCTCGGCGGCGGGTCCTTCGAGCTCAGGCGGGAGCTCCAGCGAATGCGAGTTATGGCAAATGATGTTCTCTGAAACTTTGAAATTCTTTTCGCTCAATTGAATCAGGAGGGCATCGAAAAGGCCGGAAATCGCGGTTGCGGTCCCGAGGTTCTTTTTGAGAATTTCGGTCGACATCCCAACATGATCGGGATGGCTGGCGTGGTAGTCCTGAACCGTTTTTGAGGAACGTTTGATCAACTCTTTCCAGTAGCTTGCATTCGCAAGATGCTTCTCCCCTCGTGCCATGACTTCGTTGGCCTTGGTGAGCTTTTTAAGGGCCGCTTTCACCTCAGATTTCGAAAACGGAAGCGACTGGGTCAGCTCGGACTCGGTCACAAAATGATCCCGCTCAAGGTGAGTGCGGAGAAGAAGCAAGAGGTCATCGGGAGCCTTAGCCCGCGCTAATAGAAAGCCCTGGCGTTGCTCCGAGCGGAACTGGCGGCGGGTCGGGTGAGGGTCCAGAACGGTCGCCCCGGCAAGCGTCGCTTCACCGGAGAGCTCGCGGATGACGAGGCGCTCGCCGGCCAGCGCATGAATGGGATGATCGAATCGAAGCTGGGCGATCGAAGTATCGCCGGGATTGAGGACGATGTCTTCCGGAAAAAGAACGCGCGCCTGAGTGCGTCCGGAACCGTGGTGAACGAAGACGCGATGGTTCGACTTTAAGGGACGTCGCGTCCCTTTCTGCCCGGGAATGGGGCGATGGGCACGGGTGAGTTCGACATCGATCTCAAGCGTCGCTTCCCCGGGAGATCCACCCACCAGCAGATGTCCTCGCGAGACGCCCTTTTTGCCCTTCGAACTCAGCGGGAGGTCAGGAAGGTTAAGTGCCGTCCGCATTCCGGGAACCGCTTGTTCCAGAGTGGCGCTGTGATTCTGAATGGAGCGAACGTGGGTCTTTAACCCCGAAGGATAAGCGGTCAGCTGAGTTCCCACCGCAAGCACGCCGCCGGTCAAGGTGCCGGTGACGACGGTGCCGACGCCCTTTGGGGAGAAAGCCCGATCAACCGCGAGACGGGGTTGTCCGAAGTCTCGTGGAGCAGGAGTTTCAAGAAGAGTCTTGGCGATCATTTCCTTCAACTCCTCCATCCCGAGTCCGGTGGGAGCAGAGACCGGGACAATGGGCGCGTTTTCCAACGCGGTGCCTTGCAAATCATCGGCCAGAATCTCCGTGACGAATTCAAGATCATCAACGAGGTCCGCTTTAGTGAGGGCCACAATGAAATTTGTGATCCCGAGATAGGTGAGAATTTGTAAATGCTCCTCGGACTGGGGCATCCAGGAATCATCAGCCGCAACGATGAAAATGGCGAGGTCGATGGAACTGACTCCCGCGACCATGTTGTTCACGAAGTCAGCGTGACCGGGAACATCGACGACCCCGATTTCGAAGGTGTCGCTGGAGGTCTTGGGAATCGGGAGCGAGAAGTGCGCAAAGCCCAACTCGATCGTCACACCACGTTCCTGCTCCTCGGGCAGGCGGTCGGGATTCGTTCCGGTCAGGGTGTGAACGAGGGTGGACTTGCCGTGATCAATGTGACCGGCAGTGCCGATGATGAAGTTGCGGGGCATGACGGGGAAAAAATTTAGAGGATATCAGCGATCCGGGCTTTCTCGAAATCGAAGGGAGTCATCTCAAGAGCGACCTTGGCCCCGGGAACGATCTCATCTTTTCGCGAAAACATCGCCTTGGCGGGATGCGCGATCACCATTTTTCCGTTGGGCAGGCTGACCTGATAGGCTCGCTCACTATAAATATGAAGGACCTCGCCGGTCGTGGTGATGGGTTCGCTGGGCACGCGAGAATTTTGGACAGGATGACTGGAGAAGCAAGGAGGGAGAGGAAAAGCTAGCGATGCCATAAAAACGGGCACGCGCTCCGCTCACTTATTTTTTCTTATGGAGAAACGCGATAAGATCCGCGAATTGCTGGAGCGAAAGGTCATTGGCCAAGCCCGGCCCCATCAGAGTGGAGGTCTGTTTCGCAATCGATTTCACCTCCCCCACTTTTACCTTGGTGGCAATTCCGGCGATGTTGTGGACGACCACTTCCTGCTCGGTCTTGGAAACCAAGGTCCCCAGGTGAGCCGTGCCATCCTTCATGGTGACGGTGACCCAAGTGTCCGAGATGGCGGCTTCCGGCTTAAGGATAGACTCCGCGATCTGCTCTTTGGTCTGGCTGAGATTTAACAAATTGGGACCTTTAACAAGGTCGTCTTTTTTCAAACCATGACACGCAAGACAGGCCATCGCGGAGAGGACTTTTTTCCCGCGCTTTTTGTTCCCCTTGAGTTTTTCGAGCGAAAGCACGATGTCCTCAATCGAGGTTCGACCCACTTCCCCTTTCTTGGCGGCGGCCGCTTTATCGACGACTTCGACCTTACCAATTCCGTCAAGATTCATGCGATGCTTTGTCGCGATGTCGGCGAGTTGATTCTTAATCTCAGCGGAGGCATTTTCGAAAGCTTTCCGGTAGGCTTTTTCAATCTTCTCCGATTGATCCCAAGCGCCAGGCTTGTAGTAAGGTCCGCGGGTGTCGGGCTGAGTGCCCCACCACCAAGAACCATCGTACGGATTTTCTTTCGTGTAGAGGCGAGCCAAGGCCGTCATGATTTTAAGCTGAAGATCCGCGTCACCCGTCGATCCGAGCTTGGCAATAAGTCCATCCACCGACTTGGTGCTGTGCATTTTACGGAGAGCCCAGAGAGCGACGTCACGGGAGGAGCTATCGAGCGCAGCAAGGCAGGCCTCGGCCGCGTCGAGGTCGACGAGGGCACGAACCGCAACGTGTGGCACTACCACTCCGGCATTCGGCTTATCATGAGAACCGGGAGCTGGCGGAGCAGTCACGGAGAGGAGAGCGGCGGCGGCCTCGACCTTGCCAATCCGCCCGAGAGCAACTGCGGCGGCGACTTGCACGCGGCGGTCGTCACTCTTCAAAGCTGCCACAAAGGGCGCGGTGGGGAGGGTCTTGGCAACTCCAACCCGGTCGGCGGCGGCGCGGAGGCAAAACTCCATAATCGCTTTGTCCTTCGAGGCTGCCATCAGAGCAGGAACCGCTTTCTCTCCGAGGAGTTGGCTGTAAGCAAAGATGGCGGCAACGCGCCCTTCCTTGCGGCAAGACTGATCATTGATCACTTCCAAAACGGCTGAAGCCAATTCGGCATCCGCGCGCTTTAAGATTTCCTGCTGCACATGGAGACGAGTCGTTGAACTCTCTGACCTCAGCCCTTTGACGAGGTTCGCTCCCGAGAGTTTGCCCAACTCCGGGAAGGGCTTGTAGGTCCAACCCTTGGGAATCACTTGTTCGACGAAACCTTTTTTCGGGTTCCCCTTGTATCCAGCCCCATTCCAAGCGGCGAGGTAGAGACGGCCGGAGCCATCGACGTCGACATCCGCGATCTGAGACATCTGGATAAACGGCTCCTCTTTCTGAGTGAAGGAAGGTCCATCAGGAGTGATCCGGTGGATGTAAAGGTGGCTACGTCCCCAGTCCCCCATCATGGGCACATTATTGTATTTCTCAGGCCAGCCGGGTTCTTGAAAAAACATCACGCCAGTTCCCGAACCACCACCAAGATCCACCAAAGCGGGGATAACTTCATCGGTAAAGTGCTTAAAGAGCACGGGGTAACCGTATTCTCCGCTCTGCACTTGGTGGGTGAAACGGATGTTCCAGCCGCCACCGTCGTTGGTATTTCCACGGGTGAAAATATTCATAAAAGGATCAATCGCGACGTCGTAGATGTTGCGCATCCCGTGCGTGTAAACTTCCATTTCGGAGCCATCGGGACGGACGCGTAAAACACCTCCACCCAGCATCGTGAGCTTCTTTCCGTCAGTCCCCTCGGCGTCCACAAATCCAAAGTCCCCAATCGCGATATAGATCCATCCATCGATCCCCATCCGGATTCCGTTGGTGGTATGATCAGCTCCACGACTCTGGTTATGCTTCAATGAGGAGATATTTTTGATGAGCCGCTTGGGCTGGCCATCGGCCACCCCGTCACCATCGGCATCGGTTAGCACGCTGAGGTGCATCCCGGTCATCACCCCGGTCGAAGCAGGGATCACGGTGTGGAGGACATAGAGTTTATCATCGACGGCGAAGAGCCCGCGCGGGTTATCGAGATTCGCAAAAACGGTGAATTCATCGGCCTTGCCATTAGTGTCAGTATCACGCAGGCGGACGACCCTCCCTTTTCCGGCACCCTTGCCGAGAGAACCCAGCATATCGACTCCCACAAAGACGTCCCCATTAGGGTGAGCGCAAAGACAGGCCGGCGACGGAGTGATGTCCGAATCGGAAAAACGGCTGGACTCCAACTCGGAGGGCAAGGCCCCAAAAGCCGGAAGTGAGGCGGAAATGACCAGAAGGATCCTAAGTGGGTGGAAAGAGAAGTGTTTCATCGTGTGTTGATTGTGGCAAATTGAATTGAAATCACCTTTCAGGAAAGCCTCATCCGTTTTATCGCGGAGATAGACTAGGAGCATCACGCGTGTCCTTTGCTGTTCCAACTCGCCCTTACTCTATGCAAAGAGACCTCATTCAGGAAATTCATTTTTGAAATCTCCGTTCTTTGAGTAAACTAGAAAAACTATGAAAGAGGATCTCTTAAATGACCCCGTCTTCGGCATGGCGGCCGGCCAATTCGACCGCGTTGCCGACTTCCTAAAACTCGATGAACGCGTCCGCGAACGCTGCAAGTGGCCCAAGCGCATCATCACCGTCAGCCTCCCTGTCACCATGGACAATGGCCATACTGAGGTCTTCTACGGCTACCGCGTCCAGCACCACCTCTCACGCGGCCCCGTCAAAGGTGGCCTCCGCTTCCACCCCAAGGTCAAACTCGGCGAGGTCGCGGCCCTCGCCATGTGGATGAATTGGAAATGTGCCCTCATGGGCCTCCCCTACGGCGGCGGAAAAGGGGGCATCGCCTGCGATCCCAGTAAAATGAGTATGGGCGAACAAGAACGCCTCACCCGCCGCTTCGCCCAAGAAATCGCCCCCTTCATTGGGCCTGAGATCGATGTCATGGCCCCCGATGTCGGCACCACCGCCCAGCACATGGCTTGGATCCTCGACACCTACTCCACCCGCGAAGGTCGCTTCGTCCCTGAAGTCGTCACCGGCAAGCCACTCGAACTCCAAGGCTCCGAAGGCCGCACTCAAGCCACCGGCCATGGCGTCGCCTTCCTCGCTTCCCGTGCCCTCAACAAACTCGAAATCCCTGTCAAAGGCGCCACCGCCATCATTCAAGGATTCGGAAACGTCGGCTCATACGCCGCCGAAACGATGGAGGCCTACGGCATGAAAGTCATGGGAATCTCCGACATCACTGGCGCCATCTGGAATCGCGATGGCATCAGTATCTTCGCGCTCAAAGCTCACGTCGCCGAAACCGGGGGCGTCGCGGGCTTCGCTAAAGCCGACGCAATCGACCCCGACGAAATGCTCCTCCAGGAATGCCACGTCCTCGTCCCCGCCGCCCTCGAACGTATCATCACCGATAAAAATGCCGGCCAGCTCCGTTGCAGAATCCTCGCCGAAGGGGCCAACGGCCCCACCACCCAATCCGCCGACGCCATCATCGAAGAGCGCGGCGACATCTTCCTCCTCCCCGATATCCTCTGCAACGCCGGCGGCGTCACCGTCAGCTACTTCGAGTGGGTCCAAAACCTCCAACGCTTCAGTTGGACCAAAGCCGAAGTCCTCTCCAAACTCGAAACCAAGCTCAACGAAGCCTTCGAAACCCTCCTCTCCTTCTGCACCAAGCATAAATGCGCCCACCGCCTCGGCGCCCTCGCGACCGGCGTTGATGTCGTCGCCAAAGTCAAAATGACCCGTGGCCTCTTTCCTTAAAGCCGTTGACTCAGGCTTACCCCTCAACCGAGGCTCAATTGATCCAAAGCCCGCAAAGAAGGGTGCGTCACAGATTCCCACCGAGCACTTTTTTTGCCTGAATCTGCACTATGATCATTTGGACCATTTGGATTTGAGCCGACCAGACGAGGGCAAAAAGAAAGACCACGACATGAGTTCGATCAAGCGAATGGAGGTTACGCGTTTACGCAACGGGGCGGAAGCCGGACGCAAGGTTCTCTGCGCCTGGGACAAGGCTTGCATTGACTACGACTATTAGGAGATCTTGAAAGGTCAGGCGATTGACTTCGGGAGGGCAAGGGATTCTCTTTAAATTGTCTGACACTTTAAACGGACACTTTAAACGCGCAAACCAAGCACCTAGATCCAGCTTGGTTCCAATGGTTTTGGGCTGAAGAAGTAAACTGGGTTTGGCGCAGAATTTACGATTTAGTGGCCTGTTTCTGTTCCGGGAATTACATCCTACTTCCGCAACGGGCGGTAGTGTGCCCCGCGTCCCTTGCCCTTAAGTTCCGCATAGCCATGTTTTACCAACTCGCCGAACTTGTCTTTCAGGGTATGGCGGTTTGCACCGAGTGCCTCGACGGCTCCACTTACCGAAAGGGTCTCGCTTTCGGCAAGCAATGCCAGGAGACGCCCAGCCAAGGGTGAGAGATCATCCGGGATGCTGTTTTCCATTGAGGTCGGTGGGGCATCGAGGCATTCCCGAAGCCGTCTCACCTGGGAGCGCAAAGCCCGCAGGAAAAAGAGAATCCACGGTTCCCAGTCGGGCATTTTCTGAAACGAGGTTTGCGTCCTCCGAAGGGCCAGGTAGGAGACCTCCTTCTTGTTCAAGTCGAGTCATGACAAGACATCCCCCTTCAAAGCTCCTTGGGCGTCACGATCTCCAACTCGTTGTAGAGTCCTGTGAGATGTCTGCGACAGAATCATCCAACGATGCGGCGACGAGGGCCGAGCTATCCCAGTAAACCTTCATCGCGAATCACGGTCTTCCCGAACAGCATGAGCAATCCTTTTTGGATCAAAAGAGCCATCGATCATCAAACGCCCCTTCCTTTTCACCAACTTGGCGAGAGGGACCTCCGCGCGCCTTACCAGCCGAAAGGTGACTTCGTCCGATCCCACCCTTTCCTCAATAAAAACATCTCCAGGCCCGAAGCAATCCGGGAAAACCGCCCGTCTTCGGAAATCCAACTTACGAGCATCACGCACTTGGGAAAATGCCCATTGCAGGGGCGAGTTTTCAAGAAATACCGTGGGAGGCACCTTTCGAAAAAAGGACCTCTCTTCCAAGTTTCTCATTCACAACATGACCTTCCCCGCGTGCGCGCGCTTTTCTCTCCCTCGAATACCAAGTTCTCGACAACGAGCACCCCGACCGCAAACGCCTAGCATGTAGTTTCCCGGACTAATCGTAATTCATCGACCCGGCGGACTTGAGTCTCAGCCTTATGTGAATGATTATTTCGAGACCCATCGCGAGGCCTTTGGAAAGAAGAGAAAAGATGGGAAATTCGGCCATCTTCGCCCACGACCACTACTCTTTTTGAAACTCAAACTTCACCTGTGGCACCCCTTTTTCCTCCCCCTTCACCTCGCTCTGCTCAATTCCAATCCCAATTCCACGTGTCACACTTTGCAAGGTTCTCAAAGGAACCTGCGTAACGGTACGGAAGAGACCGCAGGAAGTCAGGCCCAAGGCACCGACACAAAGAAGAGGAAGAAATAACAGTTTCATAGGACCTCTTCAATACCCTCCGCCCTCACCTCACGTCAAACCTACAATCAGAGTTGCGGAATTCTCTAAAAGTTCCAAACTCACGTTCTCATCGCATGAAATTCCTTCTTTTCCTCTTTCTCACCAGCCTCGTCGCCACCGCCGAGACTGTCCCCGCTTTTTCCCGCCAGCCCTATCTCCAGTTGGCCACTCACGACTCCATCCGCGTCGTTTGGCGCACCAGAATGGAAATCAAACCCCGCGTAGTCTACGGGCGCACTCTCAGCGAGCTCCCCATTGCCGCTAAGGAAATCCTCACCAGAACACACCCCTCGCTTCAGGCCAAAAACCCCCTCTTTAAAGACGCCCCCGTCGACACCCGCCAGTTTGAAGCCACCATCGATGGACTGAAACCAGCCACCACCTATTATTACGCGATCTACGATGGCGACACCCGCCTCACACCCGCCGACAAATCCTACCACTTCAAAACCAACCCCGTTCCCGACAGCGACACCCCGGTCTACTTCTGGGTCGTAGGCGACTCCGGCACCGGCGGCAAAAAGCAAGCCATGGTCCACGACGCCATGGTAAAGCACAATGCCGACCATGACCGCGACCTCGACTTCTACATCCACGTTGGCGACATGGCCTACGGGTCCGGAACCAATCAGGAATTCAGTGACCGCTTCTTCAAGATGTATGAACCAACCCTCCGCAACACCGTAGTCTGGCCTTCCATGGGCAACCACGAGGGAAAAACATCAAAAGGAGACTCCGGTGTCGGTCCTTACTACGACGCCTACATCTGCCCCTCACAGGGTCAGGCTGGCGGACTCCCCTCAGGCAAGGAAGCCTACTACTCCTTCGACTTTGGCAAGGTCCACTTCATCTGTCTCGACTCGCACGACCTCGACCGCCGCCCGACAGGTGAAATGGCCCAGTGGCTCAAAGCCGACCTCGAAAAAACCAAGGCCGAGTTCCTCGTCGCCTTCTTCCACCACCCTCCTTACACCAAAGGATCCCACGACTCTGATCGGGAAGGCCAACTCATCGAGATGCGCGAATACATCATGCCCATTCTCGAAAGCGGCGGCGTTGACCTCGTCTTCACCGGTCACTCCCACATCTACGAGCGCTCCATGCTCATCGATGGTGCCTACCACACCCCCTCCATCGCGAAAGGCGTCATTCTCGATGACCGCGACGGTGACCCAAAAGGCGATGGCCCCTACAAAAAGAGTGCTGGCCTCAATCCCAACAACGGCACCATTTCCGTCACCACCGGTCACGGCGGCACCACCAACCGTCGCAGCGGCACCCATCCCCTCATGCGCCGCATCATCCTCGATAACGGATCATGCCTCATTACCATCAAGGGTGACACCATCACTGGCGAGATGCTGAATCTCAATGCCGAGATCCTCGATACCTTCGCCATCCACAAAAGCGGCGTCGTAGAGCACACTCCCATTCTCGATCCTTGGCAACCAGAGCCCTACCGTCCCAAGAAAAAGATCGTCGGCCCGGTTGCTCCAAAAAATGCGACCGAACTCATCGCAAAGAACGCTGAGTGGTCTTACCTCGGCGGATCACATCCCGCTGGCGATCCCATCGACTGGGCCGCCCCGGACTACGACATCTCACAATGGAAAGTTGGAAAGTCCGGCTTCGGCTATGGCGATAATGACGACACCACCGAGATCGACATGAGGGGGAAATTTACCACCCTCTACATTCGTCGCGAGTTCGAACTCCCCAAAGGAGCCAACCTCAACAAACTCGGCCTCGCCGTCTCCTACGATGACGCCTTCATCGCCTACCTCAATGGCCATGAGGTCCATCGCCAAGGCGTCGACAAGGAGCAAGGAGCCAGCGCCGCCGGCTTCACCAACCACGACGCCAATAAAACATTCGCATACTTCCCCCTCAAAGGAATCTCCAAGATCCTCAAGCCTGGACAGAAAAACGTCCTCGCGATCGAAGGCCACAACGTCAACCTCAAGAGCTCCGACTTCACCCTCCACCCCCGACTTCTTCTCGGGAAGTAGGCATGCTGCGGTCCCGCTTTCTCGTGTTCGTCGCCACCGTCATACTCCCGGCCACCGCGCTGGGGCATAACGACGTCTCCGAGACCATCGAAGCTCTCTCTGCCCAGATCGCGAAAGTCCCCACCGCCGACCTCTACCATCAGCGCGCCACCGAATTCCTCGCCCTCCGGGAAAGCGCACACGCCATCGAGGATCTTCGCACCGCGCTGCAGCTGGAGCCCAAGAACCGGCCCGTCAAAATCTCTCTAATTCGTGCTCTTAAAAAAAGCGACGAAGCCCTGCTCATCGCCTACCAACTCCTCGCCGCAGCGGACTCTCCTCCAGCCGCCCTCGCACCAGCCTACCTCGCCGCAAACATTCATCACCTCCGGCACGAGAACGAAGACGCCCTCACTCTCTGCACGCAGCTGCAAGAGCTCTTTCCAAGCCATTCCACGGAAATTGATCTCCTCCACGCAGAGATCCTCCTCGACCTCCGGCAACCTGCCAAAGCCGCCACGATCCTTAAAAAATCCTGGCAGCGTACGAATTCCATCGTCCTCCGCAATAACTGGATCGACACCTCCCTCACCGCCGGTCAAACCCACGAGGTCCTCCCTCTCATCAATCAGGAAGTCGCCTCCTCGCGCTTCCGATCCTCCTGGCTCATCCGCCGCGCCCGCGCCGCCCTCATTCATGATGATCAAAAGCAAGCCCGCTCTGATCTCCAGGCCGCACTCACCGAATTAACCGGCCGCATTCGCCCCGACCAACCGGACCTCACTCTCATCGCCGATCGCGGCCTCGCCCTCGCTCTCTTCGGCCGGACCAATGCCGCCCGCGCTGACCACGAACGATTAAAAAAATCGATTCTCCCCCCTTCCTCCTACCGACTTCTAACCGAAGCCCTCTGAGAAAAATTCATCGTTTCTTCTCCGTCGCTTCATCAAGCCTCCACACTTCGCGGGCAGCCTATGGTCTCAAATGAAGACCATCCATACCTCCCGCTACGACATCCTCATCGCAAAACACACCGGCATGTGCTTTGGCGTCCGCCAAGCCATCGAAACCACTGAAGCCGTCCTTGCCAAGAAGCCCTCCACCATTCTCGGCCAGCTCGCTCATAATCCCACCGTAAAATCCCGCCTCGCCTCCCAAGGTGCAAAAACCGCCCCGCTCGCCGGCTCAACCGCCCCCACCCCCCACGTCATCATTACCGCTCACGGTGCCTCAAATCGCGACCGCAAACGCTGGCAGGAGGCCGGATACCAAGTCACCGATACCACCTGCCCCCTCGTCAAAGTCGCCCACGCCAAGCTTGCCAAACTCGTCGCCGATGGGTGCCAACCCATCATCATTGGCAAAAAAGGCCACGTCGAGGTCCGCGGCCTCCAAGGAGATTTCCCAAATGCCCGCGTCATCCTGCATCCCGGTGACATCGCCAGCATTCCTCAGGTCAAACGCCTCGGCATCATCTCCCAAACCACCCAACCCATCGACCGCGTCCGCGCCCTCGTCGCCGAAGTCCGTAAACAACGCCCCGAGGTCGAAGTCGTCTTCTACGACACCGTCTGCCACCCCACCAAAGACCGCCAAACTTCTCTCGCCGAACTCTGCCGCTCCTCCCAACTCGTCTTCGCCATTGGCGGAAAAAATTCCAACAACACCGCCCAGCTCGCCCGCACCGCCCGCAAGCTCGGATGCCAAGCATATCACATCGAGGGCCCCGAAGAGATCCGCGAAGAATGGCTCCACGGCATCTCAAAAATCGGACTCACCGCCGGCACCTCCACCCTCGACGAAAGCCTCCACGCCGTCACCTTCCGCCTTCAGGAAATGGCAGACTGCCTAAATGATCGCAAATCCGTCCCCCAATCCCTAGCGGTCTGAAATCGCGTCAATGTAGTTTTGTAAATCAACTTCTTCCGTCTTCGAGAGGCCCGCATTAAAAGACATCCCGCTCACCAAGGAGTGCTGCTCAGCCGGCAATAACATCGAGGGCACGCGGTGCTCGTGACACTCGGAACACTTGCGCAAGTAGGTCGAATACCCCTCGCCCAGTGAATCCAGAGAATGACCCGCACTCTTCGCCATCACCGCATTGGGCTTCGGTGCGCGGATCGCCACCCGGGACGCCGTGCAGTGAGCCAAAAGAAGAGCAGTGAGACTACCCAGACTAAGAAGAGCAATAACTTTCATAACAAGGCTACAATAACAGGTGACCATCAAAATAGGGAGCCCCTAGTTGAAAAGATTCCCTCTTTCGCTCTCGCACAAACCAAGGCATCCTCTGGCTACCCATGAACGAGTTTAGCCCGCCAAAGGCCCCCTCTTCCCTCCCTCCCGATTCCTTCCTGAGACGTATCCGCGACTTCGGTTGCCTCATCCTTTTCCTTTGGTTCATCGAAATCACAGACCGTCTCGTCTTCGGCAACGCCCTCCAGACCCACGGCATCCAACCCCGCAGCTTCTCTCACTTCGAAGGCCTCATCTTCGCCCCCTTCCTCCATGCCGGCTGGGGTCACCTCCTTGGAAATTCCATCTCCCTCCTCATCCTCGGTACCGCCATCCTCGCTTGGGGCTGGCGCGACCTCATCATCGTCTCTGCCGCCTCCGCTCTCGTCGCCGGAGTCCTCGTCTGGCTCATCGGTGCCTCCGGGACCAACCACATCGGAGCCAGCTCCCTCGTTTTCGGCTACCTCGCCTTCCTGTTCGCCTCTGGCTTTTACCAAAGGACCCCGCTCACCATCATCACCTCCATCCTCGTCGTCATCTTCTATGGTGGGACCATCTTCGGCATCCTCCCCTCAGGCACCGAAATCAGCTGGGAAGGCCACCTGGGGGGAGCACTCGGCGGCTTCCTCGTTGCTCGCAGCCGCCGACTGAAATCGCCTTCCTCATCCAACGATGCGAGCCAATAACTTCGGCAGGCAACTCTTCCGCCGCCCCCTCTTTCCTGCACTCATCTGCTCTCTCCTCTGGGGTTCCTCCTTCCCCGCCATCAAAACCGTTTTCCACCACTGGGAAGACAAGGGACTCCTTCTCACCCTCCCCCTCGGACTCCTCTTCGCCGGAATCCGCTTCACCCTCGCCGGGAGCAGCCTCCTCGCTGTCAGCAAAAACCTAAGACCCCAACTCCGCGCCACCTCCTGGAAGCTCCTCGCCGTCCTCGCCCTCACCCAGACCTTTCTGCAATACCTCTTCCTCTACAAAGCCCTCGCCATCTCGGGGGCCAGCCTCACCGCCCTCCTCGCCGCCACTGGCAGCTTTTGGTGGATGCTCCTAGCCCCCCTTATCCAAAAAACCCCTTGGCCCACTTCACTTCAATGGCTCGGGCTCCTTGTCGGCGGACTCGGCGTCACCCTTGCTATCTACAGGCCGGGTTCCGGAGCCAGCCAACCCATCCTCGGCGGATTTCTCATGCTCGCCGCCACCGCCAGCGGTGCCATCGGACTCATCACCTTCGCCCGCATCAAGCCCACCATGTCTGCCATGAATGCCACCGGCTTTTCCCTCTTCACCGGAGGCCTCGCCCTCATCCTCGCCGGGGCCAACTCCCTCCAAAGCTTCCCGCAAATGTTTGACCTCCCCGTCATCCTCGCCACCACCTGGCTGGCCTTAGTCTCAGCCTCCGCCTTCAGCATGTGGAATCACCTCTCCACCATCTTCCCCGTCACCCTCCTCGCCAGCTACCGCTTCCTCCTCCCGATCTGCGGCGTCATCGAGTCCCTCCTCTTCCTCCGGTCCGAGTCCCCCGGCTGGGGTCTTCTCTGCGGCGGCAGCCTCGTCGTCCTCAGCATGCTCCTCGCCAAACGAACCACCGTGCATAAAGCCACCCCCTGATTAACCTCGCCCGCTCCCCTCATATCGATCTCATTCCGCCCATGAAAATCATCCTCTTCTTCCTCTCAATTTTCTCCCTCCCCCTCCTCGCAGAACTCTCCCCCTCTGCCTACCTTGCCAGTCAAAAAACAGCACCCGAAGTCACCGCACCTTGGTAAAAAGACGTCCTCGATGTCGAGACCGGCATCGGATGGCAGGTCAGCTCCAATACCCCCATCTAACTGGTTCGCCAAAGCCGGCCTTCAATACCAAATCAACCTAAACTTCGCCCTCTCCGGCGGAGCCCACTTCGTCCACCACTCCAATAAAGGCGCCACCGATCCCATCCCGGAATTCGAGGCCCTCAACCCCGCCTCCATCCGCTTCAGCTCCGGCACCACCGGCACTTCGAAAGGGATTGTTCTTTCCCACGAATCCCTCCCCGCCCGCATCCTCGCCGCCAATCGCGGCCTTCAACTCCAGCCCGGCGACCGCGTCCTCTGGACCCTCCCCATGGCCCACCACTTCGCCGTCACCATCGTCCTCTACCTCTACCACGGCGTCGCCACTATCCTCGAGGAATCACACCACCCCAAGGCCATCTACCAAGCCGCCAAAGAAAGCGGCACGCAACTCCTCTACGGTAGCCCCTTCCACTTCGCCCAACTCGCCGAGTGCCCCAAAGCCGGCCCGCTCCCCAAGCTCCGCCTCGCTATCTCCACCGCTTCCGCCCTCAATCCGGAAATCGCACGTTCTTTCGAAAAACGTTTCCAACTCCCCCTCACCCAGGCCCTTGGCATTATCGAAATCGGCCTCCCCATCCTCAACCTCTCCCAAGCCAGTGAACAACCCGCCGCCCTCGGCCAAGCCCTCCCCGACTACGAAGCGAAAGAGCACGACGGAGAACTTTACCTCAAAGGCCCCGGCATGTTCGATGCCTACCTCATCCCCTGGCAACCCCGTAAAAACGAATGGTTCGCCACCGGTGATCTTGTTCAAATTTAAGACGGCACCATTACCATGCGAGGCCGCCGCAAAAGCGTCATCAACGTCGCCGGGATGAAGGTCTTCCCCGAGGAGATTGAAAAAACACTCAACCGCCACCCCGCCGTCACAGAATCCCGCGTCTTCGCCGAACACCACCCCACCCTCGGCTCCTTCCCCTTCGCCGAAATCGTGGTCGCCGAATGCCAAACCCCACCAACCATCCGTCAGCTCCGCAAATTCTGCGCCGCCACCCTCGCCAGCTACAAGCTCCCCATGCAAATGCGCTGCGTCGAAAAAGTTTCCCGCACTGCCAGCGGAAAAATCAAACGCCACTCCTAGATCATGCACGCAGACTGCCAAACCATCGTCGTCGTCGGAGCAGGTCCCGCAGGCTGCACCCTCGCTTGCCTCCTCGCTCTGCGCGGTCGCCGCGTCATTGTCTTCGACGATGACAAACGCCCCACCCTCCTCGTCGGAGAATCACTCCTCCCCTCCGTCATCCCCATTCTCCAAACGCTCGATCTCGAAGACCGCGTTCGCCAATTCTCCATCTACAAACCCGGTGCCTCATTCTTCCATGGGAGCGGGACCCGCATGCACTTCAGCTTCCGCAAAAAGGGCAAAAAAAATCCCGGCTACGCCTACAATGTCCCCCGCCCGCAATTCGACAAGCTCCTCCGCACCCGCGCCGAAGAACCCGGCGTCACCTTCATCAACCAACGCGCTTCTCTCGTAAAATCATCCCACAAGAATCGCGAACTCAAACTCTCTCCCATTTCCCTCCGCGCCGCCGATTTAAAAGACCACCCCGAGTGGCTCGTCGATGGCACCGGCCGCGCCCGCCTCTTCGCACGCACCCTCGATCTCCCCGTAAAAAAAGGCACCCGCAAGGACGCCGCCTACTTTGCCCATTTCGAAAACTTCGACCACCACGAAGTCGAGCCCGGCCAGGTCATCATCTCCGTCCTCAACCAAGGCTGGTCCTGGCGCATCCCTCTCCAAGGCAAACTCTCCGTCGGCCTCGTCATCGATAAAGAAGCCGCTAAAAAACTCGGCAACACCCCCGAGGAACGCCTGGAAAACGCCATCAAGAATGAGCCCCTCCTCCGCGAAAAAGGAACCCGGGCCAAACGCATCCCCGACGTCATGACCTACACCAACTACCAGCTCATCGGCGACAAGGCCCACCGCAGAGGCTGGCTCATGTTGGGAGATGCCTTCGGCTTCGTCGATCCCATGCTCTCCCCCAGCCTCTTCATGACTATGGAATCCGCCGTCGTCCTCGACCAGTTTGTCTTCAGCGAAAAACCAAAAGGGCCGCAAGCCTACTGCGATGAGATCCTCGCCTGGGACGTCCACGACGCCGACTTCTATTCCGTAAAGTAAACGCTCGCCATGCCTCTCGTTTCTGCTCAAAAAGAAAGAGATGAAACTACCCATTTCCGCCCTCCTCGTCCTCTCCCTTCTCACCAGCTTCGTCTCCGCTGACGAATCCGAATTCCGCACCGCCACCATCGACCTCGGCGTCGTGGTGAGCGACCTCGACAAATCACTCAAGTTCTACACCGAAGCCGTCGGCTTCACCGTCACCGGCGAATTCACCGCCAGCAAGGAAGTCACCAAAGACTCCGGCCTCTCCGCAGGTGAGGAAATCGTCATCAAAAAACTCTCCCTCGGCGAAGGTAAAGGAGCCACCACCCTCAAGCTCATGCAATCCGCCGTCGATCAGAGCAAAAAAAGCGACCAAACCTACATCACCAGCTCCCTCGGCTTCAGCTACCTCACCATTCACGTCAACAGCACCAAGGTGGCCCTTGAGCGCCTCAAAAAAGCGGGCGTCAAAGTCCTCGCCAAAGGCCCCGCCACTATCCCCAACACCAAAGTCGCCCTCACCGTCATCAAAGACCCCGACGGCAACTTCGTCGAACTCGTCGGCCCAGCCGACCACGAATAGAGCTCCTAAAATTCTAGAAAGCTCGATTCCACCGAGCTCAGAGCACAAAACCCTGGGCAGTCAGCCTAGGGTTTTTTTTATACAACTCAAAATTTGATTGAGCAAAATCGGTTCTCCTTCATACAATCCATCATTGCCATCAACAGCCAACTTGCTTCCCTAAGATATGAAATTGAAAGCCCATCTTGGAGCATTGCTCCTCCCCCTCTTCCTCTCCCCCTCACTCCAAGCCTGGCAACCCGGCCCGACCCAAGCGGACGCCACCACCGGGCTCTCCGTCGATAGCGAGAGTCGCAGCGAGGTCGTCTCATTTTTTCACTGCATCTACGCCGCCTCGGAAGGTCAAAACTCCACCATCGCCTGGACCGGCAGCGTCGCGAGCTGCCAAGCCGGAATCACCTCCCCCGTTTTTAAAGACCACGTCCTCCGCCGCATCAATTGGTTTCGCGCCATGGCCGGAGTCCCCGCCGACATCACCTTCGAGGCCTCCCGAAATGCCGTCAGCCAAGAGGCGGCTCTCATGATGTCGCGCAACCGCACTCTCAGCCACTTCCCACCCGACACTTGGGAATGCTACACCGCCGATGGTGCTGGAGCCGCCGGAACCGGAAATCTCTTCCTCGGGGTCTACGGGGTCGATGCCATCGATGGCTACATTGAGGATCAAGGCGCCAACAACGCCGCCGTCGGTCATCGCCGCTGGATTCTTGCCCCACGAGTGCAGGGTATGGGAACCGGCGACGTCCCTCCCGGTGGCGGATATTCCTCCTCCAACTGCCTCAAGGTCATCGGAGCCAATCGCTCCCCCGCCGCGCCGGACATGGTCAGCGCATGGCCGCCAAAAGGCTTCGTCCCCTGGCAAACCACCTACGAACGATGGTCCTATTCCTACACCGGGGCCGACTTCTCCGCCGCCAATATCACCATGACTCTGAACAACGAGAACCTCGAATTCTCGATCGAAAGCCGCAACGACGATGGTTTCGGAGATAACACCATCGCCTGGAATGCCCCCTCCACCGTCGGCTCCGTCACCGATGATCAAACCTATACCATTACCGTCTCCGGCATCCAGGGAGCAGGCCCCGCCAGTGTGACTTACGACGTCACCGTGATCGACCCCAACCGCCTCGCCACTGAAGTCATCGTCAGCGGACCTGCCGAAACTCCCGCAAACGGAGGAGCCTTCAACTTCACCACCATTGCTGCCGCCACCAGCTATGAACTCAGCGTTTCACAAATCACCCCCAACACCACCTCGGAGGGAGCGGAGGATAGCACCGCCGCTCACCTCATCGATGGTACCGCCGACAATGACTTCCGAATCACCAGCAACCCTCGCAGCGGGAGCAAATGCTTCCACCTCACCCCACCCGAATTCAACCAATCGGAGCTCTTTGAGCTCGATCGTAACTTCCTTACCCAAGCCGACTCCACCCTACGCTTCTACTTCCGCGAAGGCTTCGCCACCCCCACCACCAAACTACGATGCCAGATTTCCACAGACGGCGGGGCATCGTGGCTCAACGCCTGGGAAAAAAGCGGCAAAGGAAGCGAGGACTCCAGCTACCAACAAATCAACCTATCCCTCTCCGCCTACCCGAACCAAACCGTGCGCCTCCGATTCGAAACCGCCCACCTCGGCGGAGCCCTCTACCCTGCCGGCGAGGACTACATCGGCTTCCGCATCGACGACATCTCCCTCCGAAGCTCCTCCCTCGAAGTCGGAGCCAACCTCACCGTTCCGAATGTCGATGGCTCCTTCATCCTCAATCCCACCACCGCCGGTGGAGAACTTACCATAGGAAATTCCTACCTTCTCAAAGTCCGCCCTACCGTGGGATGCCGGGCCTTCGGCTTCAGCCAGCCCCATCAAGTCACCATTGTCGAAGGCGTAAGAGACCCCAGCTTCACCGACTGGCTCGCGAGCTACCCCGGCATCATCGGCGGCCTCACCGGCGACCCTGACCACGACGGACTCCAAAACGGAATTGAGTATATCTTAGGAACCCACCCGCAAGAACCCACCAGCCAAAGCGTCCTTCCTAAACCCGAGTACGATACCAACGCCGCTACCATGATCGTCCCCAACACTGATAAACTCTCCGGCGTGGAAATCAAAATGGCCGTCTCACCCGACCTAGAAAATTGGACCCCCGTCACCGCAACCGGAAACGGGATCAACCACGTCTTCACCACCTCAACCACCGGAATGTCGCAAGCCTTCTTCCGGCTAGTTGTGACGGAGTCGGAGTGATTCGATCTGCTGTCAGCGCTCAAGGATTCGAAAATTACAATCCACCGTTCATCAAAATGGCATGCCCACCGGTCCAGGATGATCTGGTGGGCCATCATCCCGCTGGAGCCCATCACTGAGGGGAAAGGTCTCCCTTTAGTTTACGGAGAAGGGCTTGCCCCAACGCCACACAGCCTAAAAGACCGGCATCGTCACCGAGATCTGGTGGAACCACAAACGAGCTTAGGTCATCAGCCAATTTATGTTGGGGGAGGTAGCCATTTAAAAGCACGCGAAGTTGCTCGCTTACTAGTGGGAATAGCTGCACCTGGTGCATCACCCCACCGCCCAAAATAATCCGCTCGGGCGGAGCAATCATGAGGACGTTTGCGCAAGCTTGAGCGAGATAATAGGCCTCTATTTCCCACCCTTTGTGGGTGGCTGGCAGCTCCTCCGCTGGCCCTTGCCAACGCTCCCCGAGAGCCGGACCGCTCGCCAACCCCTCGAGACAGTCTTGATGAAAAGGGCACGTCCCACCGAAGTCATCGTCCCGATGTCTGCCCACCCTCATGTGCCCCATCTCCGAATGACCCGCTCCGTGAATGAGGCCGCCATTGATTAGCAATCCCCCACCAATTCCAGTTCCTACCGTAAAGTAAGCGGCATGCTTTAGTCCTTTCGCCGCCCCCCAGGTCGCTTCCCCGAAAAGGGCCGCATTCACATCAGTCTCAAAAACCGCCGGGATCCCACCGAGAGCATTCTTGAGCGGGCCAAGAAGATCCGTTTGAGCCCACCCCTTTTTGGGTGTCGCGGTAATATATCCGTAAGTCGGCGACTCCGGTTCCAAATCAGCCGGACCAAAAGTCCCCACCACCAGCGCCTCAGGTTGTCCAAACCTCGCGGCCCCCTTTTCGAAAAATTCCACGAGTCGATGGATCGTCTCCTCAGGGCTCGTCGTGGGAATGCGTTCCCGGGAAAAAATCTCTCCAGGACCTCTCGTAAAGGCCGCAACCATCTTGGTTCCGCCGGCTTCAAGGGTCGCAATCAAAGGCAAGCTGCTCATTCTTGCCCCCTTCATATCAACCGAATCTCACTCCGGCAATTCCCGATCAATGAGCCAGATAATAACCGATCCCACCTCAAAAGGTCTCTCTCTCAAAAGAACAGAAGTTCAGTTGAGGCTTGTCAACAGCTCCAAATTGCACTAGTCACGCCTCGTGGCTGACTTTCGATTTGAAAACCTAGAAGTATGGAAAATGGCAACTGAGATCGGGCATCGTGTTGCCGACCTCGCTGATGGCATTGATTCCCAAGGGAAAACTACTTTTGCCAAACGACTCCGTGAGAGCAGTTGGCAGATCTCCGGCATCCTTGCTGAAGGCAGCAGCTGCCCCACCAAGATCGAGTTCTCGGAATTCGTGGGCCGCGCCCGCGGAGCCACTCTTGAGATCGCCAACCTCGTCATTTTCTTCGGCGAGCGTGAACTCATCACCGAAGTCGAAGAAGCTGCGCTCGTCAACATGCTCAAACGTGAGTCCAAGATGCTCGATAACTTCCGCCAGAGCCTTGAGCGCGCCGACCAGCGCACTGACCGTCCCGAGACCTCCGTCGTTGCTTAGGACTCCTTTGAAGCTTCCGAGATTCGTTTCCGCGAATCATGTAGCTTAAAGAGAAGCCAGACGACTACGAGGGCCGATACCCCCAGGCAAAACCAGAAGGCGTAGGGAGTGGCCCGCGCCACATCTCTCGGCATTCCTTCCTGAGATAGGAAAACTCCCGAGCCATACACCGGCCAGGACACGGGGCAAATTCCGCCCATCCACACCGCCGGCGCGATGAGATCATCCCGGCTTACCCCCATGATGACCGCCAACATGATGGGAACGATCCCCACCATGATCGCTACGATTCCGGTATTCTTGCGGCCTACCGATTCCAGCAAAGCCTGCAAACCCAAGCCGCCACACCCCAAAACCAGAACCATCCCCAGCGGAGTCAGAGCAATCAGAGTGAGATCGGGATACCAATGCGACTCGATAAGCGAATTGGCGAAAACAAACCACCCGAAGGCCCCCATCAAGGCCATCGCCAAAGTCCATGGAGCCGAAGTCGCGGCATCCGAAAGAAACGGTAAACGCGAATTCCCGAACTTACGAGCCCGCCGCCACCCCCGGACCTGAGCGTGAATCTCCGGCGTGATGAGAAAGGTCAACCACCACAGAATCGCCAGCGTCATCAGGCCATAAAGGCCAATCATCACCACCGCCTCCCACGGCTCGGGCTTCCACCCTGCCGATGTGGGGTTCATCATTTGTCCGAAACGGCGGCTAAACTCACGGGATGGAAAAAGATCACCACTCGTAATGAGCGGTAGAGCATTCCCCAAAAGCATAAGCTGCAACCATCCAAAGAGTCCCGTGGCAGCTACCTTCCCCAAAAGATGACACTCGGCCTTTCGCCACCTCCGCCAGAGCATCATCGCCATTGCGAAGCTCAAGACAGCCTGCGAAATCAGGGTGAAAACATACTGCGGAAAGTTGAGCCCAAAGAAGCGCGCATCGGGAGTGAGACTCTGATAAATCGCAGCCAACTCACCCATCGGCCGCGCAATCAAGGTCGGATAGACCTCCTGGAAGACCGGATAGATCGTGACATACTTGAGGTAAACGAGACCAAATTTCGAAGCTTGGGGGATGACAATGTAAAGTAAAACCACCATCCCCGTGGAGGCCAAAAAAGCCCACCTTCGGTTCTTCATCACCGACCCCGCCAGGACTCCGGTGAGGTGATAAAGAATAGCCGCCATCACGAAGACGGCATAAAGTTGCACCATCCCCGGGATGGGAACCTCCCCTTTCCAAACCGACCAAACGGTGAAGGGCATCGTAGCCAAAAAGAGAAGCCATTCACGAATGGGGAGACCAAAAAGATACCCCACAACCTTCGCCAGCGGAGTCATGGGAGCGAGTCGCTGATAATCGATCACTCCTTCATCCGCCTCCGCCGTCATGCCCGAGGACGTCTGCCCCGTTCCCAGCCCGAAAAGAATGAGCCCTTGAATCACAAGGAGCGGAATCAGAGGCATCCTCGCAATATCTACGGCATTACGCATCGTTCGCGCACTCCCCTCCCGCGTCACAAAAAAGAAAAAACCCGCCACCAAAACAGTCAGCAAAAGCATCACCCCAAAACTCGCCGGACGCAGCCTGCTCCGCGCATAACGCCTCACGATGGGATTGGCCCAGATTTTCCAGGCCGGTAGCGGCTTCAGTTTTTTCGACTCGTTCATTGCTCTCGATTCCCCTCCGCCACTCTCACCAAAATATCCTCAAACGAAGAGCCCTCTTCCTCAAAAGCCCGCACCTTCAATCCCGCCTTCACAAGATCCACCAAAAGCTTTTCTTGCCCGCCATCATCCCCCGCAAACTGAAACCCCACTCGGCTTCCATCGACTGCCAACTCACTCACCCCTGCCCTCGCCTCCAACCACCCCACCAACGCCTGCGGCTCCCCAAAAGTCACCACCGCCAGCGTCCGCTCCGCACGGCCCAACTCCTTCCTCACCTCCTCCGCCGTCCCACTCGCCAGCAGTCGTCCTTGGTTCATGACACAAAGCGAAGAACACATCTCCGCCAGCTCGCTCAAAATATGCGAACTCACCAGAACCGTCGCGCCATTGCTCGCCAGCTTTTGTAAAGCGATCCTCATCTCCCGCCTCGAAAGCGGATCCAGCCCGCTCGCCGGTTCATCCAAAATAAGAACCTTGGGCCGATGAAGCAGAGTCTTCGCCAAAACCAAACGCTGCGTCTGCCCTCGCGATAACTCCTTGCACCACGCATTTCGTTTCTCAAAAAGATTCACAGTCGCCAAACACTCATCGACGCGCTCCCGACGCTCTTTTCGTCCCCCCAACTGGTGCGTGTCCGCATGAAAATCCAAGAACTCCCACAGCTTCAAATCCGACGGCACCGGCGCCAGATCCGGCATGTAAGCCATCACCCGCCGCGCCTCCTCGGCCGACTCGAAAATATCAAAGCCCGCCACGCTCACTTCCCCATAGGTCGGTTCCATCAAAGTCGTCAGCACCTTAAAGGTGCTCGTCTTCCCCGCCCCGTTTGGCCCGACCAGCCCAAAAACCTGCCCATAGGGAATGCTCAGACTGATGTCCTGCACCGCCACAAAATCCCCGTAGTCCACCCGGAGATCCTTGATCTCAATCGCCGCCTCGCTCATCTAAAAAATGTCCCCCTCCAACGCATCAACATTCCGCGGTGGGGCCAGCTGATACTTCTGCCACTGCTCCTCCAGCTCCTGCCTCTGCTTGCTACGATGCTCCTCCAGTGCCTCCCTTTGCTCGGGCCGCAGCACCGCGTCAATCGCGGCATCCCGGCCGGGCCGATCCAGCGAAGTCGCTTCTCCCGTAAATCCCTCCGGCTTCACTTCCGGTTGATAGGCCTCAGCACCCCGCACCATCACCCCAAACAACTGTTGGTGCTGCTCGTCGTCCAATGACACCACATCATCCAAGCGCTGCAACTTGCGATCCGCCTCATTCTGCACCGTCTCCACCCGCTTCTCCAACTGCTCCGCCTGAAACTTCACCAGCTCCTCCCCCTCTAAAAATCCCTCCATCACCTTCTCCACTCCATCGAAGTCCCGCCAGTCGTTATCCGTCGCCTGCACGAAGTCCACGAAGCCACTTTCATCGCTGTCGATCACCTCCGTAATTCTCTCTGCATTCACCCGACTCTTCTCCTGAAAAAACTCCTTCAACTCCTCCTGCTCCGCTTCGCTGAGATCATATTTCCTCGTCCACTCCGAAACCCGCGCATCCGCCCAATCAGCCTCATTCACCTTGCGCACCCGCTCCATTACCGGAGCGATCTGCCGCATCCACGGCTTCGCCGTTCCCAAAATATCGTCAAAGCTGACCTCCTTCCCGTCCTTCACGTCCCGCGCCAAACTCTGCAGCCTTCCCTTCGACGATTCTCCCGTCCGCCCAACGTGTTTCTCCATCGCGCGTACCCGCCGCTCCGAGCGCGCCAGCTCCTCCTCCGCCGATTCCACCCTCTCCTGCATCGAGCCCGGCTCGGGTCGGAGACTCTTTGAAAAAAGAATTCCGCCAACCACGCCAACGACGAGACCAATCACTAATCCGAGAGCTTGTTTGAACTTCACTGACTAGTACTAGCAGATCCTCTCAAAGATACCCGAAAGAAAGTTCATCTCGATTGATCAGAGATTCCTCCCAAAGATTTTCGGAGATTCAAAATCGGGTTCCTAGATCGGGTGCAGGCAAAGCGAGTAAAAGCCATACCAGGTCGGCACCAAGCCCACTAAAAGTAAGCACACAAACCATCCGTGAAAGATCAAGACCCAAGCAAAACCGATCCCACCATGAGCCAATAAACTCCGAAGAAACAGAGCCGCTTCCCCGCTCGACTCCACGGCATCGGGAGAATCACTCCTTCTCCTTCCCTGCCTCGACTTTCAGCGAAGTCAGCATGAGATCCTTGAACTCCACTTCCACACCTTCAGCCTGCAAGGCAATCTGCCCCTTACTCTTCGTGCAATTCGTTCCGTGATTCACCATGTCACCATTGACCCAGACTTTCAGTTCGTTCCCCTTGCACTCGATCACCATCTTATTCCACTCGCCCACGGCCTTCTCGGACCCATCGGTGAGATTCAGAATACGACGGGAATCGCCCTGATTGCCACCCCACTTCTGATTCTTCCCTTTTGGACGACGCTTCTCCATATCAGGCACCTCGATGTTCTCGGCGATGCACCAAAAATCACCGGCATTGGTGTGATGCATTTGCACCTCGATCGATGCAGGAAACATTCCATAGAGCGCCCGCGGCGTGGACGCATACACCAACACCCCACAGTTCCCGGCCTCCTTGGCAAAGCGATATTCCAACTCCAGCTTGAAGTTCTCATGAACCTTATCCGTAATCAAATGCCCTCCCGGCTTCCCCAGACTCACCAACATTCCGTCACGCACGATGAAACTCGGCTTGATCTCGGGATTCTTATCCGCAGCCGGAATATCAGAATGCCACCCGGTGAGATCTTTTCCGTTGAAAAGAGCAACAGCTTTCTCTTCTTCCGCTGAGACGAGAGACAAACCGGCGAAACAAACAGCAGCAGACAGGAAACGAGTCATTTTTTTCATCATTAGGTTATAAGCAAAGTGCTCCGAAACAGTCACTCTTACAAGCGGGTTTCCAAGACACCATGAAAGTCCCTTCCCTCTGCCTGTTCGCTCACAGGCTTATTTTTGCTTCGCTCAATGCGACTTGACGGCCTTTTCGATCCTTGGTTCTTTGATCCAGACTTTTATAAGATCTCTCAATGAGGCCAATTCCCTAAAACTTCTCCATGTCATCCACTCCAAAAAAAAGAGCCCAAGCCAAAGACAAAGCCAAAGAGGCAAGGCCTCCGGAATCCCGATCACGCCTGCCCTTTTGGAAAAAGGCTCTCTTTTCTCTTCTTACCCTCGTCGTCTTCTTCGGTCTGACCGAGTTGGTTCTTTTCGGCGCGGGAGTGAAGCCTCTCTCATATGAGGAAGATCCATATGTCGGTTTTTCATCACAGATCCCCCTCTTTCTCGAACAAGAGAATGACGCTTCCCAATTGGTGACATCGCGCAACAAGCTCTCCTACTTTAATAAGCAGAGTTTTCCCAAAGAAAAGCCGGACAACACAACCCGCATCTTTTGTGTGGGAGGCTCCACGACCTACGGACGCCCTTATGATGATGCCACCTCCTTCTGCGGTTGGCTTCGCGAAATGCTCCCGCTTGCTGATTCCTCAAAAAACTGGGAACTCATTAACGCAGGAGGAATTAGCTATGCCAGCTATCGGGTGGCCGCACTCATGGAAGAGTTATCTGAATATGAACCCGATGTCTTTATCGTCTACTGCGGACAAAATGAGTTCCTCGAGCGTCGTACCTATTCGGGAATCATCGACATGCCCGCCTCAGTTCGCGGAATGGGAGCGATCCTAAGTCGCACGCGGACCTATAGTGGGATCACTCGTCTCGTTAGAAGCTCAAGCAAAGAGGCCGAGGTCACTCCCGAAAAACTCGATGGCGAGGTCAACGCCATTCTCGATCAATCAGTCGGCCCACAGGACTACGAGCGGGACGGGGAACTGGAATCCCAGGTTCTTGACCACTACCGCTACAACATGGCACGCATTGTCGACATCGCTCGCTCCAGTGGAGCCAAGGTTCTCTTTATCAGCCCCGCCTCCAATCTCAGGAATTGTTCTCCCTTTAAAAGCCAACACCAGGATGGATTGAGCGATGAGCAAAAGAAGGAATGGCAAACACTCATGGAAAGTGCGCGGGCCAAGGCCGACGCAGAGGATTTTGAGAACGCGCTTACCAAGCTAGATCAAGCGCTGAAGATTGACGATCAATACGCCCACGCCCACTACCTTCGGGGCCGCGTGTTGGCAGGCCTTGAAAGGTTTGAAGAAGCCAAAGCCGCTTATCAGAAGGCCTTGGATGAAGACGTGTGCCCTTTACGTGCCCTTTCGCCCATGCCCGGAATCGTGTCAGAAATTGCAAGCGATCGTGAAATTCCCATGGTCGATTTCGCCACGATGGTCGAAAAAGAGTCACCCCATGGCATTCCGGGAGAGGAGCTTTTTCTCGATCACGTTCATCCCGCGATCGACGGGCACCGTATGCTCGCTCTTGCCATCCTCGATGAAATGAAGGCCCAAGACTGGCTGACCCCCGGTAGCGATTGGAACGATGATGCCATAGAGAAAGTCACCAAAGAAATCATGACAAAGGTCGACCCCAAAAAGCAGGGGATCGCAATGCGAAACCTCTCCAAGGTCTACTCATGGGCCGGAAAAATGGAGGACGCCTACGGAGCGGCCAAGAAGGCCCTCGAACTCTATCCCGGCGATGCCGAAACACACTATCAAGTCGGCAATCTTGCCCGGCATTTGGGAAAAACAGAGGAAGCATTCGCGCGATTGAGCCATCTCGTTGGGGTCACTTTGAGTCCTGAAATCAGTTTCTATGTCAAAGCCCATGTCCAACTCTCGGACATCCTCGCTGAGCGTGGTGACTACCCTGAAAGCGAACGAATCATCGAGAAGCTTCTTCGGCTGGATCCCGAAAGTGCTCTCGGGCGTGAGCAAGCAACCAAACTGTTGAAGCAACACGGTCAACAATTGATCAAAGATGGTTTCCCTGCCGAAGCTGCCAAAAAGCTAGCAGAAGTGACCCGCCTCCAACCGGACAACTTCGACGCGAGAGTTCAGCACGGTGTCGCCCTGGTTCGGGCCGGCAACTACCCCGCCGCTGCCAAGGCTCTTCAAACGATCATCGAACTTCGTCCCGACTACCTCCCAGGCTACGATAATCTCAGCTTCGTTCTGGCACAACTCGGCCGCTTGGACGAAGCCGAGAAAACGTGTCTTCAGGCTCTCAAGATCAATCCTAACCACGAAGCGGCACGGAAAAACCTCCGGATCATCCAGAAGAAAAAAGCGGCAGGCAACTAACGGACGACTCTAAAATTGCCGGAAGTACCTTCGGGGGTCGTCATTGGCCTCACGCTTCTTCCAGTAACTCTTGCAATCGCGGTCGAAGCTCCGGCCCAGGGCATCATAACGGAAGCACCGCATGAGCAAACCAATCGGAAAGACCACGAGGTAGAATACCGCGGCCAGAAGCACATGGGAAACGATCCAACCAATCGGAAAGACGGCCGCCATCCAGGCGATGAAAATCCATTTCCGCAGGGGCGGAAGGAGAGAGTAAAGCAGGATCACGACCGCCGAAACGATCCAGATCCATTTGGCAAAAGTCGGAGCCTCAAACTTCCAAAGGGCCATTCCCCCAACCATCGCACCAAAGAGCGCAAAGAGTGGCCCAAACCACAAAAGCTCCCGGCGGGAAAAGGACGTTTTTAATTCGATCATGACGCGCCCCCTTTCTGCTCGTCTTTGAGTAAAACCAAATCCTCCAGCACCAGAGCGTCCATTTCCGTTGCCATAAAACATCGATAGGCATCATCCGGACTGCAGACAATCGGCTCGCCCCGGACATTGAAGCTCGTATTTACCACCATGGGACAGCCGGTCAGTTCACCGAAGGCCGACACAACTTTGTGATAAAAACCGTGGCGCGCGGGATCGACGGTTTGAACCCGCGCCGAAGCATCGATATGAGTGACGGCGGGAATTTCCGACTGCGAAACCTGCAAGCGATCCAGCCCCCGCGCGCTCACCTCGCCAGCATCCTTCCTCTTGGCTTCTCTAACCCCGGTCACCAAAAGCATATAGGGACTTTCCTGCCCGTCCTCGAATTCAAACCACTCGCTTGCCTGCTCTCGTAAAACCGAGGGAGCAAAAGGCCGGAACGACTCGCGATACTTGATCTTGAGATTGATCAAGCGCTGCATTTTCTCACTGCGCGGGTCACCGAGAATACTCCGGCACCCCAATGCCCGGGGGCCAAATTCCATCCGCCCCTGCATCATGCCCACCACTTTGCCTTCGGCGATGCGTTCCGCTACCCACTTCGCACGCTCTTCCTCCGATTCAATATGTTCGAATTTCGCGCCCTCGCGCGTCACCGTTTTTAAGCACTCTCCATGGTCAAAACGAGGACCAAGGAGTGATCCCTTCTGCCCATCTCCCCTCACGACCACACGTGGCTTGTCCAAGAGTTGGTGCCAGATAAACTGAGCAACTCCTAGGGCCCCGCCGGCGTCATTCGAGGCTGGCTGAATCCACAGGTCATCAAAAATCCCCTCGCGCAAAACACGACCATTCCCCACGCAGTTCAAAGCCACCCCTCCCGCAAGGCACAGCTTGTCCATTCCGGTAACCTCCCGCACGTGACGAGCACAGCGCACCATGATCTCCTCGGTCACCGCCTGCACCGAGGCCGCGACATCCATGAAATGTTCACCAATTTCCGATTCAGGTCTACGCCGCGGTTCCCCAAAAAGATTCTCGAACTTCTTCGAGATCATCGCCAACCCCGCCGTGTAATCAAAATACGACATATCCATCCGAAAGGAGCCGTCCTCCTTAAGATCCAAAAGGTGCTCAAGGATCAGCTTATAAAAGCGAGGCTGCCCGAAAGGCGCGAGGCCCATCATCTTATACTCGCCGGAATTCACCCGGAATCCGCAATAGTGGGTGAAGGCCGAATACAAAAGCCCCAGCGAGTGCGGAAAATGCAACTCATGGGTCAACTCAATCTTGTTGCCGCGTCCGACTCCAAAGCTCGCAGTCGCCCATTCGCCAACCCCATCCAACGTTAGAATCGCAGCCTCCTCAAAAGGGGATGGGAAAAAGGCACTGGCGGCGTGCGATTCGTGATGCTCGGTGAACACGAATCGCTTGTTATACCGACCTCCCAGCGACTTCCGCATCTCGCGAGGCAAGTGCAGCTTCTTCTGAAGCCAGACTGGCATCGACTTAAAGAACGACCGAATTCCAAGCGGAGCAGTCGCGACATAAGTTTCCAGCAAGCGCTCAAACTTCAGAAACGGTTTGTCGTAAAAACCGACATGATCCAGATCGGCAGCGCAGATCCCGGCCTCGGCCAAACAGAAATCAACCGCCTGCTTCGGGAAGCCGGAATCATGCTTCACCCGGCTGAAGCGTTCTTCCTGCGCAGCTGCGACAATCTCACCATCGATCAACAGCGCAGCTGCGGAGTCGTGGTAGAAAGCGGAGATTCCAAGAATTGCTGCCATTTGCCTCAAGAAAGATGCCCTAAAGTCGTCTTCAAACCTAGAAGAACGGATAGATAAACGGAGCGAGGGGAGTCTGACTAATGATCACCAGAGCAATCAATAGGAAAAGAACAATGAGAATCGGAGTCAGCCACCACTTCTTATTCTGCCTGAGAAAACTCCAAAACTCGCTGAAGAACCCCGGTTGCCGATCCTCAGCCATCTCAGAAAACTTCGTAGCTGACTCAGAAGCAGAGGGTTTCGCAGATCGATCTTTATCAGGCACCCTTCGAGATTAATGAGCATCTCGTCCATTGCAAGCTCACGTGTCGGCCAACCTACCCCAAAACGGGAAGGCATCCCTCTCGAAAGCTCGTTTTCAGGCTAGGCAAGAGATGTGCCACAATAGTACATAACTACCCCACTTTATGTGGGAATTTTTTCCAAAACCCTCCATTCGTTGGGTCCAAAAACCACACCCAATCACATCCAGACCTTTACTTCTAGAACTATGAAACCCTCCTCAGCATTAAAACTTATCGCCATCGCAAGTGTGTTGGCAAGCAACGGGCGCGCCGCCGACCTCACCTTCGGGACTCGCACCCAGGTCTCTTCCAGCAACGCCAACTTCAACCTCTCGGTCTTCCCCGGCGCAGCGGCTTATGACGACGCCGGAGTAGGCGGTGTCGAACCAGGCGTATCCACCTTCACAAACCCTTTCGGCGACGGCACCATCGTTGACTACAACTTCTTCCACAGTCCGGATAATACCATCGCCAGCTATGCCAAGGGCGAAGACGGCCTGATCAGCGATGCCACCTGCCCTCCCGAAAATATCAACGGAGGCGGGGAAAATTGGTCAAACGTCTGGACTGCTGCCGATCCCGCCGGTTTCACCAGCACCCAGGATTTCACCAACATCGACGTGCCAAACACCTTCGCCAGATCGGCCGAAGTCAACGGAACCATTGACATTTCGTCGCTCACAGACGGAACGGTGTATTTCCCACATGGAACTTTCATCAACGCTTGGACCCTCACCGTGACCATGAGCGGTCCCGGGCAAACAGACATCGTTGCTCTCGACACCGAAGCCAATGGGGCTGGAACGAACTTCGGGTGGATCACGGAATTCAACTTTGAAGATGCCGGTGACTTCACCACCCTCACATACAACTACACCAATGGAGACCGTGATGGATCAAGAGCACGCTTCATGGGAGTCATCTTGGAAGGTGAAGCCGTTGTCGGAGGGAATGATACCGATGGCGACTTCCTCCTCGACTCCTGGGAGGAAGAGAACTTCGGGAACAACGACGGGACCATCGATGCAGGAGAACTGGATGTCAGCGACGGCACCGGCGATGCTGACCGTGATGGTGCCACCGACCGTCAGGAGCAGACCGCCGACTCCGATCCTAATCTGAAAGACACCGACGATGACGATCTCGAAGATGGCCCGGAAATTAACACTCATGGGAGTGACCCTACTCTTACTGACACCGATGGCGATACCATCGCCGATGGTGTTGAAGTCAACACCCACGGCAGTGACCCAACCCTCGTCGATACCGATGGTGATACTTTGAACGACGACGAAGAAATCGTCGATGGTGCCGATGGTTTCGTCACTGATCCGGCTTTGGCCGACACCGATGACGACAGCGTCCGGGACGACATTGACACCGAGCCAACCGACCCAGCCAACGACAACGACATGGACGGCCTCAGCAACGCGGATGAGAAAAACATCCATCTAACCGATCCTTTAGTGGCTGACACCGACGGTGACACGATTCTCGATGGCGAAGAAGTCATTGCCGGCGTAGACGGCTTCATCACTCTCCCGCTCCTTGCGGATAGCGATGGAGACGGATTCAGTGATAGCCAGGAAGTCGCGGGCGGCTCCAATCCAACTGACGGCGGCTCGATTCCCGGAAGCATCTCCAATGTCGGCTTTATCGAAAGAGTCCAGGTCTCTTCCAACAACGCCAACTTCGACATCTCGGTCTTCCCCGGTGCCGCAAGTTACAATGATCGCGGAATTGGTGGCGCCGAGCCCGGAGAACCGACCTTCACCAACATGTTTGGCGATGGCACGATCCTCGACTACAACTTCATCGGAAACGAAGGAACAGGAAGTCCCCTCACCACCTACGCGATGGGTGAAGAAGGCCTCATTCCGACTCCCACCGCCCCTTCGGCGAATGTCCACGGAAGTGGTGAGGACTGGGCCAACGTTTGGACCATCACCGACCCTGCGGACTTCACGACTCTCAAGGACCACAATCCTGGAGTTGTCGGAGCGGCAAACACCTTCGCCCGTTGCGCGGAAGTCACAGGAACAGTCGATATTAGTAGTTTGGGATCTGGAACGCTCTACTTCCCCCACGGCACCTACATTAACCAGTGGACCCTCACTGTGACCATGAGCGGACCCGGGAAAACGGACATCGTCGCCTTGGACACGCAGAGCACAAATGGCGCAAGCACCAACTTAGGATGGATTTCGAGCTTCAATTTCATCAATAGGGATGGCTACGACACCATCACCTACAACTACACCAATGGAGACCGTGACGGATCCCGCGCACGCTTCATGGGAGTCATCCTCGAATCGGCCGGAGGCACCAAGGGCCTGGAGATTACCAAAATCACCTACACCCGTCTAAGCGGTCCGGATAACGTCAACGTGAATCTCACCTTCAACTCAAGGGAAGGACGCACCTACACCATCCTGACCAGTGAGGACCTTTCCCTCCCGATCGAGGAATGGCTCGAACTTGATGATGGCTTCGCTGCCGCCGTTGGCGCCGACGCCTCGACCTTCCTGGTCGATTACAATGCCAGCATCCTCCCACTAACCGACAAACAGTTCTTCGTCGTAAAAGAAAACTAAGAGAGGGAGCTCCTTTTTCTCCTTTCCACACAAACCAAAACAAACCAGAAATAAATAATTACCAGATATGAAAAAACTAAGCATCATTATACCCGTAGCACTCTCATTGACCGCTTCGGTCGCGGGAGCAGCCACCCTGACCCTTGGGGCAAGCACCCAAGTCTCGAACAATAATACCAACTTTGACATTTCAGTCTTTGGTGGAGCCGCAAGTTATAACGACCGGGGAATGGTTGGCAGCGATAATGCACCAGGCTCTCCAACCTTCACCACTCCCCTTGGAGACGGAACTGTTTTAGCTTACAACTTCGTTGGCAACGAAGGTGGCGGCGCGCTCACCACCTACGCCAGTGGGGGCACCCGGACTCCGACTCCCAACGCCCCACTTGCAAATACCCACGGCAATGGTGAGGATTGGGCCAACGTCTGGACAAGTACCGATCCAGCAGGCTTCACCTCAACCAAAGACCACAATCCTGGAGTTGTCGGAGCGGTAAACACCTTTGCGAGAGCAGCGGAAGTGGACGGAAGTATCGATATCTCAGGCTTGGCTGGCGGTAGTATTTACATTCCCCATGGAACCTACGTCAACCAGTGGACTTTGACTCTAACCATGACCGGAGCAGGGCAAGTCGATCTCGTTGCCTTTGACACCCCGGGAGCCAATGGTCCCAGCACCAACCAAGGCTGGATCACAGATTTCGGCTTCGATAACACTGGCGATCTTTACGACACGATCTCCTATAACTACACAAACGCTGACCGTGATGGTTCTCGCGCCCGTTTCATGGGAGTGGTTCTGGACGGAACCCTAGCCGTTGTCCCCGAGCCTTCCTCGATCGCTCTCCTTGGATTGGCTGGACTTGGCCTCCTCCGCCGACGTCGCTAATTTCAAGCAATACGCTTTTTCAAAAGACCGTGCAGTCAACTGCACGGTCTTTTTTTTGAATTCGGACCCGATCATTTCAGGAATAAACCACCACCGGAGCCACCGTTCACTATGGATATACTCCACCTTTAATCGGATCTGCAAACGATCCTCCTCGCCCAAACTGATCAAGATCCGCATCAACGCTAAAACCGTCGAAACACCAAAGTCAGTAAGTCAGTGGCTAACATGCGCGAAAGCCTCCTAAAGTTCCGCAATCCCGAATTCACCTACCCCGTGCAAGCGATTGTCAATCGTTCCGTAGTCCTCAGGAAAGAGGGGGCAAGGCTAAGAAAAGTTACTGATCCCGATACGGCTTTTCCTGTTTGTAAAGTTCCAGTCGCCTTTTCATGTCGCCGGCCTGCACCGCATCCGCCGAGGGAGGAAGGAGTCCAATCGCTTTTTCGGACGTGGCGCGGGCCTCCGCGAAACGCCCTGCTTCCGCGTAGGCGGTAGCGAGGGTATCCAGGCTTACCGGGGACGTATACTTGCTGAGTTCGCACAGACGTTCTGCAACCGTGACTGCTTCGGCCCCGCTTCTAATTTTTGGATCGGGGTGGGTTGCAAGAATCCACGCCAGATTATTCAAGGCCTTGGGCATGCGAGGTGCCGTCTTGAGCGTCGCACGGTAAGAGGCCACCGCCTTGCCGTAGTCCTTCAACCCCAACCAAGCTGACGCGGTGTTGACGTGGGCCACGGCGTTGCCGGACTGGGCGCGGGTCACTCGCTCCAGTAAGGGGAGGGCGGCCCCGTACTTTTTCTGCTTGAGATAGACCAAGGCCAATTTGCGGAGCGTCATAAAATCGGAAGGCATCGCTTTTACGACGACACCGTAATGCAGGGCAGCCTCGTCAAGATTGCCTTGTCGCCACTGAAGTTCGCCGAGCAGGGCACGGATTCGTAAATCGTCGGGGTTGGCCGCCACTCCTTTTTGCAGGGTCTCAGCCGCGCGCGCAAATGCGCTGTTCTCCTTTAACAAGACCGCCGCCGTAAAATAGGCATCTCCAACCCGCCGGCGCTCACCGGGCGACAATTCGAGACCCGCGAATTGCTCGGCATAGCCCAGGAGATATCGGTAAGCGTGACCGATCATCGACAGGTCAATAAACTGCGCCGAAACCGTGCCGGGGTTGGCGACAGGCACTGGATCAAACCACTGCCCCGCAAAGGGCACGGCCGCCTCGCGAAGCGCCTCTGGTGAAGCCTTCAACAGTTTGACATCCGCGAGCAACTGAGCGACTTCCACGGGGCCTCGATAAATGACCGCGACCCGCCCGCGTTCATCGACAAGAACGCTTGTCGGCACCGGCAGCGGTCGCCAACGGTCGAGCGTGGCACGTTGAAAGGCATCGAGGGTATCCAGTAAGACGCGATCGCCTCGCCCTGTTTCAAATGGAAACCCCATCTTGGTCAGGCGAGGGCGGGGATCCTGATTCTCCTCGGAATTTGAGCTAACCTCATCCACGTTCAAGCCCACAATCCGAAGGCCCGAGGCCTTGATGGCATCCGCCTCTTCCGTCCACTGCGCGAACTCCTGCCAGCACGGCAGACACCAACTCGCCCAAATGTTAACGAGTAAGGGCGAGGGTTGGGCACCTGCCATTGAAACCGGGTCACCTTCCCACGTCTCGTATGTCAGCGCCGGCAGCGGAAGGCGGGAGGGTAAGACAATGCGCGCCGCCTCGCCAGATACCGGCAGCGCAAGCACCGAACTCGAGTCAACGCGCGTGGTGGCAGGCTTCTTGAAGACCGTCAATTTTCCGGTGGTTTGGGAGACGAGGTAATGGCAATCAAGATCAACAGCACGCACGACCTGTCTGGCACCCCCGGGCCAGTGGATGACCAGTGACTCGATCACGTCGGCCGCGCCCAGTCCGAAATGGAGCCATTTGGAAGATTGCGACAAAAAGCCATTGCCACCATAGAGTGTTTTGATGAGCGTCGTTTTGTCCGGGCCAGTTTTAATGACCACCTCAACGCGCGCCCCGATGCCGTCGATATTGGTGGTCTTGCCATTTCCAACCAAACGGAGAGCGAGATAATGATTCCTCCCAGTATTGTTATTTTTCAGGAAGCGAATGCGCGGTGCCGTCCGGTTCGCGATCCAAAAATCGAGGTCGCCATCGAAGTCCCAGTCGAAGGTCGCGACCGCGCGGGCATCATCAAAAAAACCGAAGCCACTGGCGGCGGACAGATCGGCAAAACGCCTGTTGCCGAGGTTCAGGAAAGCCGAGTTGCGTTCGTGCCCACTGAAGCTGCGATCCTCATGCAAGAAGCGGTTGAGCGACTTCCAACCTTGCATGTATCGATCAATCCCAACCTTGGTAGCGGTCAGGGGGGATTGCGACACGACCTGTCGCCAATAGACACTTCACAAGTCGCCGGTATCGGTCGAAGTGATGAAACCGTTGGCAACGATGATGTCCTCCAGTGAGTCATTGTTGAAGTCAGCGAACACGGAGCCCCACGCCCACCGCCCCATCGTCACGCCCGCAGGTTCGCTGATATCGGAGAACTGCCCATTACCGAGATTCTGAAAGAGGGTGTTGCCGCGTGCAAATCGCTGGAAGTCCGCTTTGTCCCCTGCCCCAGCATGGGCGTTAAACTGGTTTTGATAGGTGATTCGGTTGCCTGCGTTGGAAAACATATTGCTGATGTAGAGATCCATGTGGCCGTCGTGATCGACATCCGACCAGCCCGCAGACATCCCGGCTGCCTTATCTTCGACCCCCGCCGCTGCGGCCACATCGGTGAAAACACCCTCTTGATTACGATACAAATTATTGCGGCCAAAGTCGTTCGCGACGTAAAGATCAAGATCGCCATCGTTGTCATAGTCTTCCCACACCGCCGCAAAACTGAAGCGCTGGTTGTTCTGATCCAAGCCACTGCTCGTGGTCTGGTCTTCAAACTTCCAGCTTCCTTGATTCTTCAGGAGGGTGTTGGCCCCGCCGTTGTTGGCATCGTGAAAAGGAATGGGCATCGCAAGGGCCCCCTCTCGAAGTTCCTCGCCGTCGCCCTGATAGCCACACAAAAAAAGATCGAGATCCCCGTCCTGGTCAAAGTCAGCCACCGCCATCGAAAGGATTTGGCCCCGGGATTGATAGACCGCCTTCTCGCTAAAACGCCCGCTGCCATCGTTTTCCATCAAGACAACATGCCAAGCCAAGCCCACCACCAAATCCTGATCGCCATCGTTGTCGAGATCCAGTAAGAGAGCGCTTGCGCTTGAGTCCAACCAATCGGCACCACTCTCCGGAGTGGCATCACGGAAGCGACCGTCCGGCTCCTGAATCAAGAGCCGGTTCGGCAAGCCCCCATCAGCACAGAGGTAGACATCCTCCAACCCATCGCCATTGACATCCCCCACCGCAAGGCCGTGATGACCCGTCACGGCCATCCCAAGCTGCGCAGGTATTCTTAGTCGCCAATGATCCACCCCGAAGGCATAGTGCTTGCGAAACGAGTCGAGGTCGCCGACGACCGCCTCAGTCATGTCCGAAAAGAGGGTCTTGCCCTGCTTGACCACCTCTTCGTATTCAACGACCTCAATCGCCACCAACAGAGGTTGCTCAGTCGAATTGTTGCTCCACGAACAATCCCAGGTGGCATTGATCTGGGTTATGCCAGGAGTGGAGGCGGATGGTCCGTCGAGCTGCACCAACACTCGGGTCCTTGCCTTGTTGTCCGTGACTTCGACATGACTCACCTTGAATTTGGCGTGAGTGACGGCCTTGAGATTTCCCGGCCTCAGGAGCCCCTTCATCGCAGCGACAAACCCATCCTTGCCTTGGTTCGATGTGCCCCGATCTTCACTGGTCGGCGGGGCAGAAGGGTCGAATCGAGAAACAAGGAGCCCGTCGCGATTGCGCACCTCGGCAAGCTGGGGACGGAGCGAGCTGGAGCGAAAATCGGCCGTTACCAAAGCTGCAAGTCTTTCGATTGAGCTCTCGGAGAGCGCACCCGAGGCGGTGGTGTCGTTCTGCTGAAGTGATTCCGCAAGACGGTCCAGTTGGCTTGCCGCCTTCTCGCTAAAAGCCTCGCTCTCCCAACCATCGACGGTGGCATCAATTCGGCGATAAGCGTCAGCGAGTGGCGCGATCAACTGACGGTCACCAGCGAGATCCAATGAAGCGAGGTTTGTCGCCCGGGGAAATGGCGCCGCTGCCTCGACCTTCGCTTCGCCGTCCTTTTCAGGAGGACCGGCATTGCCAGGCCCATCATCATCGCAGCCCACTAAGAACAGGATGCTGACGAAGAACGGAATCAGTTTCGACATGGCCTAAAATCTTTGCTGTTCTCTGGAAAATCTTCACCCAAATTTCATCCAGAACGCAGGGCCCAACGGAGCGAAGAGATTTCCCTCATCCAAATGACGCCCTTTCTCAGGCCCGAAAAAGACACTCCTTGAATTAGCAGGGAATCCCAATCACCCGGGAGCTTACCGGAGGTGCCCTTTCCTAATTTTTCACGACCACAAAGAACTGTAGATCGTCCAGCGGCAGACCTAGGTCATTAAAATTGACAGGGAAGTTGGTGGTAGTGGCTCCCACCGCAGCGGGAAAACCATCATTCAATTCGCCCCAGCTTGCAAAAGGGAGAGACAGATCGTTGGTGGCGAAGACCGAGTAAGAGCTCCCTTCTTTCGAAGTGAAGGTAAGATCGACAAGGATATTATCCGCAGTGCGAGTGTGCGCGACATCAACGATCTGAAAGAGTGTGGGAGTGCCTCCGGTAAGGCTTGCGATGCTGGCTCCAGCGCCGTCATTCCAAATTAAGGAAACCTCTTCCGGAGTCAGAGGGCGATCCCAGATGGCGACATCGTCAATGTTCCCGTCCCATCCCCTTTCGGCTGCTTGCGCATTGCCACCGATCTGCATAATAAGACCGCCACCATTCCCCAAGACCCATTCCGCCTGAGTAGCCGCTGCGACCCCGTCAACGTACATCGTGATGTCGCCACCAGATTCGTGCGTCACCGCGACATGATGCCACGACTCGTCTTGCAGATCGATATTTGCCGCAACGTTACCAGGGCCACCTACACTATACTTAAAGTTGGTGTCCGAGCTCCCATGCCGGGCAATTCGCCAGTTTCCGCCTTCAGCTTGGCTGACCAGAGTTTGCCAATTGGTGTAGAGGGACTGGGTCGTGTACCAAGCCGAAATGGACATACTTGCGCCCTCGAAAGCGAACTCAGCCGGATCACCAACATTGATGACAGCTTGGTTACCAACGCTGTTTTCCAAATCAACAGCGGAACCGAATTTACCAGTCACGAAGGTGGCACTGCCTGTGCCTGTTACTGCAAGAACTCCATCGTTGGAGACGTCCAGCGCGGCGGTGTAGTCATCGTCGAAGGCCCAGTGTTCGACGAGTCCGTCGACGAGTTCAGCATTTGAAAACAGGGCACTGAGGCACGATATACCGGCAGTAAGAAGGATGATTGAGGTGGATTTTTTTTTCATGGATTGGAATATTCTGACGAAAGGGAGAGTACCCTTTATGGATTTTTCACGACCACAAAGAACTGGTGATCGTCCAGCGCGAGGCCTAGGTCATTGAAATCTGCAGGAAAGATGGTGGAAAGGGCTTCCACGGCAGCGGGGAAACCATCATTCAATTCGTTCCAGCTTGTGAGAGGGAGGGATAGGTCATTGGTGGAATAGATCGAATAAGAGCTCCCTTCTTTCGAAGTGAAGGTAAGGTCGACAAGGATATTATCCACAGTGCGGGTATGCGCGACATCAACGATCCGCAAGGGAGTGGGAGTGCCTCCGGTAAGGCTTGCGATACTGGCTCCGTTGCCGTCATTCCAGATTGAGCTAACCTCTTCCTGAGTCAGAACGCGATTCCAGGCCCCGACATCATCGATGTTACCGTTCCATCCCCTGTTAGCTGCGTCAGGGTTGCCGCTGATCTGCATCGGGTTCCCCCTATCCTGAGGGACGTAACCCGTCGTGTCTGTTGCCACTAAGACCCCGTCAATATACATGTTGGTTTCGACGCCAGACTCAACCGTTGACACCAACAGATGCCAAGAGCCGTCCTGTAGATCGAGATTGGCGGGATAGTTATGCGGCTTCCTGCTCGAAAATGTCAATGAAGTCCCTGAGGCACTCGCCCGGGCAATTCGCCAGCCGTTACCTTCACCTTTGGCAATGATCGTTTGCCAGTTGGTGTAAAGGGACTCGGTCGTGTACCAAGCGGAGATGGAAAAGTCGCTTGCCGTGAAATCGAAATCGTTCTCGTCACCGCCGATTGTGACAATGGCTTGGTTATCAGTGGAGCTGGTAAAATCGACTGCGCTCCCAAACTTTCCAGCAACGAAGGCGGCACTGCCGGTTCCCGTAGTCGCGAGGGTCCCATCGTGCGAGGAATCCACGGCGGCGCTGTAGTCCCCATCGAGAGCCCAGTGCTCGACAAGGCCATCGATAAGTTCAGCATTTGAGAAAGAAGCGCTCAGGAACGAAAGCGCGACGGGAAGAAGAAAAGTTGGGATGAATTTTAATTTCATGAAAAATGTGTGTGTGACCGCCAGGGTGTCGGGGCTAGGTATTCCTTGCACCAAACAACATATTGTTACCCGGAATTGACCGTAGTTCTGTTGTAGATTAAGGGGTCTAGCGGGGGATCCCGCCATAAAAAAACCGCTGCCCGGCCTGAAGCAGGACAACGGTGTGAATCTTTCTGCACCGAAGGTGTTCCCCCGGTGGCCAGTCGAATGACTAACGTCGTTTACGGAACATCAGTGCGAGTCCACTCAAGCCCAACAAAACCACTGAGGAGGGCTCGGGAACTGCGGAAAGACTTGCGATGCTGGCTCCGGTTCCACCAGCCCAGATCGAATCGACTTCGGCCTGATTCAGAGCGCGGTTCCAGACGGCAACATCATCGAGGTTCCCGTTCCATCCCCTACCACCCGCGTCGGGGTTACCACCAAGCTGCATCGCGTTATTCCTATCTTGGAGGACGTAACCCGAAGTGTCTGTTGCCACTAAGGCCCCGTCAATATACATATTGGTCGCGACGCCAGAGACAACCGTAGATACTACATGGTGCCAAGAGCCGTCCTGTTGATCAAGCTCGGAGTCAAAGTTGTGCGGCTTCCTGTTCGAAAACGTCAATCCGGTCGCCGAGCTACTTGCCCGGGCAAGTCGCCAGCCATTACCTTCACCTTTGCCAGCCATTGTTTGCCAGTTGGTGTAAAGAGACTCGGTCGTGTACCAAGCGGAAATGGTCATGTTGCCACCAGCGAAATCCAAATCGTTCTCGTCACCGCCGATTGTGATATAGGCTTGGTTTCCACCGCTGTTCGTCAGATCAATTGCGCTACCAAACTTTCCAGCAACGAAGGCACCACTGCCGGTTCCCGTAGTCACTAAGGTGCCTTCGTGGGAGCCCTCGACTTCGGAGCTGTAGTCCCCGTCGAGGGTCCAGTTTTCGACGAGACCGTCGACGATTGCCGCACTGGCGGAGCCAGCAGCGAGGGTTAGGCCCGCAAGAGTGGCGAGAGTTGTTTTGTTTATTTTCATGATGTTCTTGGAATTACTAATCGAAATTTCGTTTATGGGTAATCCATGGACGAAATCCGATAAAAAGTATAAAACCTGTCCAAAGCATCAACGAATCTCTTACTTGACAACCATGACTCATTTCAGGCAGTTTTACCCCATGACACCCATCCGTATCCTCGCAGCCTCGGAACAGGTGGCGGAGCATCTTCGCAACGAACTCGCGAAGGGAACCTGGAGTGGTCTCATGCCAGGGAGCAATCGTCTGGCCCGGGAACTTGGGGTTGGCGGCAATACTCTCGAGGCGGCCCTCAAACAGCTTGAAAAAGAGGGCACCCTCATCTCACAGGGACCAAATCGACGCCGTAAAATCAATCTGACCGAAACCCAAGCGACCACCCCGCTCAGAATCGCCTTTTTACACTATGATCGCCCTTCCCGAGGCGATGGCTACATCATTGATCTGCAAAACGAACTCAAAACAGCGGGACACACCATGATTTCCCTCCCCAAGACCATGCAGGATCTCAAAATGGACATTCGGCGTATTTCAAAAATGGCCGTTAAGATCGAGGCTGACGCCTGGATCCTGACGGCAGCCACCCGAGACACCCTAACCTGGTTCGCGAAACAAAATACACCGACCTTTGCTCTCTTTGGACGCCGTAGGGGTCTCCCTCTGGCAGGAGCGGGACCGGACAAAGTTCCGGCATACCATGCCAGCATTCGCCAATTAAAAAAATTGGGGCATCGCCGCATTGTCCTTCTCACCAGTAAAATGCGGCGCCTCCCTCTCCCGGGACTTCCCGAACAAGCTTTTCTCGACGAACTCAGAGCCTTGGGCCTTCCTACGGGCGAATACAATCTCCCCGACTGGGAGGAGACACCGGAGGGGCTCGTCAATCTTCTGGACTCACTCTTCAGCCTGACTCCGCCCACCGCGCTCATGATCGACGAAGCTAGCCATTTTATTGCAACTCAACAGTATCTCGCCCGAAAAGGGATTATTGCTCCGGAAAAAATCTCTTTGATTTGCACCGACGCACATCCGGTTTTCCCTTGGTGCTATCCCTCGATCGCACACATTCGATGGAACACCCAGCCCTTAAACAGGCGGATCGTCCGATGGGCTGAAAATATCTCTGAAGGAAAGACGGACCTTCGGCAGACCTCCACCAAAGCCGAGTTTATTGCGGGTGCCACCGTCGGACCTGTGCCACATTCCTCTCCCCCTTTTTAATTACGAGTAAACCACCACCGGCCCCACTCCGTTGCCCCCTTGGACCTGACGGAGTTTACTCACGGCTTTCTTGATCTTCTCAACCGCCTCATCGGTCTCCTCACGAGTCGTGAACGATGAAAAGGAAATCCGCAGGCTACTCTTCGCCTGATCATCGGAGATTCCCATCGCCTTCTGGACATGACTTGGCTGCTGCTTCCCCGTCATGCAGGCACTTCCCGTCGAAATTTGCACGCCCGACTCATCGAGCAAAATCATCAGCCCATCCCCCTCGCAGCCCTCGAAGGAAACATGCGCGCAGGTCGGCACCCGATGCTCCCGGCTTCCATTCAAAACCACCCCCTCAACCTCTTCGCTGAGTCGTCTTTCAAGATGATCCCGATTCGCCGCAATCCCCGCATGCCCATCCTTTTCCAAAGCCGCCCGCATCAAGCTCGCCGCCTTTCCCAAACCCACAATGTAAGGAACATTCTCCGTTCCGCTCCGTCGTCCATCTTCCTGACCACCTCCACGAATGAGGGGTTCAAAGCGAACTCCCTCCCTCAAATAAAGCGCCCCAATTCCCTTCGGCGCATGAAATTTATGCCCGCTGATACTCAAAAAATCCACCGGCACCTCCCCCACATTCACCGGGATCTTCCCCACCGCTTGAATGGCATCCGTATGAAAAGCGATCCCCCTCTCCCTCGCGATCTCGCAGGCCTCGGCAATCGGCTGAATGACTCCTGTCTCATTATTGGCCCACATCACACTCGCAAAGCCCGTCTCGGCCCCCTCGCACGCTTCCCTAAATTCATCCACCTTCATCCGTCCCTCGGCATCCACCCCGCAGCGCTTCACCTCAAAGCCAACATCCTCCATCGCCTGACACGGCCGCAGCACCGCGCTGTGCTCAATCTCACCCGTGATGACACGCGATCTCTTCCGCCCGTATATCCGAGCCAACGACTTAAGCACCATGTTATTAGACTCCGTCCCGCATCCCGTGAAAACGATCTCATCTTCTTTCGCCCCGACTAATTCCGCCACCTCGCCCCGCGCCTCCGCAATCGCCTTCTTCACCACCCGACTAGCCCGATATCCGCTCGATGGGTTGTAAAAATGCTCCGTAAAAAAAGGCCTCATTGCCTCCACCACTTCAGGATGCACCGCCGTCGTCGCGTGGTTATCGAGATAGATCATTGAAGTGAGTCTATCCTCTCCTATTCTTTGGGCAAGTCGTTCCCTTCCACATGTCTGTTCGCCGCCTTCGCCAAATCCTCACCTACCTCAGCATCATCCTGGCCACCTTGGTCGCGATGACTCTCTTCCTCCGCTTTCAAGAACAAAAGGGCCTCCGACAAGTCGCCTCGCAAATCACCCAACTGTGCGAGCTCCCGGACATCCCCGAGGAAATCACGGTCCGCCACGCCACCATCGACCGCTCGGAGAACCAGCAATACATCGACGTCATTCTAGCCCTCAGCGGGCCCACCGAAACGCTGAGTGGTTGGCTCGAAAAAGTGGACGAGTGGGAGAAAAAACGCCCCGGCGTCATTCAAAATCACAAAACCCGCGAAGCTGAAATGAGTTCCCGTGTCGACTTCTCCGCCGAAGTTTACCTAGAATAACCCATGCACCCGATTCTCCTCCCCCTCCTTTTAGGATTTAGCATTTCGAATTTAGGATTTGCGGCACAGCAGCCCAACATCCTCTTCATCGCGATCGATGATCAGAACGACTGGATCGGCTGCCTCGGCGGACATCCCGATGCCAAAACTCCCCACATCGACAAGCTCGCCTCCCAAGGCACCGTTTTCCTCAACGCCCACTGCCAATCCCCCCTCTGCAATTCCTCCCGCGCCAGCCTCATGATGGGCCTCCGCCCTGACTCCACCGGGATCTACGGACTCGGCCCCTGGTTCCGTAAGGTCGATGAATTCAAAGACCTCACCGCCCTCCCCCAACACCTTAAACAAAACGGCTACACCACCTACTCCGCCGGAAAAATCTACCACGGCAACTACGGCCGCAAACCCAGCGACCAAGAGTTCGACCACCTCGGCCCCGGAGCTACCGGTGCCCCCTTCCCCAAAAAGAAACTCGTCAACACCCCAAGCACGATGAAACTCGTAGATTGGGGCCTCTTTCCGCACCAAGATAAAGACAAAGGCGACTACAAGATCGCCGAATGGGCCGTCAAAACCCTCGACTCAAAACCCGAGGGCCCCTTCTTCCTCTCCGCCGGATTCTTCCTCCCCCACGTCCCCTGCTTCGCCACCGAAAAGTGGTATGACCTCCACCCCGAATCCGAAACCACCCTTCCCCTCATCAAAAAAGATGACCGCGCCGATACCCCCCGCTTCTCCTGGTATATGCACTGGTCCCTCCCCGAACCACGCCACCAATGGCTCGTCGATCACCACGAATGGATGAACCTCACCCGCAGCTACCTCGCCTGCACCACCTTCGTCGATGCCCAGGTCGGCAAGCTCATGGAGGCCCTCGAACGAAACGGCTACGCCGACAACACCATCGTCATCCTCTGGTCCGACCACGGCTGGCACATTGGCGAAAAAGGCATCACCGGAAAAAACACCCTCTGGGATGATGGCACCCGCGTCCCCCTCATCTTCGCCGGCCCCGGCATCGCGAAAGGCCGCTCGACCCAACCCGCCGAGCTTCTCGACATCTACCCCACCCTCTCCGAACTCATCGGAGCCAAAACCCCCGCCCACCTCCAAGGCATCAGCCTCATGCCCCAGCTCAAGGACGCCACCGCCAAACGCGAGCGCCCCGCCATCACCACTCACAACCACAACAACCACGGCATCCGCTCCGAAAACTGGCGCTACATCCGCTACGCCGATGGCTCCGAAGAACTCTACGACATGGTAAAGGATCCCAACGAGTGGACCAACCTCATCGGCCAACCCGCTTACGATGAAATTATCGCCGCGCACAAAAAGTGGATCCCAAAAACGAGCCGCCAACCCGCGCCGGGCAGCCACTCCCGCATCCTCACCTACGACTTCGAAACCAAGGAAGTCATCTGGGAAGGCAAAAAGGTCCTCCCCACCGATCCCATCCCCATGGATCGCTAGATCCAAAACCTTGGAGTGCGGGCGGCTTGCCCCCGCTTTCCCCCCCCTTTTTAGAATCTGTTTCGGAGGGCGGCGAGGCTGGCGATGGAGCCAATGGCTAGGACAGTGCAGAGGCTGGCAGGGCCGACTTGGCCGTAGAGCCAGTAGCCCATTCCCAGGAGGGTGCCGAGGACGGCGACGACTCCGAGAACAGAGGCGAAGAGAGCGAGGGGGAGAGCGGCTCCGTCCTTCGCATTTGGGCTGCCGCGATGTTCGGCGAAGGGTTTCCAACCGCAGCCGGGAGGGCGGATCTTTTTGACGAAGGCGGCGAGGTGGGAGTGTTCGGTTTTGG
>JBLHUR010000008.1:0-65651 GCA_047629805.1 Akkermansiaceae bacterium | reverse complement strand
TCTTGGCTGACCCCAGGAGGTATCGCTATGGGGCGAGTTTGAACATCGCACGGTTTGTCTTTCGATTTCTCCCCAAGCCAGATCGCGTGATTGTTCTTCATACCAAAGCTGACATCATTTTGGCGCGCAAAGAGGAGGTTTCTCGTGAAGAGCTGGAACGTCAATTGGATCGATATCGTGAGATTGCCGAGGACAGCGGAGGGAGGGCAGTGCTGGTCGATTGTGGCGGAGAGGCTGATGTTGTGTCTGAAGAGGTGTTGAAGCACATTTTGGCTGAGGTGAAAAAGAGGAGTCGATGATGAAAGTCGCACATATTCTTTCCTATTATCCCGGTCAGGAAGGGCTTACGAGTTTTTGCAGCGGGTTGGGAACAGCGTTTAAGAATTTGGCTGGGGTGGAGGTTCCGATTGTAACTTTCCGACGAAAGCCGCCGAGGGTCGAGGAGCCGGAAGACGGTCCGGTTGTTTTGAAGTATCCTCATCAGGGGCGGCATCCTTTTGATGTTCCTCAGTCTTTTTTGGATGATCTGGATAATGGGAGCCTGGTTCTCGATGGCGCTGTTTTACACGGAACTTATAGTCCTCAGGTTTGTGCGCAGGCGAGGGCATTGAGACGGCGGGGCATCCCCTATATTTTCATGCCGCATGATCCATACGTGAAGAAGCTGCGGCGACATCATGCGATACGAAAGTTTGTCTATTGGCACCTCTTTGAAAAGCCGATGATTGAAGGGGCTGCGGCCGTTCAAATTTTGGATGGAGAGCACGAGCACTATTTACGTGAACTAGGGTGCAAGGTGCCGACTTTTGTTGAATCAAATGGCTGTGATCCGGCCGCCTTGGCATTGCTTCCGGCGACTCCTCACACGCCGGGGTCGCGGGACCGTCTTCAACTCCATTTTCTGGGGAGGATGGACCGTAATCACAAGGGATTAGACCTTTTGATCGAGGCCTTTTCAAGGTTGCCGTCGTCGTGGAAGGTGGAGTTGGTGTTGACTGGGAACGATTGGTTTGACCGAGGTGAGCTTGAGAATCTTGCCCGCAAGTTGGGGATTCAAGATCGGGTGAATTTCAGGGGAAGGAGGCCGGAGCCATCAATTCTACTTCAAGCAGAGGCAGATCTTTGTGTTTTGACCTCTCGCTTTGATGGATTTGGTCTCACGATTGTGGAAGGGATGTTGGCGAGTCGACCTGTGTTGGTTTCGACCGAAGCGGGAATTTCAACTCATGTTGAGCGGTCTGGCGGTGGCTGGACGGTCAAGCCGACGGTTGACGCGATTGAGCAGGGGCTGATCGATGCGATTAAGGGCAAATCTCGTTGGGAAGAGTTCGGGAAGAGGAATCATCGTTATGTTCTAGAAAACCTCACGTGGGAGAAGGTGGCGCGAAACAGCTTGAAGCACTATGAGAGGGTTTTTGGAAAAGTTTGAAGAATAATGAGTCGGCCTTGGCTCTCAATTAATCCTCAGTATTTACCGCTTGTGAAAGGTTTCTGGACAGCTACTTTCTCTTCAAATTTTTATCACTTTATGCCCCGCTACTCGATCCGATTTTTTCTTGCCTGTTGCTTTTGCTCTTCTCTCTTTGGGGTCACATCCGGAGTAGACCTTGATGGGAATTCGGCTTCTGAAATCTGGGAGTTACGCTATCCCGGCTTGATTTTAAAAACCGGAGATGCGGATAACGATGGCGTGTCTGATTGGGACGAGATGATTGCGGGGACGGACCCGACGGATCATTCGGAGAGTCTTAGATTCACTCTCGAATTGAATGAAGAAGACCTGATCAATCTCACGTGGGAGGCAAAGCCTGGGAAGTTTTATCGGATAGAGAAGTTAAATTTAGGAGCTGATCGTTGGGAGGAGGTGATGACGGTTGCTCCTGCCTTGGTCCCGCTGGCACGTCTGATGGAGGTGCCACTTGAGGAAAGTGGGCAAATTTATCGACTTGTAGTGAGTGATTGGGATGGGGATGGCGACGGGGTTTCTGCCTGGGAGGAGTGGTTGCTTGGTTGGGACGATGCGGATCCGAGTAGTGGCGATTCCGGCATGAGTGACTACGAGCGAGCGATCAGGGCTCTGGAGGATTCAAACGGAGTGACTTTGGAAACCGGGGAGTTCTTACCCACAAGGTTACCGAGTGCGGAGGAAGCGGCGCGTTTTTTGATGCAGACGAGTTTTGGTCCAACCATGGTGTCGGTGGAGTCAGTGATGTCTCTAGGCTATACGGGTTATTTTGATGATCAGGTGGCAATGACGCCCAATCTGTCCGCTTCTAATATGTTCCGAACGGGCCAGCCGTATTCAGCGAGTCTCTGGCGACATGGTTGGTGGAGAACCATCCTTGTTTCGGACGATCAACTCCGCCAGCGGATGGCCTATGCTCTGAGCCAAATTTTTGTGGTCAACAATGAGGGGGGCTCAGTGATTGGAGACAACATCCTGACCCAAGCCTCATACTACGATGCTCTTCTTTCGGGGTCATTCGGGTCATTTCGGGACGTTTTGAACTACGTGACCTACAGTCCGACGATGGGATTCTATTTGTCCCACCTCAACAATCGGAAATCAGATCCGCCGACGAATCGTTTTCCCGACGAGAATTTTGCGAGAGAAGTGATGCAGCTTTTCACGATTGGACTGTGGAAGTTGAATCCGGATGGTTCTCATGAGCTGGATGACGCTGGCAAGAGCATTCCCACTTATGACAACAGTGTGATTACGGAAATGGCCAAGATTTTCACAGGCATGAGTAATGGGACGACGATGCGGGGACAAACGGCGACGAGCTTTTACGATTCGGCGACCGGTTCGGATTATGTAAAGCCAATGGTCGTTTGGGATGAAGAGCATGAGGAGGGGGAAAAGGTCCTTTTTGACGGGGTGAATATTCCTGACGGCCAGACTGGCGATGAAGATGTTCAGCAGACCTTGGATTCCTTGGCCGATCATCAAAACGTTGGGCCTTTCATTGGGAGGCTTTTGATCCAGCGTTTCACTTCGTCAAATCCCAGCCCGGAGTACTTGCGGCGAGTGTCGCTTGCCTGGTCGCGGAGTGACGGAGATTTGGAGGATGTTTTGCGGGCTGTTATTTTTGATCCGGAAGCAAGAAGCCGAGATGGCGGGGACGGGATCCGGGGGAAGGTGAGGGAGCCGCTTATTAAGATGACTCATCTTATGAGGGCATTTGCGCCGCCTGTCGAAGGTGCGAAGTTTGGAGTCTTTGCGAGTACCCTCAAGGAGGAGCTTGGACAGTTTGTGATGTCATCTCCATCGGTCTTTAATTTCTATTCACCAGATCATTCGCCCACGGGTTTACTTGAGGAACGGGGTTTGGTTTCTCCGGAGCTGCAGATTGCTACGACAAGTGCACTGCTTGGAACGCATGATCGTTTAAAGACGACCGCTTCAGTGGGGTATTGGGTTCGCAAAATTGAGTTTGACGAAGAGCTGATGCTGGTAGGCGAGCCGGAAGAGTTGCTGAATCGACTCGACCTTCTACTTGCGGCTGGAATGCTTTCTTCCTCGACGAGGGCGGCGGCGCTTGATCGGATCAATGGCGAGTCGCATGTCGTCAATAAAGTATCGGTGGCAGTCCAGACGATTGTCACCTCCCCTGATTTTAGTGTTCTGAAGTAATTTGTGAAAAAGGGAAAAAGTATGATGAAACGGCGTCAATTTCTCGGCGAGGCGAGTTGTGCCTCGGTTGGTTCAATTGCGGCCCTGTCGTCGATTTTTAATCTGAGGATGGCGGGCTCTCTTGCTGCTGCGGAGACTGATGAAGAGGATTATAAGGCGTTGGTCTGTGTCTTTTTGGCTGGAGGGAATGACTCGTTTAATATGCTGACCCCGGTTTCCGGATCTGCTTATGACGAGTATGCCCTGGCACGCGGGAGCCTTGCTCTCCCAGCCTCAGACTACACAATACTGTCTAATCCTTTGCGAGACGGTCGCTCGTTGGGCCTTCACAAGAATATGGGAGAGCTCTCGGGGCTCTATGAAGCTGGAGATGCGGCCTTTGTCGCCAACGTGGGCACCTTGGTCGAGCAAACGACCGTTGCTAGTATTCAGAATGGAACAGCGCAACTACCTCTTGGGTTGTTTTCCCATTTGGACCAGGAACTGCACTGGCACTCGGGAATGCCGGAAACCCGCTCGCCTGGTTCCGGGTGGGGTGGACGAATGGCGGATCTCTTTTCCGAGCTTAATGGTGTGAGCGGGGTTTCGATGAATGTCTCCCTTGCAGGAATCAACCTGTTTCAGAGTAGTTCGGGGACGACCGTTTTTTCAAAATCTCCTGGTAGCAATCCGGGCCTAGCCAATTGGGAGAATCCGGCTCACTTGGCCAGAAGACGGGCGATTGAGAGTGTTTTAGATGCCGAGTATCAAAATGTCTTTGAAAAGACTTTAGCGATCCAGACGAAGGAAGCGATTGCGGCGAGCAGAGAATATCGGGATGCTCTGGAATCTTCGTCTCCGGTCACGACTGATTTTTCAGCCGATAACCCAATTTCTCTTCAGCTGAAGGATGTTGCGCAGACGATTTCGGCGAGGTCGGGATTAAGTAAGAAAAGGCAGACCTTTTTTGTCTTGGCAGGTGGCTGGGATCATCACGCTTCATTGGATCCACATCCAGGAATGCTGCAACAGCTGAGCCAAGCAGTTGGGGAATTCCAAACGGAGATGAACGCCATGGGGATTTCCGATAAGGTCACTCTTTTCAGCGCTTCTGATTTTGGGCGGACACTTTCGCCAAACGGTGGGGGGAGTGACCACGCTTGGGGAGGGAACCAGCTCGTGGTTGGTGGAGCAGTGAACGGAAAAAAGATCTTCGGGGAGTATCCCGAGCTAGCACTTGGGAGCGCTTTGGATTCCGGTCGTGGACGTTTGGTTCCAACGACCTCTGTAGATGAGTATTTTGCGGAGCTGGCTCTTTGGATGGGTGTTTCCAAATCGAACTTGCCATTAGTCCTTCCGAATCTGGATCGATTTTATGATCTGACGAGTCCTCAAGCGCCTTTGGGGCTGATGAACTTAGGATGAGTCGGCCCAAAAGAGTGGGTTTCACCCTGGTGATTTTGGTAGCGGGAATGGGGTGGTGGATCCAATTACCCAAAGCTAAAGTTGGAAATCAACTGACTCAAAAAGGAGAAGAATCTTCTTCTGCATTTCGCAGTGTTGGCGAAACAAGGGAGAGGCTAATTTCCAAGTCTGTGTTTTTTGAAGAATACAGCGCTGAAAATAAAACAATCCAAAACGATTTGGAGTCCGTCTATCTTTTACTTAATGACTGCCAGTTGATGTTCAAGAATTTCGACTCGTTTTTTCTTCCCGACAACCGAGCGATTACCTCGTTTTTAAGTGGAGGGAATCCTGACAGGCTCATTTGGATTCCACCTTCCCACCTTGCGGTGAGTCCGGCTGGAGAGTTGCGGGATCGGTATGGGACGGCCCTTTTTTTTCATCGAGTGTCAGGTCTGAGATTTGAAATCTATTCCGCTGGGGAAGATCGTGAAATGTGGACAGAAGATGATGTTGTTTATCCAAAGTCGGGAGGATCTGGGGAGTCGGATTGAGCTTGCGTCAATGAAACTATCAGCGTTAATCAAGGAAGGATGAGCTTACCAAAGAACAGCTTTAGACCAGGAGCGGGGAGTTTCCCTCTGTTGGGAGCTACGAGGCATTTGCCGACCTCGGTCGTGGCATCAGGTTTAATTTCTGTTGCGATTCTCCTTCTGATGTACACGGTTTACCCAGCATACCCCACGACTTCTGGAAGAACCCTGGCGGGATGGGCTTGGAGCGCTTGTAATTCGCAAAATGGCTTTCTACACGGGCGCTTTATTCCGTTCGCCTTTTGCGCTATGCTTTGGATTGCTTGGCAGAGGACGAAAGACCAAGAAATTAGCCCGTCGTATTGGGGGTTAGCCGCGCTAGGACTGGGTTTGTTGTTCTACCTTCTCTCGATCCGGACAATTCAGCCCAGACTGGCACTGATTGGAATTCCGTTTGTCATCATCGGGCTGGCGCATTTTTCTTTTGGCTTTGAGATTGCGAAAGCGATTATTTTTCCAGCCTTTTTCTTTTGGTTTGCGATTCCCGTCCCGGGGCTGGAGGCGGCGTTGACTGGTAATTTACAGACATTGATTACGAGGTCTTGCTACCACTTGGGGATGTTTGTTGGAATGGATCTCACCTCATCAGGATCGACGATTTCGGTAAAAGGGTCGGATCTGGATATTGCAGAAGGGTGTAGCGGGATTCGCTCTTTGATGGCTTTGACGATGATTGCGGCGGTGTATGCAAATTATACCCAGAAGTCATTGTGGAAGAAGGCGGTCTTGTTTGCGTCGTCATTTCCACTTGCGATTATTGGAAATTTTGGACGAATCTTCACCATTTTGATCCTCGCTCAGTTGGGTTTCGGGGACTTTGCGAGGAAGACTTGGCACGACTGGGCTGGGCTCTTGTTGTTTTTCCCAATTGCCCTTTCGGGACTCTACCTTTTTGACTATCTTCTGAATTTTAAGGAGAGAAGAGCGAAGAAGGTCAAACACTCGATCAAGCAAACACGAAAAGTTGTGAAAGGACCTACTTCATCATGAAAACCCGCGCGATTATTTTACTTGTTGCGGTCGCCATTTTTACGGGACTCGTTCTGATACTCCCGGATGTGGAGGGGATGAAAGCATCACGTTTGTCAAAGAGCCTTCCGACGAGTGTGGGAAGTTGGGCGGGAAAGCCGCAGGAACCGGGTGAGAAGGAGAAACGGATTTTGGCCAATGATACGGAATTCGAGAGAATGCAGTATCTTGATACTGAAGGAAGGTTGCCCTCGGTAGAGGCTTCGGTTGTTTTTTCGGGGAAGAACCTGAGTCAGAGCATTCATCGTCCGGAAGTTTGTCTTAGGGCCCAAGGATGGCAATTTATCAGCGAGAGGTCTCTGTCTTGGGAGGATCTTCTTCCCAACGGAGAGGTCCTCCCCGTTAAGGAAATCGTCTGCCGCCGCCTTTATCAAACCACCAACGACGAGGGAGATCCCGAGGATGTGATTCTGAAGAATGGGGAGAAGGCGTATATTTGGCGGGTTTTTTATTACACCTTCGTGGGGCACGAAAAAATTGTGTCCGGGCATTATCAACGGACTGGAGAGGACATCAAAGATCGTCTCCTTAAGGGGTATGACCAACGTTGGGCCTACGCCACTTTTTCGTCTTTCATCACCAAGAAACATGAAGAGCAGGGTTTCAACCAAGGCGATGTCTTGGTGCTGGACGAAAAGGAGACCGAGAATCATATCTTCGAGTTTCTCAAGAAGCTGCTTCCTGTCGTGATCGCACCTCCTGGCGAAGGGTTCGATGAATCTTTAGAGAGCGGAAAAGACTTAGGGTCATAGGTATGCGGGGATCGAAGCAACATTTTTCAATTCAGCTTCTGCAGCTCTTTGATGCCGTTTTAATCTGGGTTAGTTTCGTGATAGCGGCTCAATTACGAGGTCCTGTGCGCGATATTCTCGGGATGTCTCGCGTCGAAGGCGAGGGCTTTGAAGGAATGCTCTGGGTGATTTATATTGCGGTTCCCCTTACCCCTCTCATTTTGGAGAGATTTGGTCACTATGATCGGCCCTTAAGTAAGAGAGGATTGGAGAGTCTCAACGGCTTGGCCCGCGGAATTTTGATGATCATGCTGATCGTTGGAATTGTGGCGATTTTCGGCAGAATCACCGATACCAAGAGGCTGATTTTTGGGTCTGGGTTCCTTTTCAGTTTCTTTCTATTGTGGTTTCGTAGTGTCATTACGAGCAAGATACTGAGATCGCGCGCCGCGAGTGAGGGTTTTCTGGAACGGGTTGTTTTAGCGGGCCCCAGAGCCGATACTGAAGAGTTTGAGTCAACCTTGGATCCTGAATTGGCCGAAACCTGGAAGGTGGTCAGTCATTTCGATTTAGAAAGCGAATCAGTTGACGATCTTAATGCCTTGCTCAAGAAGGAGTCGGTGCAACGGGTGGTGTTTTTAGCGAAGCACACTGAGTTTGAGAGAGTCTCGCGCGCCGTGGAGACTTGCGAGGTTCAGGGGGTTGAGGCTTGGATCGGCGCTTCGTTCATGCAGACCCAAGTGGCTCGTCCTAGCTTTGACACGATCAACGGGCATCCCATGTTAGTGTTTCGATCGACTCCTGAATTGTCGTGGCAGCTCTTTGCTAAAAAAGTGGTCGATATTGTGGGGGCGTTATTGATCTTGGTCTTCTCGTCTCCTTTTTGGATCGCGGCGATCATCGGAATTCGTTTTTCCAGCCCTGGAGCACCGGTCATTTTTAGGCAACAGCGATCCGGGCTGTATGGAAGGCCTTTTCGCATCTATAAGTTCAGGACGATGGTTGCGGATGCTGAGAATCTCCTTGAGCAAGTGAAGGAAGATCATGGAAATGAGGTTGATGGCCCGGCCTTCAAGCTGAAAACTGATCCTAGGATCTTTCCCTTTGGCAAGTTTTTGAGGAAGTATAGCATTGATGAGCTTCCGCAGGTCATCAACGTGCTGCGAGGGGAAATGAGTTTAGTGGGGCCACGGCCGCTTCCTCTTCATGAGATTGATGCGATCGCGAATTCAGCCCATCGGCGTAGGTTGAGCATGAAGCCGGGGATCACTTGTCTGTGGCAAATCAGCGGACGTAGCGATATCACTGATTTTGATGAATGGGTGAAGTTGGATGTAGAATATATTGACCGCTGGTCGATTTGGGAGGATTTTCGAATTCTTCTGAAGACGATTCCGGCGGTTCTTTTTAGCAAAGGAGCACGATGAAGAGAGTTTTATTTTTGGCCGTTTTTGTAGCCGCAGTAGGTTTTGCCGGAGTTGCGGCGACTGGAGTAGATCTTGTGACCAGCAGAGTTGGGATGGGGCTTGTGGTTTTGGGGCTTGGTGGCCTTTTGATTTCCTTCGGAAGTTTGTTTAAGCCGTCCGGAGTTGGTAGGGGCTGGCTTTTAAGTTTGAGCTGTCTGGGAGGCTTTTATTTTATTTGGAGAGCCGTTTCAGGTGGTCCAATCGGCTTGGCCTTACCAGATATTGTTTTGGTCCTAACTTTCTTGGCGGTGTATCTGGTGGCTTCCTCTGCGGATCAGAGAGGAAAGAGGATTTTGATGTTTGCCTTGATTCTCCTCTGTTTAGGCAACGTTGGGGTGGCCTTCGCTCAGAATTTTGGAGATCAGGGTTTCTTTGTTTGGAAGGCTGATCCGGAGAAAAGGAAGCTCGTGTCGGGTCTTTTTGGGCATTATAACCCCTTTGCCGCGTTTATGAATGGCTCGGTCTTCTTTTTTCTGACCTTTGTTTTTTTGGGTAAGAAGATTTCGGTGAGAGTTGTTAGCGGTATTCTAGTCGTGGGAATGTTGGTGGCTGTGATTTTTAGCGGTTCGCGGGGAGGTTGGGTTTCTTTGATGGCGGGGAGTGCCATTTGGGTGATAGCCGTCCTGACTTATTTAAAACAGCGTCAGAGCAAGGCGTTCGGGGTTGCGATGATACTCGGAATCCTTTTCCTGGTTGTTGGTCTGACGAGTTCGGTTTGGGTGGTTCAGAAGCTCACCGAAAAACGGGCTGAGATATCCAGTGAATTGTCAGGTCTGAAAGCCTCTACGGTAGTGCATGATGGTGGCAGAATGGCCTTCCAGCAGTTGGCTTTCGAGATCTTTCAGGACTCACCGGTCGTAGGAATGGGACCAAGGTCATATTCCTATTTGTCACTTCAGAGATGGGATACTGATAAGCGTGGCGTGTGGGAGAGACCTCCTGACTTCGCCCACAATGAATATCTCCAAACTCTCTCCGACTATGGGCTGGTCGGGTTGGCGATCATTGTGTTGCTCGCTTTGGCGCATGCGATCACGGGGGTGTATTGCGCCATTACGTGTGGAAATTCACAGCGCGAGCTTTCACTCCTTCAAATCGGAGCCATCGGGGGTTTTGTGGCGATTCTGAGTCAATGTTTCTTTAGCTTTTTGCTCCATACTCCATCATGCATGGCCTTGCTCGCTCTTTTGGCCGGCATTTTAGGTTCAAAGCCGATAGTGGCTCAAGGAAACTTTTCTAAAGCGATTTCCGAGCGATTTGTTGGGGGTCTTGGATTTGTGGTTTCAGTTTCTCTCTTGATCATAGGTGGAATCTTAAGCCAATCATACTTGTTGAGCCGTAAGGCGAATGAACAACTGGCCCAGGTAAACGACGAGCAATCCGCGTTCCGGGCAATCAACACCATGATGGAAGCGGGGCACGTCGGGCGTGACCCTAAAATATTTGAGATCGTCGGGCGCCTTTCAATGAAGTTTGCGAACGATGCACTTCTCAGTAAGGATCCTGCGCTAGCAAGGGGATTTAATTTGGAGGCTAGAAAGGCTTTTGAGGGTTCGCTTCAGTATAACCCGCATTTTGCGGCGGGAATCGCAGGGCTCCCAAGGGTGGAAGAAGCCTTGGGTCATTGGGATGAGGCGAATATTGCCCATGAAAATGCGATGGAGAAACTCTGGTCGCGGGAATATCGTCTGCGGCCTCATCTCCTTGCTACTCAAAGTTCCTTTGCCGCAGCATTTAGAGCCCTTTATGCTGGCAAAAGAGAAGAAGCACTCAAGCAGTTCAGAGAGGGACGACGTCGAATTAAGAAGCGGCGCGAGATTCTTCGAAATACGCGTGAACCTGAGGAGGAAAAGGTTCTCCGCATGGACCTAGAAGGGTGGATCGCCTTTATGGAGGCTCGTCTTCTCTACAAAGAGGGCGATCAGGTCTGGAGAAATGCCCGCCCTCGAAATCCCAAACTCGCCTATGCTCTGATGTTGGAGGCTCGAAAGCGCTATCAGGCCAGTGAGGCAGTGGTGCGGGGTAAAAATCCCAACTGGGAGAAGCAAATGAAGCAGCTCCAAGTAAATATCGGTATTTTAAAGGGTGGGCAGGTTCGCCCGGCCAAGCTGAGCCAAGGAGAAATCGAGTCCATCATCGCTCCAGAAGCGGGTCTTGATTCTAGTCCGGCCACCCGTTAAGCCCCTCGGAGATGACACCCAATTTCGGCATGAAACTTTTTACTGGCACAGCTCACCCGGCTTTAGCTTCAGACATTGCAGCTAGTCTCAAGGTTCCTTTGGCCGATGTGAACGTCACGGCGTTTCCCGATGGTGAGACTTTTGTTAAAATCAACGAAAACATCCGAGGGGAAGACGTTTATATCATCCAACCGACTTCACCTCCTACGAATCACAATCTCATGGAGCTCATGATTATTGTGGATGCAGCAAAGCGGGCTAGTGCGGGGCGGATCAATGCGGTGATTCCATTTTTTGGTTATGCGAGACAAGACCGGAAGGATCAACCTCGGGTTCCGATTACGGCGAAGTTGGTCGCGGATCTTCTTCAGGCCGCCGGAGTGGAACGGGTGGTGACGATGGATCTTCATGCTGCTCAGATTCAGGGTTTCTTTAATATTCCGGTAGATCACCTTTACGGAAAACCGATCATCATTCGCGAACTCCGAGAACGTTTTGGGGTGGGTTGTAAGAATTTAACGGTTGTTTCTCCGGATGTAGGTGGGGTTAAGATGGCCCGTGCCTACTCGGACGCTCTTGGAGCCCGGCTCGCGATTGTTGCGAAACATCGGGTGTCTGCGACCGAGGTGGAAGCGATGCAAGTGATTGGAGATGTCGACGGCCGAGATGTCGTCCTCATCGATGATATGACTGAGACTGCCGGGACTCTCTGTGCGGCCGCCGATATTTTGAAGAAGGGTGGCGCCAAGCGTATTTTTGCGGCGGTGTCCCATGCTGTAATCGGGGATCTGGGTCATCAAAGGATCGAGGATTCCGCGATCGAGGAAGTCATCACAACCAATTCGACTCCAGTGGAGGCTCGCGGGAAGGTGCGACCTATTTCGATTGCCCCGCTTCTTGCTGAAGCCATCGAGCGTATCCACAACGGGAAGTCGGTCACTTCTCTCTTTGATCTCGATGTCTAGGAGATGGGAGGGAATTCGGAGGTGCCTTGCCTTGAAGCGTGCGTAAGTGATCTGGGCAAGACCCGGCTGGCTGGAGCTAAAAAGAATCGCTCAATTAAAACAGGGATTGACTAAGGCTACCTTACCGGTTTACTCACCCGCCCCGCGCGGGACCCTTCCGCAAAAAAAATCAATTAATTAGAATCATGGCGAAGACCCTATCTCTCAAAGCTGCAACTCGCAAACGTACCGGTTCCGGCGTGCTCAAGCAAATGCGCCGTGATGGCGAACTCCCTTCCGTCGTGTATGGAAAGGGTTCCGAAAACGTGAACATCAAGGTGAACACCAAGGAACTCACCGATCTGCTGGCACATAGCTCATCAACGAGTATCCTCATCGATCTCGAGATCGATGGTGGAAGTCCCCTGACCGCTTTCCTTCAGTCCACTCAGAAAAATCCACTGAGTGGCCATTTGGTTCACGCTGATTTCCTCGCCGTTACCAAGGGGATGAAAATTTCCGCTTCCATTCCTGTCGAGCTCCACGGTGAGCCCGCTGGTGTTAAGTCTGGCGGTATTATTGAGCAGCTCATTCGTGACTTGGAGATTTCCTGTTCTCCGAAGGATCTTCCCGAGCGTATCGAAGCGAGTATCGAGTCCCTTGAAGTGGGCGATTCACTTAGTATTGGTGATCTAGATCTCCCTGAGGGTGTTGAGGTTTCTCTCGCATCCGATGTTCTTGTGGCGATTGTGAACGAGTCTCGTGTCACCAAGTCCGAGAGTGGTGAAGACGAAGAGGGCGCTGAAGCCTCACCTGCTGAAGGTGAAGCAGCTGCCGGGTAGCAGGGACCTTTACGAGACACTTTCAAAACGTCCGGCGCTTCGTGCTCCGGGCGTTTTTTCTTTTCCACGAAGGCCTCTTGTCGGGTAGGTTCTTTCTGTGAGCTTAAAATGCATCGTTGGCCTTGGGAACCCGGGAGACAAATATCTCCAAACTCGGCATAACATCGGGTTCCGGGTGCTCGATACTCTCGCGGAGCGTGCGGGGCAGAAATTTCAAATCGAATCCAAGTGGGAGTCACGCACTTGTAAGCTGGGCGATATCCTCATGGTGCAGCCATTGACCTACATGAATGAGAGTGGTCGGGCGATTGGCTCGCTCGCGCGATTTTTCCGCTGGGATCCAGAGGAAATCCTCGTTGTTTTCGACGATATTTCTCTTCCGCTGGGTCACTTGCGTTTCCGCATGAATGGCGGGCATGGAGGGCACAATGGCGTTCGCTCATTGTTGGCTCATCTTCCCTCTGACCGATTTGCGCGCCTCAAACTGGGCATTGATGGTGCTGAGGGAGAAAAACTCGTGGGCCATGTTTTGGGGTCTTTTGCCACGGCTGAGAGAGAACTGGTGGAAAACACGCTTGCAAGAGCCGCCGATGCTGTTCAGCTTGCCTCCTCCAGCGGACTCGAAAAGTCCGCTAACGAGTTCAATACTCGAACTCCCAAAAAATCAAAACCACAAACGGAACCAGATGAATCGCAAGTACGAGGGCATGATTGTCCTGAACACCCAGGGAACGGAGAGCAGCGTTGATGATCTCGTCAGCACAGTTTCTAAAGAGCTTGAAGAAGAAGGCGCGAAGCTTGATGAGGTCAAGCAGCTCGGTCGCAAAAAATTCGCCTACAACGCGCGCAAGCTCGATGGTGGACTCTACGTGAACTACGTCTTCGAAGCGGAGGGTGATGCCATCGATAAGATCCAGGCTCGTCTTAAGCTCAACCACTCAGTGCATCTTCAGCACTTCCAGCGCCGCGCTTAATTTTTCGAACTCCTCCCCTTTTTACGATGGCCAACGTCAACAAAGTCATGCTCCTCGGGAATATCACCCGGGATCTTGAAGTCCGCTACACCCCAAAAGGGACGGCGGTTTGTGACCTTGGGATGGCCATCAACCGGCATCGCACCGCAGACAATGGGGAGAAAATCGAGGAAGTCACCTTTGTCGATGTCACCCTCTGGGGCCGCAATGCCGAGCTAGCCGGCAAGTACTTGGCCAAAGGACGCCAAGTGTTTATTGAAGGTCGCCTTCAACTCGACCAGTGGGACGACAAAACCACCGGCCAAAAGCGGACCCGCCTTCGGGTCGTCGGCGAGAATATGCAGTTCATCGGTGGACAAGGCCAGAGCGGCGGGGGAAGCCAAGGCGGCGGTGGAGGAGGCGGAAGCGCATCCCAGCCCCAGGAGTCGGGTCCTCCCCAGCAGGAACAGCCTCAGTCATCACCACCTCCCTCTAATCAGGGTGGCGCTGCGGCGGCTGATAGCTTTGACAATGACGCTGACGATATTCCATTTTAGGAAATCGTCTCGGATTACAATTTTCAAAGGAGTCCTCGTTTTACGAAGACTCCTTTTTTATTTGGCGGTTGGCTCCTTTTTCACAGGGGCTGGCTTTTGCCATGGGACGGAACCGCCGCGTTGGATATGGGCCCGCATCGCCTTTGCGAGTTCGTTAAATTTCTTCTTCTCTGTCGTGGCGAGGTCGTTTGCTTCAAGCGGATCCTTTTCCAGTTGATAAAGTTCCCAGGGAGTCATCGGGGTGTTTTTCACGAGCTTCCACGGGCCGCGTTTCATGGCCCAGGAGACCTCACCCATGTAGCGGAGATTTCCTTCCCGGCGGGTGAAGAAAAGATCCCGCTTGTCCGAGACCTGTATTCCGGATTTCAGAAGCGGGAGGAAGGAATGCCCATCGATCCCTTCTGCGGCTTGTCCGCCAGCGGCCTCGATGGCGGTTGGGAAGATGTCCATGGTGAGGGCGGTGAATTCCGAGGTTCCGGGCTTGATGACGCCAGGCCAGACGGCGCAGGCAGGGACCTTGAGGCCGCCTTCATACATGTCTTGTTTTCCACCACGGAGATCACCACAATTGGCTCCGACATTGAGTTGTCCGCCATTGTCGGAGACGAAAAAGAGGAGGGTGTTTTCCCATTGTCCGTTTGTTTTGAGCGCGGCCACCACTTTGCCGATTCCCTCGTCCATATGCTCGATTAAAGCCACCAACTTCGCCCGCTTCTCGGTGATTCCTTTTTCGCGGGCCATCACCTTTTCGAGCCAATCTTGCGGGGGTTGAATGGGAGTGTGGGGAGCATTGTAGGCGAGGTAGAGAAAGAAGGGTTCCTTCTTTGTGGCCTGACTGGTTAGGTATTCGGTGGCCCAATCGGTGAAGACGTCGGTGGCGTGGCCTTCCGGGTTCACCTTCTCTTTGTTGAGGCGCATGTAGTGCTGCCCGTGGCGGCGGTGATGGTAGTAGTCGTCCATCATGTCACCCAGAAATCCGTGGAAGTGGTCGAAGCCCCGTGAGTTGGGATGGGCTTCTTCATCCAGCCCGAGGTGCCACTTTCCGATGGCGGCGGTGGCGTATCCTTGTTTTTTGAGAACCTGTGGCAGCAGGGTGGCGGTGGGAGAGAGGTAGCCCCAATTGTCCTCCGGCTTGGTGCGGATCACGCCGGGAACGCCGACGAGTTCCTGATAGCGTCCGCTGAGCAAGGCGGCGCGGGTGGGCGAGCACACCGGGCAGTTGGCGTAGAAGTTGGTGAATTTTAGACCAGCCGCCATAAGCGCATCAAGATGAGGGCTTTTGAGGTCGGCAGCCCCGTAGCTGGAGAGGTCGCCGTAGCCCAGATCATCCGCCACGATGACGACGATGTTGGGCTTGGTGGCCGCTCCTGAAATTGTAATCCAGAGAACGGAAAAGAGGCAGATGAAACGCATGGGGGTGAGATTAGAATCTTCCCAAAGTAACCCAAGCTCAAAGAGTCGAGGTGAAGAAATTTCGCCTTTTCAGGGGTTGGTGTTGTTGATGAAATCAGCTAGCTTACAATCCTAATGATAAGATATTTTCGGGCGTTTATTTTCGGGGTGATTTGTTCGTGTGCGCTGGGTGGGGAGCCTCTGATTGTCGCACATCGGGGGGCGTCTCATGATGCCCCTGAGAATACCTTGGCGGCCTTTCGATTGGGATGGGAGCAGGGCGCAGATGCGATTGAGGGGGATTTCTATCTCACGAAGGATGGCGAGATTGTTTGCCTTCATGACAAGGATACAAAGCGGGTTGCCCAGCGGAATTTGGTGGTGAAGGATTCGACTTTGGCCGAGCTGCAGGCTCTCGATGTGGGGCTCTATCGTGGGGAGAAATTTAGAGGGGAGCGTGTTCCGACTCTGGCGGAGGTTTTTGCCACGGTGCCAGCGGGGAAGAAAATTTATGTCGAGGTGAAATGCGGAGTCGAGATTGTCCCAGCTTTGGTGAAAGCGGTGAAGGCGTCAAAATTGAAGGCGGAGCAGGTGGTGGTGATTTGCTTCAACGCGGGAGTGATCGCGGAAGTGAAGCGGGTGATGCCGAAGCGGAAGGCGTATTGGTTGTGCGGTATTTCAGCGGAGAAAAACGGGGTGACGAAGCCGACGATGGCGGTGATTTTAAACACTTTGGCCAAGACAAAAGCGGATGGCTTGAGTTCGAGCTATGCGGGCGTGACCGAGGCTATCGTGAAGGAGGTGCAGAGGCGCGGTTTGGAATACCATGTGTGGACGGTCGATGCCGTGGCGGTGGGCCGGAAGTTCCGCGAATTGGGTGCGCGGTCGATCACGACCAACGTGCCCGCCTTGATGCGGAAGGGGTTGGGGGAGATTAAAAAGTGAATGGACCCTTTCCGACCTAATTGAACCAGCGGTAGTGGCCGGTGATGGGGTAGGTGAAGAGGTCGTCATTCTCAGCGGCACCTCCCCCGATGTTGTGGATGATGAGCGGGGTTCCATTCGCGCTTTTCTTATCGGAAACGATCATGATGTGGGGCCGGTTTCCGGCGACGGTGCAGGTGACGAGATCACCGGGGAGGTATTTTTTTTTGTCTTTGGTGACCTTTAGTTCGATGCCGCGTCTTTTGAAATAAGCGCGAAGGTTGGGAACGCGGCGGTGGTCGATGTTTCTGTCAGTGCGGCTCAGGCCCCAAAGTTTGGGATACTTTGAAAAGTTCTTTTTCATGTCCTCGTGGACCAATTTTTGGAGGTCGAAGCCGGTCTTGCGCAGCGCGCGGATCGCGACGTCGGTGCAGACGCCTCGCTCCTTTGGCACGTCGCCGCCGGGGTACTGCATCGCAACGTAAGCCGGATCATAGGTGTTTGTGACACCGATCTGGGTTTTGGCGGCTTCAGCGAGTCTTTCGCCCTTTGTGGTGGCGACTTCCTGCCCGCAGGCGAGGAGAGTGAAGAAGAGGATGGTAGCGGAAAGTGCTCTCATTGTGAAACAGACGATACCGTAGTAGCCATTTGTTTCTTTCTACGGTCAGGTCAACCGGAATGAGGCGGGATTCGGTTTAGGCTAGATCCTCGTTGAAGTAGACCTTGATGTAGCTCATTTTGCGCTCTTCGTCGTAACCTCGTTCGAGGACCTCGTCGGGCTTGTCGACGACTTTAGGGCGAAGGCGGATTTCGACGCCGGTATCGAGTTTCATGATGGATTTCATGAACTTTCTAGCTTTCGTGACATCCTTTGTTGAGATGTCGAAGTTCTCCTCCAGCGTGATACCTTCCTCTTCTTCGAGGCGCTTACGTTCTTCGGCGAAGCGGGACTTCGCGGCGTCGGTGCGGAGGGCTTGTTCTTCGAATTCCTGGAGGCTGAAGTTCTTTTGCCCTTTGAGATAAGTGAGCGCTTCTTGGGCGGGTTCGTTGACATCCCAGGGCGGGCTGTCTTCGGAAGCGCCTTTGGTAGAGACGGCATTGACCGCCATTTCCGCGACGCGCTTGCTGAGGAGGGCGGAGTCGGGGATGGGGCGGACGCTGAGAAAGTCGCGCACCCAGAAGCGCGACTCGGAGCCGGCGCGGTCGAAGGTGAGGACGTAGTACCCTTTCTTTTCGAGGTGCTCCAGGATGAGGCAGCCCTTGTCGATCTTCTCGGGGTTGATGCCCTGCTCGGTCTCGAGCTGGAGGTCACCATCGCGGGTCGAGATACTGAGGAAAGGGGTCATGCTCTCCGACTTCAGGATACAAATGGCACGCTTTGTTTCGCCATCCATATTGATGTTGTTAATGAGCGAGATGCAGAGGTCGCCGGACTTGATGTTGGGGTGGGAGGACTTTGAATAAAGGCGTTGGGCAATCTCGCAGCCTTGTGCAAGGAGGGTGTCGGAGTCCTCGAAGATGTTTGCGGCGCTGGTGTTGACCTCGTTCTTTTCGAGCGAGCTATGGTGAGTGAAGCGTTGCCCGATGAGGTTGCGAAAGGGCTTTAGGAAGATGGGGCAAAGGGTCGCTTGGTCATCGTCGCTGACATTGAAGAGGGTTTTGGAGGTTTGGAGGGGTTCGTCGCGAGAGGGGTTTCCGACCTTTGCGAGGACCAATCCGGATATTTCAACCGCTTCGAAATTTAGCTTCAACGTCATGGGCATGGTCTAGAGAGTGGGGTCGAAATAAGGAATGCAAATCCGTGAAAAATGCGTGAGATGTGAGCGGTTTGTGAACAAGCTGGGGCATGCGCATCATTCGGGCCCTCGCTTTCATCGGTTTTACGGTCAGTGCTTATCTTTTCTCCATGAAGCTTACGGGGAAAGTCACCTCGGTGGTGGGTTGTGGAGGCGAGGGAGGCTGTGCCGATGTTTTGGGCTCCCAGTGGTCGCAGTGGTTTGGCATTCCGGTAAGCGCGGTCTCGGCGGTCTTTTATTTGGGCGTGATTGCGCTCACTTTCAAAGCCTCGAAACCCCTCCTGACGATGGCGGCATTTCTCCTGATCGGAGCAGCGGCTTGGTTTATGGGACTACAGGCTTTTGTCATTCAGTCCTTCTGTCCTTGGTGCTTCTCGACTCACATGGTGGGACTTTTGACAGCGGGAGTAATTCTTTGGAAAGCGCGGGCGAAGGTGAGGCCGGTCTTGATCCTCGTGCCGATTTGTCTGATCGCCGGGCTCGCACTTGGGCAGGTTTACGGACCCAAGCCGGACACTCACGAGGAGGTGACAGATGATAGCCTCACCTCTCGCAAGGAGGTGAAGGATCAAATTAGGGGCGAGGGTCGTTTGATTACTTTTAAGAAACCAAACGGCGAATTGATCAAAAGCTACCGCCTTGGTTCGGTCCCTTTGATTGGTTCTCCGGAGGCGACTCATGTCATCGTAAAATACTACGACTACACCTGTGCGTCGTGCCGAACGATGGAGGAAGACTTGGCGTTTCTCATGGAACGTTATCCAAAAGAGGTTGCGGTGATTGTCTTGCCGACGCCCTTGAATCGAGCCTGCAATCCTCACCTCAGTCCGCAGGTTCATGACCACGAGCACGCTTGTGAGCTGGCCCGACTTGGGATGGCTGCCTGGAGGGCGCAGCCGGAGTCATTTGAGAAGGCCCATGAGATTCTTTTCCAGCGACCGGTGCACAGTGAGAAAAGCGCGCGGGAGGAATTGCTTACCATCATCCCGGCGGCGAAACTCGATGCCGCTTTAAAAGATCCTTGGGTCGAGAAGTCGTTGCAAGCCAACCTCCTCGATTTTAAGGTTCTCGCCGCCCGGAATCCAAAAATGCCCAAACTCCTCGTCACGGGTGGTAAGCAGCTGCACGGCCTTGCGAAGTCGACGGAGGAATTCGTGAAGCTTATGGGGACGGCTTTGGGTCTTCCATAGCTTCCTCATCTTCTTCGCTGAACTCTCCGACGAGATCCTCGCGCTGCTCTGCGATGGCGCGGTCGAAGCTGCTCAAAAGGTCGCCCGCTTTGTCCGCTGAAGTGATGAGTGCGATGACGAGGTATTGAATAATGGCGAGAGAGAAGCAGATCCATCCGATGGTTGCGGCCGGCATGTCCGGGTCGCCTCCAAAGATCGCCGACATCATGGCGAAAACCGGGCTGGAACGATTGAGGTGCATACAGCCCATCTTCTTGATCCACTTCACTCGGTCGGTCCACAGTTCTTGAATCATCCGTTTCCCGACGGGCAAATTCATGGGTCCGGAGTGGAGGACCGAAAAGAGAGCCTGATCCGGCATGAGTTCGATCACCCCGATGACGAGGAGAAGGCGGAAAAAGACTCCGATCCAACTTTGATCGCCTTGGAGATCCAGCGGGACCCATCCGAAGAGGAGGTGTTCCATGTTCGCGGTCGCCACGAGGAGGATGAGGGCGGCGCGGAACCATTGTTCGAGGTCGTTTTGCAATTCTTCCTCCACCTTGGCGATGCGCATGCCCTTTTTCACGACGAGTCGGAAGATCGGGATCGCAATCAGCCCCACCAGAATTCGGGTGAGAGGTTTCAGGAGAGGGCGAAGAACGGCCCAGCGGATGAGGTTTCCGAACACGGGAAGAGGATGCGCAAAGAGACCGTAAAAGAGAAGTCTAGGAAAGGAACCGCGATTTGAAAATCGCGACCGTTAGGACCAAAACAGCGATATCCTTCAAAGCTAGAGGTCAGAATCAAAATTTTCTTCGCTGCGATCTCCCGGACGTAGACAGCTTGAATGTGATTTGAGTATCTTAATTACACTATCAATAGATGGTTGAGAATTGCTCTGCGCAGCGGCGGGTGGCAATCTTATTCCGAGGTCGGGACTTGGTAAGCGGAGAATTTGGAAGGCCTGCCAATCTGGGACGTAGACTAAAGACAGAATGTTTCTTCGATTTCTTGTCATACTGGTTAGCTGTTCTTTCGTTTCTGCGCAGGAGTTTCATCCGTTGGTGCTTGCTGAGATCGAGACGGAGGTTGAAGGAGCGATTGCGAAGAAAAAGCTGCCCGGTGGGGTTTTACGTTTGGAGCATGGGAAGACCGTTTATCAAAAGAGCTATGGAAATCGGGTCATTGCTCCGGTGGTGGAAGAGGCTACGCTGGACACGATTTATGATCTCGCTTCGTTGACCAAGGTGGTGGCGACGGCACCGGCAGTCATGAAGCTGGTTGAGGACGGGAAGGTTGAGCTTGATGCTCCCGCACAACGGTATCTCCCTGAGCTGGCCGGTGATTCGAATAAGGGTGGGATCACGGTTCGTCATCTTTTGACTCATACCTCGGGGTTGGCGGCTGGTTTGCGCGGAGGCTTTGAGTGGAGCGGATATGAAGATGGGATTGCGCTTGCTGCGGGGGAGCCGTCGCGTGGCTGGGCGGGGTTTACCTATCGATACAGTGATTTGAATTTCATTCTGCTCGCGGAAATTGTCGCGCGGGTGTCCGGGATGACTTTTCCGGAATATTGTCAGGTGAATTTCTTTGGGCCGCTGGGAATGAAGGACACTTCTTTTCTGCCTGATCCGCAGTTGAAGGGGAGGATCGCGCCCACCAGTTTGCTCGCGGGCGGGAAGTTGTTGAGGGGGGTGGTGCATGATCCGACGGCGCGTCGAATGGGAGGGGTCGCTGGGAACGCCGGACTTTTTAGCACGGTCGATGATCTCGCTCGTTTTGCGAGGATGTTGCTCAATGAGGGAGGAAAGGTTCTGAAGCCCGAGACCGTCCGACTGATGACTTCGGTGCAGTCGCCTAAAAACATCCCGGCGCAACGTGGTTTGGGATTTGATATCGATTCTCCTTATGCCTCGCTTCGGGGTGAGTTGTTTCCGCTTGGTTCTTTTGGCCACACGGGATGGACGGGCACTTCGTTGTGGATAGATCCGACGAGCGAGACCTTTGTCATTTTTCTGAGCAACCGGAATCATCCATCAGGTGGGAACGTTTTAGCTTTGCGGAAGGAGCTTGGGACGCTGGCGGCGAAGGCGACGGGGTTTGATTTTTCGAGAGTGAAGAACTCCTTGCCGGTGGTGACGGAGAAGGAGAGGCCGCGAGCGAAGGTGCTCAATGGAGTTGATGCTTTGGAGCGGGATGGTTTTGCTCCGCTTGCGGGGATGCGGGTGGGCCTGATCACGAACCAGACGGGGATCAACCGGGAGCGAGTGAGTACGATTGATCTTCTGCATCGCTCCAAGAAGGTGGATCTCAGGATGCTCTTTGGGCCGGAGCATGGGATTCGCGGGAAATTGGATGACAAGGTGGAGGATGGACTCGATGAGAAGACGAAGTTGCCGGTGATGAGCCTTTATGCGGGTGCCGATCGGCGAAAGCCTAAGAAAGAGCATCTCGCGCAGGTTGATGTGCTTGTCTTTGACATGCAGGATATCGGGGCGCGGTTTTACACCTTCATTTCTACGATGGGTTTGGCGATGGAGGCTGCGGAAGAGGCAGGGCTTAGATTTGTCGTACTTGATCGTGTGAATCCCATCGGGGCGGATCAGGTTGCGGGCCCGCTTCGCGAAGGTGAGCCGACTTTCACCTCATTTCACAATGTGCCCTTGCAGCATGGAATGACGGTTGGGGAAATTGCCCTTCTTTATCAGAAGGAGCATTGTCCGAAGCTCAAGCTGACCGTGATTCCGGTTGAGAATTGGAAACGCGGGATGCGCTTTGATGAAACCGGGTTGGGGTGGGTGAAGCCCTCTCCCAATATGCCCAACCTGACAGCGGCGACTCTCTATCCCGGGCTTGGGATGCTGGAGTTCACCAATGTTTCGGTGGGGCGGGGGACTTACTTACCCTTTGAGATTTTTGGTGCGCCTTATATCGATGAGGTGGCTTTTGTGAAGAAGTTGAAGGCAGCCAAGCTGGCGGGACTTGAGTTTGTCCCGATTCGTTTCAGGCCCGAGGCGAGCAAGTTTGCGAAGGTGGAATGCGGTGGGGTGAGGATTCTTCTAACTGATCCCGGGAAGTGTCCCTCGGTGGAGCTTGGGATTCTCTTGGCCCAGACCCTTCGTGAGATGTATCCGAAGCAGTGGGAGACTAAAAACCTGAATACTCTTTTACGACATCCTAAAACGGAGGCCGACGTTAAAGGCTTGAAGCGGAGGGAGGTAATCGTGAAATCTTGGGAGGATGGGCTCACTCTCTTTCTACGAAGGAGAGCAGGAGTTCTTCTTTATGAGTGAAGGAGTGATTTTTTCTTTCGGAGAGGGTGCCATGTCGTTGTAGGGTCTCGCTGATGACTGATTCCGTTCCTTCCCCCTGGCAGTTTGGGGTATCTGATTTTTCGACGAGTGAGCCTTTGCAGAATGGTGAGCTGATTAAGGCGAGTGGGCTTGATTTTATTGAGCCAGGATTGGCCAAGGCGGCGGCGATGCCGGAGGGTGAATTTTTGGCGGCAGCGGAGCGACTGAGGGCTGCGGAGGTGCCAGTTCTTTCGGCGAATTGGTTTTTGCCGCCGACTTTGAAGGTGGTAGGACCTGAGGTGGATGAGAAAAAGTCGCGTGAGTTTTTGGAGTTGGCTCTGAGCCGAGCAGACCATCTCGGGGCGAAGGCGGTGGTCTTTGGGAGTCCGGGGTCGCGGTCAATTCCGGTGGGTTGGGCCGAGCTGGAGGCGCGGGAGCAGATGGTGCGGTTTTGCCGGCTGGCGTCGGAGGTGATTCAGGATGGCGGCTGGGAATTGCGAATTGCGGTGGAGCATGTGAATCATACCGAGACAAATTTTTTGAATACCTTTGCAGAGGCTTTGGCGATTACGCGTGAGATTGACCGGCCTGAGATCGGATTGGCGGCGGACTTTTACCACTTTGCGATGGAAGGGGAGTCGACTGATGTCATGCGTGAGGCTGCTGATTTAATTTGTGCTGTGCAGTTGGCTGATCCGCGGGGGCGGGTCTTTCCAAAGCGCGGTTTAGAAATTCCGGGAGTCATTCCTTTCTTCGAGCAACTTGCCGGGATTGGGTATCGCGGCGGCATCTCGGTCGAGGCTACGGTGGGCGCAGACCTTGCCGATGACTGTGACTCCGCCGCCCGTTTTTTCCGAGAGGATCTTATTCTGAACCTCTGAAAATATGCGGACCTTTTTGATTCTCCTTTTGAGTATTTCCGCTGGTTTTGGAGAACTGCTCACTTTCGATACCACCCCGTTTGGTTCGAAAGAGAGCCCGCTTATTCTCCGGACTTTCGTGCCGGACCCGGGGCTCGATCCAGGAGTTTTCGCGAATCACGGCAAGGCGGCCAGATCCCCGAAATACAATCCGGCCGAGGGGGATGACGCTGAAGGCGAATACGAGATGATGAAAGTCATCCCCGCCGCAATTGCAGTGAATCACGGCCCGAGTCTTTCTTACGTCTGGGATACCACGGAATGCCGTCTTCTCTATGCGTGGCAGGGCGGATTTCTTGATCTCTTTCCATACTGGGGTGATGAAGGAAAAGGAGGTCGGCGCGCTTTCGATTACAGTGCGCGTCTTGTCGGGAGTTTGTTTTATCTCGCGAAGCCTGCTGCGCGGCCCAAACCAAAATTCCTAGGTTACACGCTTTCCAAAGAAGGCGTCCCTACTTTCCAATTCAAGCTCGGTGAGGCGGAGTATGGGCAAACGATCGAGCCGGTAAATCGGGGTTATTCTTTTAAGATTGCAACGTCACGGGGCGGGCGATCCGACAGCACCACCTACACGGGTAAGCTCATTTCAAGACATCAGGGTTTCGATCGTGATCTTAAAATCAAGAAGGCTACGACTAAGGCGGGCCAGGAAGTTTTCAAGGCCTACGGCTGTGTCGCGTGCCATTCAGTTGATGGTTCAAAAGGTCATGGCCCGAGCCTAGCAGGCCTCTTTGGGAGCAAGCGTCCGATTTTAGAAGGCGATCCTGTGTTGGCCGACGAAGCCTATCTTAAGGAGTCACTTTCCAAGCCCGGTGCCAAGACTGCCGAGGGCTTCCCGCCCGGCTACATGCCTCCATACAAGTTTAATGAGATGGAGGGCGCTTCCCTCATTCTCTATCTCAAATCTCTTTCAAAATGAAAGCGCTCCTCCTTCCCTTCCTCGTGGCTCCCTTGCTCGCCGGGTCTTATCAAATTGAGAATATTCCTTTTCCGGAAAACGTTCCTCCCGAGGTGGGCGCGATCGATTTCGCGCCGGATGGGACCTTCTTCGCGGTGCTCCGGCGGGGTGATGTTTTCCGGGCAATTCCGCAAGAGGAAGCTTCGGATTGGGAGTGGGAACTTTTCGCGACCGGCTTCCACAATGGCTGCGGGATCGATGCTCTTTCGCGTGACAAAATCCGCGTGACCCAGATGGCGGAATTCACGGAGGCCACGGATACCGATCAGGATGGCGCGGCGGATCAATACCGCGTCTTCGCTTCTGGCTGGGGGCTTTCTGGCAACTACCACGAGACCAACACAATCACGAATGATGGCCAGGGTGGCTACTACATCGCGGTGGGCACAGCCTCGCACAATGGCCCAACCGCCGAGCACACCTTGGGCGAGTATTCCAAGATTGGTCGCCGTGGTCGAAATTTTTCCGCCGTGAAGTGGAAGGGCTGCACCCTTCATTGTGATGCAAAGGGGAATCTCACTCCGTTTTGTTTTGGCTTCCGCATGCACAATGGCATTCACCGTGACTCGGTGGGGAATTTGTGGGGTGGCGATAATCAGGGAGACTGGCGGGCTACCACGCCATTTTTTCATCTTAAAAAAGGGTCCTTTTACGGACATCCAAGTTCTCTCGTGTGGGATGAGCGTTGGCCGAAGGGGAGAGATCCGTTGGATACTTATCGCCGTGATCTTGCGACGTATAATAGCCACCGAACTTGGCCGGCGGTGCAGATTCCTCACGCAGAAATGAACCGCTCGGCGGGAGAGCCTTACGAAATTCCCAAAAATTTCCCGCACTTTCCGGGGCAGATGCTTTTACCCGATAACAATGGGAATCGCATCACGCGGATCATGCTTGAGGAAGTGAATGGCGTTTATCAAGGAGCTTGCACTCATTTCATCGATTCCAAGGAACTACGAAGTGGGAATCATCGCATCCGTTTTAGTCCCGATGGTCAGCAGATCTACATTGGCCAAACGGGACGTGGTTGGGGGAAAGAAGCCGAGGGTCTGCAACGCATCACGCCGAAGAAGAAGGATGAGCCTTTCGACATCACTGCTCTTAAAATCACCTCGAATGGTTTCGAGATCACTTTCACGAAAGAGTTAGCGAGGATGCTCAAGAAAGAGGATCTGAGTTTTCAATCCTTCACTTATCAGTCCCGCTGGACTTACGGATCCGAGCAGGAGGATAAGAGGAAGAATGGTGTGAGGGGAGTGGAGAAAACGGGAGACCGGACCTATCGGGTTTCTTTGGAAGACTTCCATCCGGGCCGGGTGTATCAACTGGATGTGGATGAGAAGGTGAAGTCGAAGGAGTGGAAGCCGATTCAGAATTCTCTCTTTTATTACACTGCGAACGAGGTTCCGGAGGGTTGATTCAGAGGTGCTTTTTCAGGAAGGCATACGCTTGCTGGGTGCTCCCTCGCCGGCGGCCGCTTTGATCCGGGCGGGTTCGCGAAAGGCGACAAGAGTGGCGAGCTGGGCGCCGGCGGAGTAGCCAAAAGTAACGATTCGTGTGGCATCGATATTTTCGCGGCGGGCATTTTTCTCAAGCCAATCGAGACCAAAGCGAGTGTCGTTGACGCTGGGCTGGGTGCCGCAATTTAGGAGCTTTCCGATAAGTAGTTCGATTTATTCCTACCCCGTTTCGAAGTAGGCTGCGGCGAATAGAACAATGATTATGGCGAGGATAACCATGGCGATATGATTCCTGATGGTGCGGTGGCTCTGAGTGGCACCACAATCGCGGCACGCTTCGGTTTTCCTGCCGAAGGCCGTGCGGAGAAGGATGGCAATCCAGCCGAAGAGAATGATCCAGAGAATTCCGGGTCGGTGAGAGAGACGGCTGTCGCTTCCGGTATTGGTGCTTCCACAATCCGAGCAAGGTTTGCCACAATGAGGGAGATCGGGGGAGTTTGATTTGGGTGCTTTGTAGGGATCCATGAAAATATTTTCAGGGCTTCGAACGAGTGAGGGAGACGTTTGCGACAAGCGCCCAGGGCGATAGCTCCGATGATGATGAGGAACTTGAAAAAGCGGACTCTTGAATTCATAAAGAATTCTCCGGTTGCGGGCAAATCAGAAAATCAGAAACCGTGAGGGTGGATCTTGCGGAAGGGCATCTCTTTGAGTGCCCTCCCTGCCCTCAACTACTGACCGTCTGACTCAAATGAGTTTGCGGGGCTGTCTCCGGGGACGACTTTGGGGAGATTTTAGTTTACGGAGGTTGGATTCGCCGGGGTGGACACTCGGGAGAGTATCCTTCCGCTTGCGATCCCGCCGAATTACTACACGAGCCCCCTCATGGTAGAGGTGGAGGTGGCGAATTGCTCGGCTTCCATGCCGAGGTTTTGGAGGGCGGAGAGGTAGAGATTGGGGAGGGGGTAGTTGTTGGTGGCGTCGAAGGCAAGGTGTTGGCCGTGTTTGAAGCCGCCGCCGCCGAAGAGGACGGGCATGTTGCGGTTGTCGTGAGAGGAAGCATTTCCAAGGTTGGAGGTGAGGAGGGCCATGGTGTCGTCGAGGAGATTTGCTCCTTTGAGCTGGCGGAGGAAGTCAGCCCAGCGGTCGATGGTGGCTTGTTCGACGACGGCGAGTTGGTCGAGTTTTTCGGAGCTCTGGCCGTGGTGGGAGAGGGAGTGGTAGGATTCTTCGACCCCTTCGAGTGAGCGCACGGAGTTGCCGCTACAGTGGAGGGTGATGAAGCGGGTGGAGTCGGTCTGGAGAGCGAGGAAGGCGGTGTCGAGGAAGGCGCGGTTAATATCGGGCGCGTTGTTGCGATCGGGGGCGGCGGGCATTTTTTGGCCCTTGGGTTTTGGCTTGTTGATCCAGGCTTCGTTGGCTTCGAGGCGGAGCTCGAGTTCGCGGACGGAGGTGAACCATTCGTCGAGTTTATCGCGGTCAGCGGGGCCGACTTGGCGTTCGAGTGATTTGCTTTCGGCGCGGACGATGTCCATGATGGATTTTCCGCTGCGGGCGATTTCGGCTTGGCTTTTTTTGGCCTCGTGGGTGTCTTCGACGAAGAGAGTGGCGAAGAGTTTGCGGGGGTCTTTGATGGCGGGGATCATGGCTCCGCTTTCGGAGTATGAGGGTGAGCCTTCGTTGCCGGTGTTGAGGACGAGAGAGGGGAAGCGGGTTTGGTCGCCGAGGTGTTTTGCCATGAGCTGGTCGACCGAGATGGTGTTCTTGCTGTTGGCACCGCGGCCCATGGGGCAGGCGGAGAAGATGGAGGCTTCGGCAGTGTGGCCGCCTTGGACGCCGGGGTGGGAGGCTCCGGAGACGACGGTGAATTTGTCGCGAATGTCTTGGAGGGATTTGAGGTAGGGCGAGGGGGTGTAGGAGGTGCCTTTGTCCTTGGGAACGAGGTAGGGATTGTGAAGTCCGAGGGAGAGGGAGACTCCAACAAAGCGTTTGGGATTTACGGGGGTAGAGGCTCCGAAGGCGGGGGACATGGCGTCGAGGAATGGCAGGCCGAGGGCAATACCAGCCTGCTTGAGGAGGGTGCGGCGGGGGAGGGACTTACGGGTGGAAATGTACATGTCGGTGGAGAGTTATTTGGTGAGGAAGGTGGGGCTAGTGAGAGCGGCGTGTATGAGGGTGCGGACGCCGAATTGCTTTGGGCGTGCTTGTTTGAGGATTTTGTCGATGTGAGGTCGGTCACTGAAGCGAATCTTGCCCCCGGAACCATAGCTCAGAATTTGGCTTACGAAAGCGTGGGCGAGGACATCCGGTTTCTGGAGGTAGATGTGGCGCCAGCCTGCGAAGTCTTTGAATTTTTGGCCGTCGGTGGTGATACCGGAGGGATCGACTTTGGCGGAATTCTTTTTGTTGCCGTAGGCGACGCGGTATCGACCAATAGGGTCGTAGCTTTCGAGGGCGAAGCCGGGAGGGTCGATCTTGTAGTGGCAGCTCGCGCAGGAGGTCGATTTTGTGTGCTTGGCGAGTTGGTCGCGGATGGAGACGGCGCCGCGGATGTCGGGCTCGATCGCGGGGGTGTTGGGTGGGGGAGGGGAAATGTGACGGCCGAGGATGCGCTCATTGATCCAAACTCCGCGGAGGACGGGGGAGGAGACGGAGCCATCGGCGGTGACTTTTAGGATGGAGGCTTGGGTGAGGAGGCCCGAGCGGTGGATGGGTTCGAGCGGGACCTTTTGAAGGCCAGCTCCCGGGGTGACTTCGATGTTTTTTAGCCCGTAGTGATCTCGGAGGCGGGTGTTGAGGAAGCCGAAATCGGATTTGAGAATCTGAGTGATGGGTTTGTTGCTCTTGATCAATTCGGTGACGAAAGCGCGCGTTTCCTGGAGCATGGAATGTTGTAGCGGGAGGTCGAAGCTGCGGAAACGTTTTGGATCCGGTTGGGTGGCGTCGATGTCGCGAAGGTCGAGCCATTGGTCGGTGAAGTCCTTGATAAAGCGCTCGGATTTTTTGTGGGCGAGGAGGCGGGAGATCTGGGCGTAAAGGTTTTTCGGTTCGCTGAGTTCGCCGGTGGAGGCGAGCTTTCGGAGAGGGCCATCGGGGAGGGTTTTCCAGAGGAGGAAACTGAGCCGGGCGGCGATGGCGTGGTCATCGAGTGGGCCGGGTTTTTCGATGAAGGTGAGGAAGTGGGGTGAGCAGAGGATGGCGTGGTAGGCCACGCGAAGAGCTTGAGGGAAGGTCTTCCCGGAGGCGCGTTGAGTGGCGGCGAGCTCTTGGTAGGGCGCGAGTTGGCGCGGGGTGACAGGGCGGCGAAAGGCGCGGGCGGCGAAGCGTCGGATGAGCTTATTGGAGGTGGCGCTGGGGTCGGGGCCGCCGGTGGAGATGAGGGTGGGATCAAGGTCGCCAAAAAGAAGGGCGCGGACGAGCCAGCGGGAGGCGTTGGGGTAAATGCGTTCGATGTTGATTTTATCGAAGCGAAATCCGGTGAGGCCCATCTTCTCAAAGTCTCTGCCTCCAAATTTAAAATTTCCGCCTTTGCTGGGGAGGTTTTTGAGTCCGGCTTCGTTTGGTTTAAAGACAAGCAAGTGGCCCTCTTTCATCCAGCCTTCGAAGGTATGAGTCACGGGCGTGGTGGTGGCTTCGACGATACCCATGGGATAGAGGAGGGGCTCGTTGGATGACCCTGAGCCGGTTTGGAGGGTGCCCCAGGTGTATCCATCAGGGCCGGGGTTCACGGCATCGAGATTGTGAATGGTGACACGATACCAGCCGTCGGCAGGGACGCGAGTTCGGTTGATGCGACCTGAAAACTGGAGGCGGGCATACCAGGAGATGGCCTTTTCCTTCCAAAATTGGGGACCCCGGTTATTGCCGCCGCCATGGGTTGTGATTTCTTTGGCGGAATATTCCTTTTTGAATTTTTGGTCGCCTTTGAGGGCGCGCTCGAAGGCCTCGGCGAGGGCGGTATCGGCGAGACGGAGGTAGTTATGGAGGTGGAAGTGGGAGATCTGCTGAGAGTGAGCATTGGTGGTGAAGCCTTCTATGGCATCAGCGGTCAGTTCATCGGCGAGGGGGATGTCGATACCGAGGAGGTCGTGCACAGAGTTTTCATATTCCAGCGTGGTGAGACGTCGTGCGTTGACGCGGCCTAATTTTAAAAGATCTTTGTGGTCGGCCTCGATGAGTGAGGGCTCCATCGTCTTGAGAAAGTTACGGAGGTCTTTGGCTTCAGGTCGTTTTTTCTTTTTGGGTGGCATTTCACCCACTTCGACCCGCTCGAAGACCCGTTCCCAGATTTTGCGGTTGGCCTCGTTGTCGGGGTTGAAAGGAAGGTCGAGGAGGTTGAGGTTGGCCTCGGCGTCGATGTCGTCATGACAAGCGTAGCAATGCTGATCGAGGAATGGCTCGAGGTCCTCGCGGAGATCGGCAGAAGCAAAGCTGGCGAGGGCGATGAGAAGGAAGAGGGAACGCATTCAAGAAATTCAGGTGATTGTGAAACCAGAGGAAGAGGGAGAAGTTTCGCGGAGATTTGCGCTCCCTGTTCGGAGGGGATACGGATGAATTGTGCGGCAACTTTCGCGAATGAGAGTGATGAACTGATCTTGGAAGGTGGCGCGAGATGAATCGTGAGAGAATTTTTGACCTGTCACCAAGAGAGAGGAATTGGCATTCCTAAACTCTCCCCACCACTCAATGAAAGCGAGTGGGTCACGGGTGATCCGGCTCGCTTAACGAAGCTCGCGCTCCCCGGGATTTGGGGAAAGATCACCGTCAATGGCGTCGAATTTGATCCTGCCAAAGGAGTCCCGGCTATGACCTCCTTCAGTGCGATGTCTTAATTATTTTCGGAGTCGTTCCTAGGGTTCACACGCCGCATCTCATCAAACTCCCCGCCTTTGCATTGGAAGCTTTAAAAAAGGGCCACCGTGAAACTCGTCGCCAAGAGCCAGGGAGGTAATTCCCCCGGCTTCGCCGAAGTGGCCTTACGCGCTGTTCCGGTGACGAAATAGAGAGTGAGAATCAAGCCTCATCTCCGAGCGTCTCCATCTGTCGAAAGGTGAGGCTGACCCGAGGGTTTTTGACTCCCACCATCTTGGGGAGGCAGTGCATCCAATGTGTTTGGATTTTACCCGCCATGACGAGGAGGCTGCCGTGTTCGAGCATTGTGGTGATTCGCTCCTTACTCGCGAGGTGCTTGAAATGGAATCTCCGGACTGCCCCAAAAGTGAGACAGGCGATGGGGGAGTGTTTGCGAATTGAGGATTCATTGTCGCGATGCCAAGACATGCCCTCCGAGCCATCGTGGTAGAGGTTGAGAAGGCAGGAATTGAAGGTCTCACGGGTCTCGCTTTCCACCTGCTCCTTGAGCTTCGTAAGCAGGCCGGTCCAAGCAAGCGGTTCCTTGGTCATGCCCGAATAGGTGTAAGCCAATTCTTTGTCGCCATACCAAGCGACTTTACGAGCGGTCGTGATCGTCTTTCCGAACATCTTTACGACATCGTGCTGCCACGGAATCTCTTCCTGCAAACGCACGAATAATTGATCTGCGTCACCCGCGAAGATGGTTCCGTGATTCAAAGCCTCGCCATCGCCCGAGAGGAGATTTTTTGGAGGGAGGGCACTCATGAGATTTGATCAGTAGCACGTATTTGGTCAGAATCAAAAGGGCTCTTTCTCTCAAACATGGTCACCAGAACTGAACCCGAGGCACCGCCAAGCCTAATTGCAGGAGTGTCGCCTTTACGTATCATGCCGGAAATGGTATACTCTTCCCTGGCGGTCTAGGTGGGTGTCTCTTACTTGGCACAGGTTCAGCTTTTATAGGTGGAATCGGTGTTGATGAAATCAGCTCCTTACCCGCACCTCAAAACAAGCGGTGTCCTGCCGGTTTGAATACAATTCCGATGAAACGTTCCTTCGAAAAATTACTCCCGCTCCTCGCTCTGGTTTTATCCACTTCACCTCTTGCTGCGGGAAACTACTCACAGGCCTTTACCGGTTTCTCGACCGGCACAACTGCTCTCGGGGATGGATCGGCGATCTCAAGTAACGACGGAACCGCTCAAATCCGGGTTACTGGCGACCCTTACCTTCGACTGACCGCCAGCGGGACCGGGAGTACGGGTTCTTCGATGAAGCTTCCTGATTTGGACCCCGGCAAGGCGATCGATTCATTTACCGTTAGCTTTGACTTGTTCATTGGTGGCGGAGGGAGCTTGGCCGACGGAGCCTCATTGACCTTCGGGGATATCGCATCCGGCAATGGCGGGGGCGAAGCGGGTTTCGGGGTGGATAACGGACTGGTCATAGCTTGGGACACCTTCAATAACGGGGGTGACAATCCGTCCGTAGAGGTCTTCGCCGATGGAGTGAGCATCGACAACAACTTGCACAATTACGGATCGACATCCAACGATTGGGTTCCTGTCGTTTTGCATTGGGATGGCAGCGGCTTCGACGTCACCTACGATGGTGACGTTCTCGCGGCCAATCTTCCCACCCCGGGCTTTGTGCCTGCGGCAGGTGACCGTTTCGCCTTCTCGGGTCGCACCGGCGGATCGACGCAAAACACTTACATCGACGATCTCTCTTTCGCCACCACAACTGCAACGGCCATCACTACCGGCGGCCCGGTGATCTACGAATTTGTCGCCGACAACGCGGACTCATTTGAGGACGAAGATCTCGAAACGCCCGACTGGCTGGAAATTTACAATGGCAAGGCCACCAGCCAAAATCTCGATGGCTACTATCTTAGCAATGATCCTGCCCAGAAAACGATGTGGCGGATTCCAGCCGTCACGATGGATGCCTATGGGTATCTGACGATCTTCGCCTCCAGTAAGGACAGACTGACGACGGGTGCTCCACTCCACACCAACTTCTCCCTCCCAAAAATTGGAGGCTATCTCGCGCTCATCGCTCCGGACGGAACGACCGTGTTGACCGAGTTCAACTACACCGCACAAGCCGAAGACGTTTCGTATGGAGAACTCGGACAATCACGCTCTCTTGGCTTTTTAGAAAGGCCCACGCCCAATGCCATTAACTCGGGAATGCAAGCGGCTGGACCTCCCGCAGAGGATGTGCAGTTCGACAAAACAGGTGGCGTTTTCTCTGGATCAACAAGCTTGGCCATTCTCCCGACGACATCGCCTGGCGCGGTGGTACGATACACCACCAACGGAACCGTCCCAAACGAAAGCTCATCGGTTTACTCTTCCGCATTTAACATCTCCACCACCTCTACAGTCAGGGCCAGAGTCTTCGAAGCAGGCCGACTTTCAGGGGAAATCAAAAGCCGCACTTTGATCGAGTTAAGCTCCAACGTGCAGAGCTTTTCGTCAAATTTACCCATCATCATCGTCGACTCCGCCGGGGTAAATATTGATCTCGCGAATAACCCCAGCGCACCACGGCCTTTCCGACCGGTTTACACCGTCGTGATCGATCGTGATTCAGAGAACGGCTTGGCTAGTATCAATGATGCCCCAGATTTCACCGGCCGAGGTGGCATGCACGTTCGCGGACAATCTTCATCGGGATTCCCCAAGAAACAATACGCCTGGGAAACCTGGACCAATGAAGATGAGGATAAGGATGTTTCCATTTTGGGAATGCCGAGCGAATCCGATTGGATTCTCTACGCTCCCTACTCCGATAAAACCCTGATGAGAAATGCCCTCGTTTATGAAAGTGCGAGAGCTATTCGGGGGAATTTTGGCGGAGTAAGAACACGCTACGTCGAGGTCTTCTTCAACTCCAACGGAGGCACCGTTTCCCTGAGCGACTACCGTGGCGTTTACGTCATGATGGAGAAGATCAAACGCGACAAAGAGCGGGTCGATGTCGAAAAACTCAGCGACCTCGTCACCGATCCCGCCCTCATCACCGGCGGCTACATTTTCAAAAAGGACAAGGGGCCCTACAGCAGTCCGTGGAACACTGCGACCGAGAACATCCCTCTCGACATGCACTATCCGGAAACTCCCAACGCCGCTCAGTTTAACTACCTGAAAGGCTACGTCGACGAGATGGAAGAGGCTTTGCACAGCCCGACCTTCTCTGATCCTGGTTCGGGGTATCGGGCATTTATTGAGGCCGATACCTTTGTCGACGCCCACCTCTTCACGGAAACCTTCAAAGACATCGATGGCTACCGAATCAGCACCTACTACTCGAAGTCCCGTGGAGGGAAAATCCGAGCCCTTCCGGTATGGGATTTTAATCTTGGGCTCGGAAATGCCGACTACCTCGAAGGGGAAAGTCCCACCGGTTGGTACTACCCGCTGATCAATTCGCCAAACTACTACTGGTATCAGCGCTTGTTCCAGGACACTGAATTTGATTTGGAATATTGGGATCGTTTTTGGCAACTCAGACGGAGCCTCTTTTCCACCCCGAGCATGATGTCTGCGATTGATCGTCATGATTCCGAGCTCGATGGCGACAGCGGAAGCCCAAATGCCGTCACCCGGAACTTCGACGAATGGAACATCCTCGGAACCTACGTCTGGCCAAATGCTTCCGGCTCCGGATCGCGGACGACCCACCAGTCGGAAGTTGATTGGATGAAGAATTGGCTCGCGCAACGTCTGACTTGGATGGAAACCCAATCGCGAGGAACCAGTGGTTTGGCTCAACCTCCGGCCTTCAATCAATATGGAGGGGAGGTCAATGCGGGCTTTGATCTTAGCATGACCGAATCCAACGGTTGGGGAGGAGCTCAAATTTACTACACCCTTGATGGAAGCGATCCGCGGCTGGGACCAAACCCTTCTGTTACCCTGATTGGAGCGGATGCCCCTTGCGAGGTGATTGTGCCATCCACCACGAATGGTGGCAGCACTCTCACGGTCACTCAATGGACCAGTCCAGCCAATCCGCCTAACATTGCCAACTGGACAAGCGGAACCCAGGGAGTTGGCTATGAACGGAGCTCCGACAATCTCTATGATCCCTACTTTAATCTGGATGTTGAAGCCGCGATGTTTTCGCAAAATGCCACCTGCTACATCCGCATCCCGTTCACCATCTCATCACAGGCTGAACTCGATGACTTGGAAGCACTCACCCTGAAAATGCGCTACGATGACAGCTTTGTGGCCTACCTTAATGGCACGGAAATCGTGAGGGAAGCCAATGCTCCAGCGACGCTCACTTACAACTCCGGTGCCGATGGCAATCAGGATGACAGCGCTGCGATCAACTACACCAACTTCCCTGTGACTGGAGGAACGAACCAACTTCAAGTGGGCGAAAACATGCTGGCGATTCACGGACTCAATCGTGGCCAAGGAAGTAGTGACGCCTTGTGGGCCTGCATTCTGGAGGCCAGCCAAGGTGCCATCAATACGATCGCCCCTTCTGCTCAAATTTACTCGTCCAACATTGATCTTCAAACTTCGGTCGATGTTCGTGCCCGGGTCTACGACGGCTCGAAATGGAGTCCTTTGAGTCGAGCCAATTTTGTCGTGAACACCGTTCCTGCGGCGATCGACAACCTCGTCATTTCTGAGATCCACTATCGCCCCGCCGCACCCACGCCCGAAGAAGAGGCTGCGGGCTTCCTCAGTCGGGGTGACTTTGAGTATCTCGAGCTTCTCAATATTGATCCGGTCAATTCGATCTCGCTTGAAGGAATCTCCTTCACTAACGGGATCACTTTTGCAGGTTTCGACAACAACCTGCCAGCCAACGCGAGAGTCCTGCCATCCGGAGGACGCGTTCTTTTGGTAAACAATCTAGCGGCCTTCAACTTCCGTCACCCCGGCCTGACTGTCGCGGGCGAGTATTCCGGTTCATTGAAAAACGAAGGCGAGCAAGTCACCTTGATGGATGCCGGAAGCATGGTGATTCGGGACTTTATCTATGATGACATCATGCCTTGGCCGGTCTCTGCTGGAGATGGTTCGGGATTCTCCCTTGTCCTCAGTGATCCATCCTCCAATCCTAATCACGCAGATCCTCTAAGCTGGAGATCCAGCGTGGATCTTAATGGTTCCCCGGGTGGCGATGATTCACAGCCTTTCCTCGGCAATCCAACTGACGATCTGGATGGCGATGGATACAATGCCTTATTGGAATATGCTTTCGGAACGAATGACAGCGACAATGCCTCTCTCCCAAATCTTCAACTTTTAACAGAAGCAGTCGGAGCCGATGACCACCTGGTGATCGCCTTTCAGTTGGACCTTGCGGCAGTAGGAATCCAGCACCTTGTCCAGGCGAGCGATGATCTCTCCGCCTGGGGCGATGCCACCGACCTCGTGCATCTTTCGACAAGTAACAATGGAGATGGCACCGCGACCTTGAAGTATCAATCGACCTCCCCGGCAGCGGCTTTATCGGAATGGCGGTTCTACCGCATTCAAATTTCACAGCAGCCTTAAACGCGACTTGATCGCCCTGAATCAAAAGGGGGCTTTTTCGCTCGTTGAGAGGAGGAGGAATCCCTCAAACTAGGAGCGACGAAAAGGATCTCTGCTTCTCTCTCTTCTTGCTCCGACCATTTGCTCCGCGTCCCTCGTTTCCACCTTCTCGGTCGACTTTCATGGGACGATGCAGCCGGATACCTTATCCTCGACGGATATCGCGGGGGTCATCCCTACGACGAATTGGCTTCCGGCATTTGGCGCGACAGGCGGGACAGATGGCCTGACAAATACCAGGATGGGACTTTTACGATCTCTACGTTTATAGTGATCGGGGAGTGACACCATCGGGGTTCAGTCTTTTGACTTTCATCGGGTCGCCCGATCCCATGTCCACGCTGGAGCATGAGGAGCACTCGGCAGGGTATGGAGCGGGTGCGCCGGGCTATTTGGATAGCCAGGTTTCGTCGGATGGGAATTACGTGAAATACAGTGGCCTAACCTCCTCCGTTTTCACTCTGATGGCGCTTCCCGCTCCGAGGACAAGTTCGGCAGCCATCAATGGCTTTGAGATCGTGGGCTACGACAATGTCCCGGAGCCTTCGACTAGCTTGGTGCTGGTTTTGGCTAGCGGACTCTTGGTCTTTCGCGGAAAGCGGTCTGAATTTACAAGAGGTGTATGAAACATCGAGGGGTGAAGATTTTACAGAAGCAGTGGGTGCGTGGAATCACGGCTTGGGGTTTGGTTGGTGGAGTTTGTCCGGGCGCGGATACGCCCCCCAGCGAGGCCCTGAAGGAGGCCTCGCTGGGGGGGGGGACTCTTTTCACGGAAATCGGGGCGGATGAGAGCGGGCTCGCTTTGAACATCGTGGAGATCGCTGAACCAGTAGAGGGCGTCGGCTTTTTTGACGATGATGAGATCCTCCATGGCGAGCATGACGAGGTCGCGTTTTCTGAGTTTGGTGGGGCCCGCCTGCCAGGTGAGGGCGCAGCCATAGACCTCGCGGTAACGGGAGCCGGGGAAAGCGCCATCGATTTCTGTTCGCAGGGCGGGGATGTGGGGCTGCATGCTGCTGGAGTTGTCAAGTATGATGCCGAGGTTGCTGCTGCGGACATGGATGCCGCCGACCTCTCCTTTTTTGACATCGCGATCTTTGGCTTTGGCCAGTTTTGGGTCGAGGCGGAGAGTAATAAGGAGTTTGTCACGGGCGGTGATGACTTTGGTGAGGAGGGCGGCGACGTGGCTATCTTCACCCTCGGGGAGGGGTGCTTCGAAGCCTTTGCGGGGGAGATTTCCAAAGAAGGCGACTTGGATTTTTGAGAGAACTTGTTCGGCCTCATCGATTTGCTTTTCGAGTTTTTCCACGCGGCGTTCATCGGGTCGGTTACGGTCGAGTTCGCGATTGAGGGATTTACGGTTTCTAGAGATCTCGCTGAGGCTCCTTTTGGCATTCCGTGCGTAGGCTTTGTGAAGTTTCACGACGGGGCTGGAGCGGGGTTCTTTAAAGTCGGCGGCGACGAGGGAGGAAGTGCGGTGTTGGGCGGCTTCGGCGCGCATTTTGATGATGCGTTTCTTTTCAGAGCCGCTGAAGTCCTCGTGCTCTACTTGTTGTTTGAGCTCTGTTGCGTCGTTGAGGAATTCACGGACGATGGCCTCCATTTCGAGAAGGTAGCGGAGGTGGAGAAGGGGAGCGGTGCGGTCGTCACCATCAAGGGCTCCGCCATCGACCTTGGGGAAATCGGCGGAGCGTTTGGTGAAGGATTTTTCCAAGGTGGAAGTGAGCCTGGCGGGAGACTCTGCTGCGAACAAAGGCGCAAGGAATGCGAAGATCAGGGCGAGGGTCGTTCTCATGGGGGAGAGGTTAACATACTCCTGAAGCGGCTTTTGGGGAAATTTGCTGGGGTCTAGCGACGGCGTCGTCCACCGAGGAGAAGGAGTCCAAGACCCGCGAAGAGAGCGCTGGTGGGCTCGGGGACAAGAATTGCGGTCGTGGTGTAACCGATATCGTTGAGGGATGCCAAAGTCATGTTACTCACGAAAGTGGGGTCATTGAGCCAACCTGTCATGAGTTCGTTGCGCATATCGTTGCCGGTGCCAGCCTGCGTGATGCCGGTGGAACCAGCACCATTCACGTTTTCATTCCAGTGGGCGTTGGCCGTTCCAGCTCCGCCGCTCAGTTCGACTGGCACGAAAGCGTCGAGTTGACCGAACTCTGCCTGCCACGCTGCGGTCGCGTTAGCACCTGTGAACTCGCCGGAACCCGTGGTGTATAGCTCCTGCCGCCCAGGACCTGCCAAGCCAACGTTCGCAGCACTCCAAAGGGAGCCAATTCCGAGAACATGTCCCATTTCGTGTTCGATCACGGAGGCCGTGAGAGCGCCTGCGTCATCGGAGTCAAAGGTCATGTCCCCTGTGGTGGTAAGAACAAATTCGTTGCCGCCGGGAAGGCCGTCTTCATCCTGAATACTGACACCTATCGGGCTGGCTGAACCTAGGGTGCCGCCAGGGCCATCAATCGGGGCGATGACAGCTGTAATGGTGATGGATGAAACGGACATGACTCCACGATACCCGGTGATGCGGCTCATCCAAGCATTGGCAGCATTGGTGAAGAGTACTTCCTGAGCCGGGGTCCCCGTAAAATCGACGTTGATGGTAAAGCCGACCACGTTTGAAGTCGGGGCATTCAATTGGGGGGCTTGATCGACTTTGAGATTTTGGGGCAGGTTGATTTCCGAGCGAATATTGCCGTTGTCATCAATTCGTAGCAACGAAGCTGGTGGTTCAATCTGGAGATTTTCGGGAAAAGAAAAGTCGCCGATCATGGTGCCTGATCCGCTCGCGAATTGAGCCGGAACGACCAAGGCGACCAAGGCGCATAGGCTATGAAGTGAGTTTCGTTGCATGAGTGTAAGACAAGATAGAGGAATTTTGATTTTCAATATCTTAGGGAGATTTAGCAAACACTAAGTCATCTTAATCGGAAGATCGCTCATCGTGACTGAGTCGAAAGTTGGTTTCTATTGGGATGATGGGGCCGATTGAGACTGAAAGAAATACTGGTATCGTTGGGTGTCGATCCAGTAATTGTGGACGATTTCGGCGATCTCCACGGAAGCCCCATTATTGATCCATTTTAGTTTTAGGCAGACGGGTTGAATCGCTCCGGGGGGCGCAATCATGGTGAGTTGTGTGGCGACTTCACTGTCACGAACAAAGGAGGCAATCTGTTTCTGGCTGCTTCCCCGGACTGAGATTTTGCAGTAGGCTCGCAAGTCAATGTCTGGCTTTTCAGCATCGAAGGGGATTATTTCGAGGTAAACCCTCATGGGGGTCGGGGTGGAGGGCTTGGATTCTGAAAAACCCTCCCAAGAAAGGTTCCCGAATCCTACGGAGGATTCCCAGTCGATGGCCATTCCTGATTGGGTGGGGAGGAGGTTGAGAAACGAGCCAATATTGCGGTCTGCTTGGGTGGCAAAGACGGCATACATGGGCACTCCTGAAAAGGCGCCTTGTTTTTTGGTATGGATCTTCCCGAAGGATTGAGGGGGATCGATTCCCGGGCGGGCGTAGAAAAGGCTCAGAGTGGGTTCCAATGTGTCGCCACCGATCAGAAAACGGCAGCGCTCTTGGTGGGAGGAGGCGTTCATGAAGCCTGCGACACAGTCGGCAATGGCTTGGTTGATCTCAGCTTCGGAGGCCGTTTCGAGAAAGGATTTTGGAAGGTCGGCTTTGTTACCGTCCTGATGGCTTGTGGGCTTGTCTTTGTCGTCACGGAGAAGAGAGAAAGCGAAAAATCCTGCGGCGAATATGAAAACGATGGCCGCAATGGCACCCATCACGCGGCGTCCACGATGCCCCCCTTGAACGTGTTCCCAACTTTCTTCGGTGTCCTCCGGGGTGTGCTCTAGCTCTTGAGGCTCCGGGAATTGATTTGTGATTTGCCCTCTGCGGTCTTCTGCCCGCAGACGCCCGCGAGTTTGATCATCTGGAACATCCTCCTTCATGCGGCTGACGCTAGCATTCGATTGGACCTATCCAATCTGGAAAATTGGCCTTTCCGATTCGATCTAACTCGTAATTTTTGAGGAAGATTAATCTGACAGCTCTAGCGACGATGGCGCCTGATGAGCAAGAGGCCGAGGCTGGCAAGAAGGGCTGCGGAGGGCTCGGGGATGGTGGTGTAGCCGATATCACGAAGGACGGCGAGGTCTATCTGGGTCAGGGATTTCCGGGTGCCGACGGTAATATTGGGGTCCATGACGGCCTCTTGGGTGCTGCCATCGTTGATCCTGGTGCTCATTGTTCCGGAGGCGAGGTGTCCGCCTCCGCCATCGACCAAGTTGGCTCCCGAACCTCCGTTGGCAGCGATTCCTTCGGCTCCGAGGTAGTTCGTTCCGCTAATCACGCTATCCCAAGAGACTGAAGTTCCATAACCGATTGCATGGAGGATTTCGTGAAGGGCGACCGAGTAGAGGTCGGATTTTCCAGAAGCCACCGAAGAGTTATGGTCGAAGTGCCATGCGACGCCTAGTTCCATGGCGGTATCAATGTCATTATCATTGTCGGTATCGTGATCGAACCAGAGTTCGCCGAGAGTGGGGCCATTACTCACAGTGGTGCTTAGGCCATTTGGAGTGATGTTGAAACTGGACATCGTAGGTCCCCCCCCCCTGCCGTAAGTTGTATTGTAGGAAGCCATGGCGGAATCGAGAGTCGGTTGGGTAAGTCCGCTGAAAAAGGATGTGCCGACGTTAGAAGAAAACCCACCTTGCCCAAGGGTAGATCCTCCGAGGGCCCGTGATCCCACGTAGATGACGAAGGTGTCAGCGGCAACCGGATCGGTGTCATAATTCCGGGTTAGGGCCGCTCCAGTGGAGGGATTTTGATACCGGTTGCTTCCGGTGATAATGACCCGGTCTCCTCCGCTGCCAACATCGACCGTTTCCTGGGTGACGGCGGTGAGGGAGCTTGTGATGGCTGCGCTGATATCAGCGGCTGCTTGATCGACGGCAGCCATGGCCGTGGGGTTTGAGAAAAAGCTGTTCGAGTCGAGGGAGTAGTCCAAGGAGACGACGAAGCCTGGAGCCATTGCTGAAGTGGCGAAGGTAGCGAGAAGTGTGAGTTTATGCATACGAAGTTTTTTTTCTAGATACCATTACAAGCCGTCCAAAGCGAGGCCATTTGGTCCGATGGGGAATTTTATTTTTCTCCGCGAGGGGATGGGGAGAGGGGGCCGCCGCTTATGACGTTTTCCTCGGCTCCGTCTTGGTATTTTTTGAAGTTCTCTAGGAAGAGGTTCGCGAGCGAGCGGGCTGATTGGTCGAAGGACTTCTGGTCGGCCCAGCTGTTGCGGGGGACGAGGATGTCTGAGGGGACGTCAGGGGCCTCGGTGATGGTTTGGAATCCAAAGATAGGATCGGTTTCGGTCGGAGCTTCGGCGAGTTTGCCGTTGTAAATGGCTTCGATGATGGAGCGGGAATATTTGAGTTTGATGCGTTCGCCGACTCCGTATCCGCCTTTGATCCAGCCGGTGTTGACGAGCCAGACGTTGACCTTGTGGTCCTTCATTTTCTTGGCGAGGAGCTCGGCGTAGCGGGAGGGATGGAGGACGAGGAAGGGGGCTCCAAAGCAGGCGGAGAAGGTGGCGGTGGGCTCGGTAACTCCCATTTCGGTGCCGGCGACCTTGGCGGTGTAGCCGGAGATGAAGTGGTACATCGCTTGTTCCTCGCTGAGTTTTGAGACGGGTGGGAGGACGCCGAAGGCATCGCAGGTGAGGAAGATGATGTCGGTGGGATGGCCGGCAATGCAAGGGATTTGCGCGTTGTCGATGAACTCGATGGGGTAGGCACCGCGGGTGTTTTGGGTGAGAGAGGTATCGTGAAAATCGACGTTGTAGTCTTCATCGTGGACGACGTTTTCGAGGACCGCACCGTAGTGGAGGGCGTTGTAGATATCGGGCTCGGTTTCTTTGGAGAGGTCGATGGCTTTGGCGTAGCAGCCGCCCTCGATATTGAAGACGCCGGTGTCGGTCCAGACGTGTTCGTCGTCTCCGATGAGCATGCGGGTGGGGTCGGCGGAGAGGGTCGTTTTTCCGGTGCCGGAGAGGCCAAAGAGGATGGCGGAGCGGTTCGTCTTGGGACATGCGGTGGCAGAGCAGTGCATGGAGAGGTGGCCCTTCATGGGCATGAGGTAGTGCATGAGGGTGAAGATGCCTTTTTTCATCTCACCGGCGTATTCGGTGCCAAGGATGACCATTTCCTTTTCCTCGAAGCAGACATCGATGGAGGTCTTGGAAGTCATGCCCTGGGTGAGACGGTTGGCGGGGAATTGCCCGGCGTTGTAGATGGTGAAGTCAGGCTCGCCGAAGTCGGCCAATTCCTCCTTGGAAGGATTGATGAGCATGATCTGCATGAAAAGGGCGTGGTAGGGGCGGGTGCAGATGACGCGGATCTTAATGCGGTTTTCGGGATCCCAGCCGGCGTAGGCATCGATAACGTAGAGTTGCTCGCGGGTGTTGAGGTAGTCTTTGGCGCGTTCGCGGTTGATTTCAAAGGTGTGCTCGTTGATGGGTATGTTGATGTCGCCCCACCAGACGTGGTCTTTGGAGGCAGCATTTTCGGTGATGCGTTTGTCGCCGGGGGAGCGGCCGGTTTTTTCGCCGGAGTATGCGATGAGGGCGCCGAAGGCAGAGAGTGAAGTATCCGGCTCGTAGCGGATGGCATCCATGTAAAGCCGCGAGGCGGCGGGATTGCGGACGATGGTCTTTGATTCGAGGCCGATGTGGGAGAGATCGATGGGTTTCACTGAACAAGAACTAACATTTGGCGTGCCAGTGTAAATCTTTCGACAAAAGGTGTGGGGAAAAGAGCAATAGGGGCGTGAAAAAGGCTGTTGGCCACGGGGGTGGACAGCCTTTTGGGGGAGCTGTTTTAACGGGGCCTAGTTGAGGCCGGCGGGTTTTTTGGCCTCGATGAGGGGCAGCTTGTCTCCGGTGCCGCGGATGGTTTTTCTGAGGCGCTGGTTTCGAGGACGAAGGTTTTTTCGTCTTCGACGCTGATAAGTCTGGCCTGGATGGTGTAGAGGCTGAGGTCAATGGCGGTTTCGGTGTGGTTATAGAATTCTACAAATTCACGGCGATCGTAATTGCTCTCACTGATGGTGATGGGGCGGGCTGAAAGGGCGCCTATTAAGAAAAGGCAAATTTGAGCGAGCCGCAGATATGACCTGTCTGCAGGATAAGTGAGAATTATCCTGAGAGCAAAGGGGGGAGGCTCTCTACTAGGCGTCGACGATCGCGAATTTGAGTTCGGCGCTGGAGACGACTTGGCCGTTGACGGTGCAGGAGGCCACGGCGGTGCCGATGGTGCGGCGGAAGGAGAGGATCTCGGCGTCGATGAAGAGGGTGTCGCCGGGGACGACGGGTTTGCGGAATTTGACTTTGTCGGCGGAGAGGAAGTAGCCGATTTTCCCGACGTTGTCGGGCATGCGCATGATGAGGATGGAGGCGGTTTGGGCCATGGCCTCGAGTTGGAGGACGCCGGGCATGACGGGGTGTCCGGGGAAGTGGCCTTGGAAGAATTCCTCATTCATGGTGAGGTTCTTGATGGCGGTGCACTTCATTTCAGAAGAGAAGCCGGTGACGCGGTCGATGAGGAGGAAGGGGTAGCGATGGGGGAGGATTTTGAGGATCTCCTTGATGTCGAGAACGGCCTCGGCTTGGGGGAGTTCGATGGGTGGGACCATGGCGCGCATCGCGGCGTAGTTTTTCTTGAGGGCTTTGGCGGCTTCGGTGTTGGGACCGTGGCCGGGTTTGACGGCGATGACGTGGCCGTTGAACTTACGACCGGAGAGCATGAGGTCGCCGATGAGGTCGAGCGCTTTGTGGCGGGCGAACTCGTTGTCGAAGCGCATGGGCTCCTTTGACATGATTTCCTCGCCGCGGACGACGACGGCATTTTCGAGTGATCCGCCTTTAATGAGGCCTTTGTCGAGGAGGGGCTTGATGTCCTCGTAGAAGGTGAAGGTGCGAGCGGGGGCGATTTCCTGCTCGTAGGTCTCGGCGTTTACAACGGTGGAGAAGTATTGCACGAAGCGGCCGTCTTTTCCGACGTTGGTGACGGAGACGCGGAATTCCTTTGATGGGACGATGGTGATGAGGGAGCCGTCGCCGGTTTCGAGGTGGATGGGCTCGCGGATTTCCCAGACTTTACGAGGGACGGTTTGTTCTTCGAGGCCGGCTTTTTTGATGAGTTCGACGTAGGGGCGGGAGGAGCCGTCACCGATGGGGGGCTCGTTGGCGTCCATTTCGACGAGGGCATTGTCAACACCGAGGCCGACGAGGGCGGAGAGGACGTGTTCGACGGTGTGGACGCGGACGGAGCCTTCGGCGAGGGTGGTGGCGCGTTCGACGGTCTGGACTTTGGAGACGCAGGCGTCGATGAAGGGCTTGTCGGGAAGATCGACGCGGCGGAATTTGAAGCCGTAGCCTTCGGGGGCTGGTTTGAGAGTGAGAGTGACTTTTTCCCCGGTGTGGAGGGAGGTTCCTTCGAGGGTGGCTTCGGATGCCAGTGTGTGCTCCATGTGGGACATGGGCGGGTTTTAGACTGGAGGGGAGTTTTGAAAAGGGATTTATAGAGAGAGTGAGTTTGCGGATACCAGCGAGGGAGGATTTTGAGGTTCTACGGGAGAATGATGATTGGTTGGTGGTGGGGAAGCCAGCGCCGTTGATTATGCATCCGACGGGGAAGTTTGATGAGGTGACTTTGTTGGGGGTCTTAAAGAGGGCAATGGCGGGGGTGGAATTCTTTTTTGTGAATCGCTTGGATCGGGAGACGAGTGGATGTGTGCTGGTGGCGAAGTCGAGCGGGGTGGCGCGGAGGTTGGGGAGGATGATGGAGCGGCGGGAAATTAGGAAAGGGTATGAGGCGATTGTGCGTGGGTGGCCGGAATGGGATGATTTAACGGTGGAGGCGAGGCTGCGGCGGAGGGGGGAATTTGAGGAGAGCGAGGTGTGGGTGCGGCAAGGAGTGAATGAAGGGGGAAAGGAATGCGCGACGTGTTTCGAAGTTAAGGAGAGATTTGAGAGGGAGGAGGGGAAGTTTGCTTTGAGTGGGTGTGAGCCGAAGACTGGGAGGACGCATCAGATTCGGGTGCATTTGGCGTGGGCTGGTTTTCCGATGGTGGGTGATAAAATTTATGGAGGAGATGAGCGGGCTTACTTGGATTTTTTGAAGGATGGTTGGACAAGTGGGTTGCGGGAGAGGTTGATTTTGGATCGGCAGGCGCTGCATGCGAGGTGGATGGAGTTTGAATGGGAGGGGGAAGCGGTGAGGGTGGATTGTGAGATGCCGGAGGAGTTGACGGGGTTTTGTGTTGCCTGAAGTGGGCCGGGGGATTTGATTGCGGCATGGCGGACTTAAAGGAAGTGATTGAATTTTTGGAGAAGGAGCTCAGGACGTCGGAGATTCCTGATTACCCGGGGGCTCACAATGGCCTGCAACTTCAAAACGGCGGAGAGGTGAAGAAGGTCGCTTGTGCGGTGGATGCGAGCTTGCCGGTGATTCGGGATGCGGTAGCGCAAGGGGCGGACCTCTTGCTGGTGCACCATGGGCTCTTTTGGCAGGGCGTGAGGCCGTTGACGGGGGCGGGTTATGACAAGTTTAAGTTGGCGATCGATGCGGGCCTTGCGATCTATAGTTCCCATATCCCTCTCGATATCCATCCGGAATATGGGAACAATGTTTGTCTTTGTCGTGAAGTTGGGCTGGGTGATGGGGAGGTATTTTTTGATTGGAAGGGAATTCAGTTGGGGAGGAGAGGCTTATTTGATGGGACTTTGGGTGCGCTACGGGACTTGGTGTCCCAAGCTGTTATGGGGCCCGTGATGTTGAGGGGAGATGAAGCAAGCCTTGCGGGAAAGGTGGGTGTGATCACCGGAGGGGCGGGGAGCGAAGTGGAGGCGATGGCACGGGAGGGAGTGGATACTTTTGTGACTGGGGAGGGGCCGCACTGGAGTTTTTCATTGGCGGAGGAGTTGGAATTGAATGTTCTATATGCGGGACACTACGCGACGGAGACCTTTGGGGTGCGGGTGCTTGGTGAGTTGTTGGCCGAGCGATTTGGGCTGGAGAATTACTTTGTTGATCATCCGACTGGTTTATAAGAAGGGCGAATTATTTAAGATTTTAGAATGTGAACCCAATTTTTTACTCGAAAAACACCCTGTTCTACGGGGCAAGAGGGAAGGAAGGCCTTAATTTAACTGATCAAGGTGAAGAAAAACCTTGCGGTCCTCAGTCTGGATGGGTAATTTTCTCCTCAGTGACGCGGGTATAGCTTAATGGTAAAGCTCCAGCCTTCCAAGCTGACTATGAGGGTTCGATTCCCTCTACCCGCTCCATATGAACCAATTTTTAAAGAGGTTCACTCTAAACATAGTTCTAATAACCCATGAAAAATACGCTGAAATTCGCACTTACGGCACTTCTTCTTGCTGCTGCACCACTCGCATCTGCCGATGTGGCTGACTGCGTCAAGTTGAGTAATGCTGTGAAAGTCGCAGTTGCCGCTGACTCAAGTAAAGTTCTTGAGATCGTCGCTGCTCATATCGCCGCTAACGAGTCTTGCGCCTGCGAGATCGTCAAAGCTGCTATCATCGCCTCCGACGCTGACAAGAAGCAAGTCGCTAAGATCGTGAATGCCGCGATTCTTGAGGCTCCTTCCCAGATCCGCATCATTGCACAGTGCGCTATTGCTACTGCTCCCGATGCTGACTCCAATGTTCAAGCTATCCTTGAAAAGTATGACGCCGCTGGTGGCGAAGGATACTCCGAAAAAGGAGGTCTCGACAACAGCAAGGACTCTGAGGTGGCTGCTCCTGCTGAGGAAATAGACGGACCTAACCCTCTCGACTACCCGTTCGAAAGTCTTGATGACCCCATCAAGAAAGACGATCGCTGGCAGCCCGATTTTTTCTTTCCTCCTCTTGAGGTAGATCCCGGATCGACCGTCCTCTAGGTTTCAGATAAAGAAATTTTTAAATTAAAACTCTTTAATATTTTATGAAAAAACAATTTACGGTGGTCGGTGTTCTGGGAATGACTCTCGCGGGCTCGCTTTGCGCGCAGTCACTCTTCGACCTTGCTCCTGACGATACTGAGACCGAATCGCTTCCATTAACTTGGACTGCGGGCGTCAATTTAGGGTATGACGACAATCCGACCCCTCTTCTTGGGAATGACGATTCGTCTGCTTATGCTCAGGGGTATGTCGGTGTTACCTTCCTTACAAACACTCCTCAAACCACTTTGAGCTTCGGTGCTCAGGTTGGTATGATCCACTACTTCGATAATCTCGATGTTCTTGGAACTGATGTTGACGATACGAGCTTCACTGCTTCGGTTTACCTCAACTGGACACACCGTGTAAGTGAGCGCCTTCGCTTCGTCAGCCGCAACCGTCTCTCTTACGAGTTGGAACCAGACTATTCGACTGGTTTTCAGTCTCAGCGTCAGATCGGAAACTACCTAAGCTGGTCTAGCGACAACGCCGTAGGTTACCGTTGGAGCGAGCGTCTCGCAACTTACACTGGGCTCCGCGTTCAAGGGTTGACTTATGACGATGTCTCTGGCGGAGACCGGTTTACATGGACTCTCTATAACGATTTCCGTTATCAGTTGAATGAACGTAGTGTCGCTACTCTTACTTACCGCTATTCTGAAACCGATGGTGATGGGCGAGTAACGGATACCAAGAACCAGTTTTTCCTAGCTGGCTTGGAGCACCGTTTCAGCCCGCAGACCACCGCCGTTATCCGTGCTGGTGTTCAGTTACGCGATGTCGATGGTGGTGATAGCAGCAGCAGTCCATATCTAGAGGCTTCTCTCCGGACGCAGGTCAACGAGCAGTTCAGAGTGAGTGCCTATGCGCGTTATGGAGTAGAGGACTACGCTCGCTCGCTTCGTAATGGCTCAATCGCAGGTAGCCCGTTTGCGATCTACAGTGGTACTGATACTCTCCGCATCGGCCTCACCGCAGATTACCAAGTCTCTCAAACTCTTGGTCTTACTTCCGGAGTCAATTATGCAATGCTTACTTATGAAGACATCCTTCCTGGGTTTGCCGGTGCAAGTTCTGTTGATGAGGACCTCCTCAACGCGTACGTTGGGTTCAATTTGAATCTTACGGACAGCCTTGTCTTGAGCGGTCGTTATAACTTTGAAGATCTCAGCTCAGACGCTGGCCGCGACTACGATCGTAACCGCTACAGTCTTGGCGTTTCAACGTCCTTCTAAGATTTAAAGAAAAAAATCTGAACAAAACCAGCCTTCGCGGTGTCTTTTCATTGCGAGGGCTGATTCTTGTCTATAGAAAACGTCCACAAAGTTCAACCATTACACCACCCCCTATTAACGATGCAAGACAGCAGCAACTTCGGCAACGAAACAACCAACTCAATCGACTACTGGCAGGTTATTAAGAACCGCTATGGCGTTATCCTTCTCACTTTCCTCCTCGTCTTTATGACGGCGGCGGTGATTACCTCTGTCATGCCTCGAAAGTTTGAGAGTATATCGGTCGTTCAGGTTCACCCTTCGTTGATTGCCATTAACCCGATTGGGAATTCAGGTGGTGTAAATCCAGGAGCCCAGATGACTAGGAACTACATGGAGAACGAGTTCCAGATGATTGTTGCGGCTGAGACTCTAAAAATGGCAGCGGAGAAAATTAACCTCCAAACTCGATGGGGCATGGAAATGGACGAGGTCATTACCGTATTGAAGAATGTCGTGCAGGCAATGCCTATGCGAGGCACTGATTTTATTCAGATTACAGTCAGGCATGCAAAGCCTGATGATGCTAAAGAAATTGCAGACTCGGTATCCGAAGCATACATGCAGCTGCGTAAACAGAGAGAGGTAAACCGGGCGCAAAGCGCCTTGGATGCACTGGATGAGGAGTTAATCGCACAGAGTGATATGGTTCAAGATTACCGGAAGGATCTTACGGTTTTAATCCAGCAATATGGAATTCCGTATTTTGATGGAAATAATTCAAATCCTATGGGGACGACTGAGCAGGATATGTTCCGGAGTGCTAGACATAAACTGGCGGATTTCCAGACTCAGCGAGACCAGATCGAGATCCAAATTAAGGAACTTGTTGGTATGGACAACCAAGAGTTGGTTGAATATGCGGCCGGGCTAGATCTTCCTGAGAACCAAGTGACTTACTATTTCACCCAATATCGTGAGGCAGTTGAGCAAAGGCGGACGATGATCGCGCAAGGGCTTGGTGCAAACCATCCCGATATTACCGCAATTGAGGAACGCGCCCAAGGTGCGATGGAGTATTCCCGAAAAGAGGCGGTATCACTGAAAGCTGTCTTAAGAACCAAGCTTGAACTGATAAATCGTCAGGTTGAACGGATGGAGGAGATGGTTGGTGATCGCCAGAACGATACGGTGGATCTTTCTCTCAAGCAGCACTCATACACTCAGGCCAAGGAAACCTATGAGCAATCACGGGCGATGCTTCGTGAAATGAAGATCAAGCAACAGGAAGCGCGGGTCCTTCTGAAGATGCCCCGAGATCCCATTACTCTTCACGAGAAGCCGAAGCGTGCCAAAAGTGCGGTTTTCCCGAATATTACTCTCAACTTAATCCTAGGAGCTGGCGTTGGCCTGATCTTCGGAATTGGAATTGCCTTCCTTCTTGAGCACCTCGACACATCAGTGAAGAGCCTGGAGGATGTCGAGCGCTACCTCCAGGTGCCTGTTCTCGCGGTGATTCCTAAGGATGTTGGAGTCCTCCACAAGCAGAGCGGCATGAGCCCGGATGCGGAGGCTTACCGAATTTTGCGAACCAATATTGAATTCAATCGTAAGAATCCTGAAGATAACTCCATTACGGTGGTTTCTGGTGGTGCTGGTGAGGGTAAGTCTACGACCTTGGTCAACCTAGCTTACGTTTGTGCTCAAGGTGGTTACACCACGCTTATGATCGACGCCGACCTTCGCCGTCCACGTTTGCACACCTTCTTCGATATTAATAATTCGGTGGGTCTGACCAACTATCTGACGACTGACTTGGCTCTTGAGGATGTGATTCTCCAGACTCCGGTTGATAATCTCTACTTCCTCCCATCAGGAATTCTTCCTGCTGATGCCGCTGGTATTTTGAACTCTCGCCGTATGTCCGAGCTTCTTCAGGACGTGAAGCAGCGCTTTGACCTGGTTCTGGTTGACTCTCCTCCGATTCTCGGTGTGAGCGATGCGGCTGTTCTTGCGAGTGAGGTCGATCTTACCATGGTGGTCGTCCAGCACCGGAAACTTCCACGCAACATGCTGATGCGCGTGAAACAGGCTGTCGAAAATGTCGGTGGACAGGTGATTGGTGTGGTTCTTAACAACGTGGACGTCCGGAGTGACAGCCAGTATCAGTATTACACCAGCTACTACACCTATTACGCTCCTAGCACGATGGAGGATAATCCTGCTCCCCAGCAAATGACGGCTCATCAGTCGGACAAGGCTGGAGTGAAGAAGAATGAAAAATCTGACGATCTGTATTAACCCTATCAACAACCCAAACCAAACTGGAGAATTTCTCCAAATCCCCGAAAAAAGACAATGAAAACAATCCTTACATTAATTCTTAGCGCGCTGACTTTGGTGTCTGCCACTGGACAGGTTCGACCGAAGCAAAAGCTTAATATTACCATTACGGGTGTTCCCGTTTCTGAGCAGGCGCGGATCAACAGCACGTATCCCGTTTCCGAATCCGGTTACATTACGATGTGGAAAATTGGATCGATTAAGGCCTCCGGGCTCAGCACTACAGATCTTGGAAAAGCGATTGCGGGAAAATACAAGGCGGCTCAGATCTACAGTAGCCCTGTCTTTCAGGTGATTGGTTCGGAAGGTGGTATCATCACCGATACTATGATGATCACGGTGGGTGGGGCAGTTCGCTCGGCTGGACAGAAGCCATGGAGTGAGGGTATGACTCTTTACTCGGCAGTTCAGGCAGCTGGTGGTGAGACTCCATTTGGAGCCACTAACCGAGTAAAGCTCTATCGTAACGGGCAGGTCTATACTTACAACCTTAAGCTGCCCAAGCACAAGGGAGTGAAGGTCTACAAAAATGATCTTGTCGAAGTTCCTCCAAAGACCGTGTTTGGAAATTAGACACATTTAACTTTATCAAAGCGGATTCTCTCTTAAGAGGGTCCGCTTTTTTTGCGTCCTCGAAGGTTGCCTTGAGTGTGTCCGGTTGTAGTCTAATTACAATGTCTCATATTTTGCTTTCCCTAATTTTGGTCACTTCCGGCATGGTTCTGTCAGAGGAGATGCCAGATGTGGTAGGGCTCGGCGCAGTTGCTTTGGCTGATCGGAAGAGCGCAGCGAGCCTGCTAGAGGAGTGGGTTCTAAAGGATCAGGCAATGGCCAAGGAGGTCATTCTTAAAAAATACCTAAGATGTGCGAACCCTGAAGTGAGAGTGAGACTGCTTGAACTACTTGAGAGGGCGTATTTTCCAGTGAAAGGCTTTGTGGGGATCAGGATGATGCCGAATCTGCTGGATAATAATCGATTGCGTTTTCGAGGAGGAGGGGGAAAAGTGAATGGAGTCAGGGTGATGGGCGTAAGTAAGGGGAGTCCTGCGGAAGCCGGTGGACTAAGGACTAACGACGTCGTTTTGAGGATTAATAATTGGGAGGTGAAGGGAGGATATGATGTGACTTCGCAAGTTGCGGACCAGATTCAAAGAAACCCTCCAACTACACCAATCACGCTCCGGATCCAGAGAAAAGAGGAGGTGCTGGATATCAAGCTGAAATTGGCCGTTCTACCCGTTCCCAGTGTAAGAGCGAGGATTATCAAGGACTCGATAGGGAACGCGAACACGATCTTAACAACGGACCTCAAAGACGAGATTTCGGAGTTTCAAAACTGGCTATCTCAAGAAATCGAAAAGGATCGGAAAAATCTCATCGCTGATCGACGCTTGTAGGCTACCTTACTCACCGCGAGGAATTCTGTTTTTCGCAATAATTTACCGCTCCAATTATATTTTATGAAGAAGACACTCATGCGTTTCCTTTCCCCAGCCTTTGCGCTGTGGCTGCTGCCCAGCTGCTCTACGATGGCTGCTGACTTTAATTCTGTGGGGACTGAGATGTCCCGTATCTTACTAAATGGCCACTATGCCCGGCTTCCTTTTGACGACGTTTTGAGCGAGCGGATTTTCAATGACTACATCGGAGATCTGGATCCGGCCCGTCTTTATTTTGAGCAGGGGGACATTGATGAGTTCCAGGCGAAGTATGGGAAGGAACTGGATGATATGCTCATGTCGAAGCAGTCGATGACGCCCGCGACCGCGATCTATGAGCGTTATCAGGAGCGGGTGAAGCAGCGCGCTGCAACGGTGGAGAATTTACTTAAAAGTCACACCTTTGCCTTTGATCGGGAGGAATCAATCGAGCGAGATCGTGAAGATGCCGCTTGGCCAAAGGACTCGATCGAAGCGACCAATCTTTGGAGATTACAACTTAAGGAAGCTCTCCTTTCCGAGACTCTTCGTCGTCAGGAAATTGCCCGCCGAGCTAAGGAACAGGGGAAAGAAGATCCGTTGGAGGGGAAGCCGACGGGAAAGGAGAAGATCGGGCAGCGTTATGAGCGTTTTTTCAAGACGATCGAGGGGACCGATACCGAGGATATTTCGAACTACTTTTTCAGCGCAGTGGCTCGGGCCCATGATCCTCATTCAGAATATTTTAGTGCTCGGGAACTCCAGCAATTCCGCGTGAATATCCAGAATCGCCTCGTGGGAATCGGGGCCCTTCTCCGTGCTGAGGACGATGGCGCGACTAAGATCGAGGGCATTGTCAATAACGGCCCTGCAGATAGGCAGGGAGAAATGAAACTCAAGGACCGGGTCGTGGGGGTGGATTCCAAGAATGACGGGAACTGGGTCGATATCATGTTCATGCCCTTGGATAAAGTCGTCGAAATGATTCGCGGTGAAGAAGGAGTCGAAGTCGGCCTCAAGGTGGAGCCGGCTGACGGAGCACCGGGAGAAACGCGGATCATTGTGATTAAGCGTGAGGAAGTGACGATGAAGGATGAGCTGACGACCGCCGAGATTATCTCCTACAATAAGGAGAATGGTTCGTTGAAGCTTGGCGTGATTAAAATGCCTTCATTTTACTTCGATCCCGAGGACCGGGACGTCCGGGTTTCGCGTGATATGGAAATCCTGATGGATCGGCTCAAAAAGGAAGAGATCGATGGCCTTGCGATTGATCTTCGTGGCAATGGCGGAGGTTCTCTTGAAGAGGTCCGTCGGATTACCGGCTTCTTCGTCGGAGACTTTGCACCGGTGGTGCAGATTAAGAGGACTACGGGCGGAACGGATGCGCTGTTGTCTCCGTTTCGCAAACCACTTTACGATGGTCCCATCGTCGTTTTAACGGATAAGGGGAGTGCTTCGGCGAGTGAGATTTTGGCGGGTGCGTTGCAGGACTATAATCGTGCTGTGATTGTTGGTGAGTCTTCGACCTACGGAAAAGGAACGGTGCAGCAGCCCATGGAGATTGGCCGCTTTATGCCTCGGTTTGCTGACCGAGATCGTGCTGGAGCGGTGAAGTTGACGATCCAGAAGTTTTACCGCGTGGCCGGGAGCTCGACTCAGAATATCGGAGTCATTCCTGACATTATTGTTCCCTCGGTTAGGGATGCTTTGGAAGTGGGTGAAAAATACGCTGACCACGCCTTGCCGTATGACAAAATTCACCGAGCCACCGACTTTAAGCCTTTGAAACGCCAAAACCTCTTCCTTACGATGCTTTCCGAGAAAAGTGCAGCTCGGCTGAAGCTCAGTGAAGATTTTGCTTATATTGTCGAAGATACGAAACGCTTGGAAAAACGCATGAAGGAAAATCAGGTGTCATTGGTGATGGAAAAGCGGAAGACTGAAATCGCGGAGGCAGATACCCGCCGTAAGACCCGGAATGCTGAGCGCATCAAGAGGTTTGGGATTGTGGAGGCGAAGGACAAAGAAACTTTCAAGATGTATCGTCTTACTTTGGATGATGTGAATTCTCAGGATCTCCCCGAGGTAAACCTCGAAGGGGATGCCGAGCGCCACATGCGCCACGCCGAGGACGCAGTTGCTGATCTTGATGACACTCCGAAGTGGCCCAGCGGCATCGATGCCACTAAGCGCGAAGGGCTTTCGGTTCTGCGTGATTTGGTTGGCGCGGTGAAAGCCAGTATGATCGCTGGTGCCTTGCATCAAGGAGAGTAGTTGTGATGTCAGACATTCCCGGGAATCTTGAGATTGTGAAAAAACGGGTCGCCAAAGCGGCGGCGCGTTCGGGGCGGCAGGTTAAATTGTTGGTGGTTTCGAAGACATGGCCCGCCGAAGTTGTGCGCGAAGCTGCGGATGCGGGGCAAATCCGTTTTGGGGAGAACCGCTTGCAGGAGGGAGAGGTGAAAGTCCCGGCGCTGCCGTCCAATTTGGAGTGGCATTTTATCGGGGGCCTTCAACGAAATAAGGTGCGCAAGGTGTTGCCACTTTTTTCGGTCATTCACAGTGTTTCTTCGACGAAGCTTGCCGCGTTTACGGACCGTGTGGCGGGTGAGTTGGGATTGAAGCCGAAGGTGTTTTTAGAGGTCAATATTGGCGGGGAGGAGAGCAAACAGGGTTACTTGCCGGATGATCTACGTCGGGATTTGGACAAGATTTTGGAGCTGGGGAATCTCTCCTGGCAAGGGCTGATGTGTATTCCACCCCGAGTGGAGACGGCAGAAGAGGCGCGGCCTTGGTTTGCGAAGGTGCGAGAATTGCAGGAGGAAGTGGAGAATCAGGCGCAGATTTTGCTTCCAGGCCTGAGTATGGGAATGAGCGGAGATTTTGAGGTGGCGATTGATGAGGGCGCGACGATTGTGCGGGTGGGTTCAGCTATTTTTGGACCGCGATTAAAAAGACCATGAGTGTGATCAAACTTCAAAATTTAGCGACGATGGGCAATGAACTTGCTTTGGCCTGGGCGGATGGGAGCGAGAGTTATCTGACTTTTGAAAAACTTCGCAAAGCCTGCCCGTGTGCGGGATGTCAGGGTGAGCCGGATGTTACCGGCTTTGTGGTGGTGCCGCAGGTGAGGCACAACGACCGGAGCTTTCAGCTCAAACGTCATGAGATCGTCGGCGGCTATGCCCTCCAGTTTTTCTGGGGGGATGGGCACAGCACGGGGATTTATTCTTACCAATTCCTGCGTAAGCTTGGGGCTTAAAGGCTTCCGGTGGTCCGGTTACTTTCGAGGGCGCGTTCAACGAGGCGCTTGATTCCCTCGTCGGCATTCTTACTGAGAGGGTGAAGGTGGCGGGCTTTGTAATACCAAGAGAGGGCGGAGCCGAGGTTGCCGAGTTCTTCGTGATTTTCGGCCTTGCTGAGGGCGATGGTGAAGTCGGCGACTTTGGGAGCGAGGCTGGTCATGAACTGATTGAGTTCGGGATCGTCAGGGAAACGCTCGTGGACCTCGGAAAGCTCTTCCCATGCGGCGTAGTCCTGGTTGATGTCGGACATTCTTTTAGCTCCTCCGACAGCGGTTTCGATGGCGGTGATGTTTTCGAGAACCTGGCGGAACTTGGCCTGGCGGTCGGCATCATCCTGGATGGCAGCAGCGAGAGCGTGCTGGCGTTTGAAGACTTCGCGGTAGTTTTGCTCGGCGAAGAGGCGGTCGAAGTCGTTGCGGAGTTGTATGACGATGCCGCCGGAGTCGATCATTTGGTCGATTTCGACGAGCTTGGGATTTTGCGGCCAAATTTCGGTCGCGCGGCTGATTTCCACCCTGGCTTTTTCGGCATCTCGTTCGGCAAGGTAGCCTTTGGCGAGCCTGATATGCATGTTGCTGGCGCGGGAGTAGGTGGCGACGGCGGCTTCGGGTTTGGTGGCGTCGAAGTCATTGGCGGTACTCTTGAGTATTTTGATTTGCTCGGTGACTTTGGCGTAGTCCTTGACGTCCAGGGCGTTGAGGAGGACATTGGAACTACGGACGAAATCGAGAACCTTGCGCTTTTCGGTGCGGGGAAGGGTGTCGATGGAGGGCATGAATTCGCCGACGATAAAGGATTCGGCGAGGCGCTTGGAGGCAGACTCGAGTTCTTCGCGTTCGACGAGGAAGAGGAAGACTTCGACTCCTTTATCAACGTCGCGGATGGCTTCGTTAGCGAGTGAGTCGAGGGTGGAGACGGTGGGGCTGACGCCGAGGCTTTCGGTGAACATTTTGCTTATGTCGGAGCCTTCGTCGATATAAAGAGTGCCGTCTCCTTCTTTCCAGATTTGGTTGTAGAATCGGGAAGCCATGATGACGTGGCGGAAGCGGCGCTGGACGAAGAACTGCACCATGAGGGCTTGGTATTGGACCTTGGAGAGTTCGACTTTGACCTTCGTTTCAATTTCACGCGTCTTTTTGGTCGCTTCGATTTCGGCGATGCGGCGGAGGTGCTCGGCGTAAATGAGGGACTGGGCACCGCGTCCGATCTGTTGAGCGGGTTGGGTGGTTTCTTCGCTATCCCCCTTGCCGGCACCGGAATTGGTTTTTCCGACGTTGGGGTCTTGTTCGGTGCGGGCTTTCCAGTCGGCGTCGAGGATCGCTTTTTGCTTTTCGCGCTCGATGACTTTCATGAGCGCCTTGGTCTTGTTGACGTCCTTTCGGGAGAGGATGGCGGTATAGATGGCATTACTCAGCGAGTCGCAGAGTTTGGCATCACCGGGATATTGGGAGGCTTTGGGGAGCAGGGCGACGGCTTCGGCGAAGACGGGGCCGCCTTTGCGGTGGGGGGAGAGGTAGGCGAGGATTTCGTCAATGGTATCACGATAGGTCTCGGCTTCTTCGGTGACGTTTTCGGGTTCGTTGAGGTATTTTTCGAAGCGAGCGTTGACGAGGCGGTTGTTGCTGGCAGCCCAAGTGGAGCCGTTCCAGGAGATGGTGTCGTTGGTGGGGTCAAAGAAGCCGACTTCGTTTCCAAGAAGGCCACCATTGGCGTCGTTATTGGTGGGTTGGGGTTGTGATCGGGTGACTGTATCACTCGGGGTAGAGGGCTGGTTGTTGGTGGGGGCGGGGGGAGTGTAAACTTGGGATAGGACGGGGAGGGCCAGGGTGAGATAGAGAAGGGAATTTTTCATGAGGTTCAGGGTTTGAGGATGAAAAGTTAGTTTTGTTTGAGGTCGAGGGCGACGGGAACTCCGTCTCTGTTGAATTCGACAAGGAAGGTGTATTTGTCCTGGAGGTTGAGATTTCCTCCTTTGAAGTCGGCAGGGATGATGATGGCGAGGAATAGATCGTTCTCAAGCTTAAGGGTGGCCATCTGGCCGATGCTGACGATTCTGCGGTCGTGCAAAATCCCGGTGACGCTGTTCTGGTTGCCGGCGAGACTTTTGAGGTTGTCGATATCGCGAGGGAGATCGACTAAGGGGGCATCAAAGTCGGCGGGTGCGCGGTTGACGAACCAATACCCGCCACCAAGGACGAGGGCGAGAATAGCTGCTCCGATGAGGAGAGCCTGAGTATTAACGCCTGAGCTAGCGCGACGAGCCATGATGAAAAGTGGTGTGGATGATTAGTGTTCCCATTGTGGGCGGCTGGTTCCGATCCATGAGGCGACAAGACCGACTGTAATATGGATCAGGAGGACAAAAAAGCACATGCTCACCGAAGATAACTGGGTTTCGCTGATGGAAGTGAGGGCGGAGCGGTATTGGCCGGAGAGGGAGTTGACGCTGCCTGACCAGGCCCAGTAGGCGGAAATGAAAGGGCGGGTAAGAGGCTCGATCTTTTCCGGGAGGGCGAGAACGGCGCCGGAGAGGGGGAGTTGGAAGCCGACGAGGTAGACGGAAAGGAGAGAGGCTTTTTCTGCGGTGCGCATGAGGCTGGAGATAGCGAGGCAGATCGAGGTCATGGCGGCATTGACGAGGACGAGAAAGAGGGCGTGTTGGCGGAAGTCGCCCTCGAACGACCAAAAAAGTTCTACAAAGCCCGCCATCCATAGGGATTGAACGAGGATGAGGCCGGAGAGGAAGACGATTTTGCTCAGAAGGTAGGCGAGAGGGCTCACGCCTCCGAATTTTTCTTTTTCGAGAATCTGGCGTTCGCCGGCGATTTCGCGGGCGGCATTGTTCGATCCCATTAATGAGAGGAGAACGACTTGGAACATGATGATGCCGGAAACTGCTGATCCAACTTTGAGCCGGTCCTCTTGAACCCCTGCTTGTTCTTCGAGTTTTTGTTGAGGGGTGGAGCCGGAGCCGTCGGTGAATTTTCTCATGTTCTCGTTGGCTCTCGGTGAGAAGAGGACAACGAGGAGAGGGAAGCAGATGAGGATCGCTAGCTGGAGGAAGACTTGGCCTCGATCGCGAAAAAAGATGCGTATTCGCCGCCCGAGGAGGGTGTTGAATTGGCTGATGAGGCCTGGTGCGCGGGTTTCTTCTTCGGGAGTGGGGGTTTCGTCGTCCTTGGCTTCGAGTTCACCTGGAGGAAGTTCGAGGAGGCCTTGGTCGAAGAGGTTTTGGCGGTTGCGCTCGAGTTTTCCGTAATAGGTCTCGGAGTGTTTCAGCCACGAGGTGCGCCATTTTTCGGCGGCCTGCTTGGCGAGTTGGGGGTAAACGAGTTCGGTGTGATCGACTGAGAAATAATGAGTTAGCTGCTCCGGAGTGCCATGGTAAGCGACGCGGCCCTCATGAAGGACGAGGATAGAGTCGTAGAGTTCCAGGTGGGCGAGAGAGTGGGTGACAGAGAGGACGATCCGGCCTTCCTTGCGGGAAATATCGTGGAGAAGGTTTACGATTTCGCGCTCGGAGCGCGGGTCGAGACCACTGGTGACTTCGTCGCAGAGAAGGAGCTTGGGATGGGAGACCAATTCCATGGCGAGACCGAGGCGTCGCTTTTGACCACCAGAGAGGACGCTGACGGAGCGGTCGGCAATAGGTGCCAATCCGGTTTCTTCAAGAACGCGGTCAATGCGTTCATCGAGATCGGCCGAGCCCTTCGTTCTGACCCGCAGGCGGGTGGCAGCTTCGATGGATTCATCCACGCTGAGCTGGTCATAGGCGATGGAGAACTGCGGGACGTAGCCAATTTCCCAAGGTTCCAAGTCGCCGTCCTCGGAGAGATTGCGGCCATTCCACCAGAGTGATCCATCGGACTCGGGGTTGAGACCGGCGATGGTTTTGAGCAGGGTCGTTTTTCCGCAACCTGATGGTCCGACGATGGCCATAAAGTGGCCACGTGGGATTTTCAGGCTGGCGCGGTCTATGAGATTCAGGGGTTCACCATCTTTTTGGATGGTGAAGCAAACATCTTTCAGTTCGAGCACTGGCAGTGTTGGGTTTATCGAGAAGGTGTCGGTTCAAACAGCGATACTGATGGAACCAGCCGAACTTGTCGAAAAACGTGTTGGATGGGAAGGCTGAAAGTTGTGAGCTTGAAGGGGTAGGCATTTGGAGATGGGTAAAACGGGTGGCGCTTCGGTGTTGCCCATCGTAGGGAATTCGTCATACTGCCTACCGAGCAACCGCTCAATAACCTCTTACCGAACTCCGTGGACCTTACCGAAATTCGCAAAATCGTAAAACTGATGGATGAGCATGGGCTCTCCCAGTTCCAGTTTGAAAAGGAAGATTTTAATCTGAAGCTTAAGAAAGGAACCGACCTTGAAGATCTTCAGAAACTAATCAGCGCCCTCCCTTCCGGTGGGGTGGCTGCTTCTCTTCCCGTTCCTGTGGCCCCATTTTCCCAAGCCGCTGAGGAGCCTGTGGAAAATACCCCTGCTGGTGAAGAAATCAGTTCACCCATGGTGGGAACCTTTTACGGCAGGCCTTCTCCTGAAGATCCTGATTTTGTGAACGTTGGTGACATCATCAGTGAAGGTCAGACCCTCTGCATCATCGAAGCAATGAAGGTCATGAACGAGATTAAAGCCGAGCGCTCAGGAACCATCATCCAGATTTGCGTGGATGACGGCACCCCTGTGCAATACGGAGACGCCCTTTTCCGGGTTCAATAATATATCCCCTCTGCTATTATGTTCTCGCGCGTCCTCGTCGCCAACCGTGGCGAAATCGCCCTCCGTGTCATCCGAGCTTGTCGTGAGCTCGGAGTCGAATCGATCGCCGTCTATTCTGAGGCAGACATTGATTCGATGCACGTCCAACTCGCCGATGATTCGGTCTGCATCGGACCGGGCCCCAGTAAGGAAAGCTACCTTAAGCCTGACCGTATTATTGCGGCAGCTGAGATCACCGGAGCGGATGCCATCCATCCTGGATACGGCTTTCTTTCGGAAAATGCCCGCTTTGCCGAGATCTGCGATAGCTGCAATATCAAATTTATCGGACCGTCTGCCGAGGTCATCCGAACGATGGGTGACAAGAACACCGCTCGTGCGACCGCAACTGCCAATGGCGTTCCCGTTACTCCGGGGTCGGAGGGAATCGTCGCTGATGCCACCGAGGGTCTCGAAGTCGCCAGAGAGGTGGGCTTTCCCGTCATGATCAAAGCCACTGCTGGTGGTGGAGGACGTGGAATGCGTCCCGCCATGAATGAGGACGAGTTCAAGTCCCAGTTCCAAGCCGCTTCGAAAGAGGCCGAGGCCTGTTTTAGCAATGGCGACTGCTATATCGAGAAGCTTGTTTTGGGGCCCCATCATATTGAGTTCCAAGTGCTCGCTGACGATCATGGAAACTACCTCCACCTCGGTGAGCGCGATTGCTCGATGCAGCGCCGCAACCAAAAAATCATCGAAGAATGCCCCAGCCCGCTAATCTCGCCCGAGCTTCGGAAGCGCATGGGAGATGCTTCGGTCCAGCTGATTAAGTCGATCGAATACCGCAACGCCGGAACGATTGAGTATCTTGTCAATGCCGACGCCTCCGACTTCTACTTCATGGAAATGAACACTCGGATCCAGGTGGAACATCCCGTGACCGAGGAAGTGATGGGGTGTGAATTGATTAAGGAGCAGATCCGCATTGCCGCCGGAGAGCCAGTTTCCCAGCACGTGCTCGGGGTTGAGCCCCGGGGGCATTCGATCGAATGTCGAATCAACGCCGAGGATCCCTATAATAATTTCACGCCAAGTCCTGGAACGATCGATCTTTGGTATGCTCCAGGCGGTAAGGGCGTGCGGGTCGACACCCACGTTTATTCCGGCTACACCGTGCCTCCTTACTACGATTCCATGATCGCCAAGCTCATCGTGACTGCTTCCAGTCGTGAGGTGGCCATTGCGCGGATGAAGCGGGCTTTGTCAGAATTTACGGTTCGCGGCATCAAGACCACCATTCCTTTTCAGCAGGAAATCATCAACCATCCTGATTTTATCGCTGGAAAATATGACATTGCTTGGGTCGCGAAATTTTTGAAAGAGAAAGGGCTCGAGTGAAATCAGCCCTTCAAAAAGCCCTCCTCTACGGAATCTGCGATCTTGGGTATCTGACGCTCGCTCAGACACTTCCAGTCTCCCGGCAGCTCCTGCAAGGTGGATCCGGGATCCTCCAGCTGCGGGCAAAGGGACACGACCCAGCAGGCCTTCTCGCCCTCGCAAAGGATCTCAAGGCTCTCTGCGACGAGTTCAAAGTTCCTTTTGTCGTGAATGACCACCTTGAGCTTGCGAAAGAATCGGAGGCCCACGCTCTTCATCTGGGGCAGGATGATGGTTCGCTGCAGGAGGCTCGTGAGATTCTCGGGTCGGACATCCTGATTGGTCGTTCAACCCATTCACTCGATCAGGCAAAGGCCGCGCTCAAAGAAGGGGCTGACTACATTGGCTTCGGCCCCCTCTTCCCAACGCCTACTAAGAAAGGCCGTCCCGGGATCGGTTTGGACGAGGTTTCGGAAATGCAAACTGCCGTTGGCTCTCAAATTCCAGCCTTTTGTATCGGAGGCATCAAGCCCGATAACCTCGATCAAGTGATCGCCGCTGGTGCTCAGCGCGTTGTCATCGTTTCTCATCTCCTCACCGGCTCCGATCCTGAATCAGAGGCTCGGCGGCTCCTTAAGCTACTCACCTAAATCAACATCATGAAAATCCTCGTCGGCGGATCCGTCGCTATCGATAACGTTAAAACCCCCGTGGCAGATGAGAAGAATCTCCTCGGTGGTTCCGCCAGCTACGCCGCTCTTGCTGCTGCCAAGCTATCCTCACCGGTGCATCTTCTCGGGATCATCGGAAATGATTTCCCCCAAGAGCATCTCGATATGCTCGCTGGCAACGGTGTTGACCTCTCTGGTTTGGAGCGCTCAGACCAAGCCTCTTTTACTTGGAGCGGTGAGTATCATGAAAACATGAATGATCGTAGTACCCATAGTGTCGCGATCAATGTTCTCGAAGATTGGCAGGTCAAGGTCCCCTCGGAGTTTGCTGATTCTCCCTTCATTGTTCTCGCCAATATGGCGCCCGTAAACCAACTCCAGATGCTTGAGCAGTGCACCGCTGCAGAGAAATTCGTCGTTGCCGACACTATGGATCTTTGGATCACCGTCGCAAACGCCGAGCTTCACGAAGTTCTTAAAAAGATCGACCTTTTGGTCATCAATGAGGGGGAGGCCCGGGAGTTTGCGAGTACGAATAATCTCGTACTCGCGGGCGAGAGGCTTCTTGAGAAAGGGCCGCGCTATGTCGTCGTCAAGCTTGGTGAGTTTGGAGCCCTCCTCTTTGGGCCTGACGGTGCCTTCTTCCGTTGTGGAGCTTGGCCCCTTCGGGAATTGGCCGATCCCACCGGAGCAGGGGATACCTTCCTCGGAGGATTGGTCGGAAGCCTCGCCTCGGAAGGGGCTATAAGCCCGACTTTCGAGCAACTTAAGCAAGCGATCGTCAAAGGATCGATTCTTGCCTCATTTACTTGCGAAGATTTTTCCACAAAATCCCTCGAAGCTGCAGGAAAAGCCCACTTCTCGGACCGCTTGGCTCGATTCGAGGAGATCTGCGCATGGTGAGATCTTGAGAAAGCCCACCAAATCAGGCCTTGGCTCGATTCATAATCAAAATGCCTAAAAGAATTCAAAAAATCCTAAAAACTTCTGAGAAAGGGATTGACGAGCCCCCCTCTCTGACGGTAAGTTCCCTGTGGATTGCCTGCGGAATCTCGTTAACTTCGTGTTAGCGGGACTTCAACAAACAAAAGAAAACGAAAACAAAAATGAAAACGAATACTCTTAAAGCAGCTGCCGCTGTTGGGCTTACCGCTCTTCTCCTTGGCAGCGCCGCAGCCCAAGAATCAAAGTCCAAGCCTGTGGGCTATGAGACCCTCAGTTACACTGCTGGTTTTAACTACCTCGGCCTACGTCTTGTCGAAGCCCCTACCTCTTCTGGAGCGTCAGTTTCGGCCGATGGAGCGACTGTGACAGTTGAGGATGGTGTTGCTGATTCTCTTACGGCTGGCGTAACTTACCTTTTCGAAGCGACTTCCGGCGACGCCGCTGGAGTAGTCACTACTGTTGCATCTTTTGATGCAGCAGCCGACACGCTCACCTTGTCCGACGATATCTCTGGAGATTTCGAGGCCGGTAGCGAGTTCATCGTCCGCCCTGTCGATACGCTTGCAAGCGTGTTCGGAGTTGAGAATGATGTTGCTAATTCTAGTGACGGACTTGAGTCCACTGGTTCCTTCGGCACTTGTGACCAAATCTGGGTTCCTGATGGAACTGGAAGTTTTGCTAAATATGCCTACGTAAAGGGGAATCCATTCCTCAATACTGCGGATGGTTGGCAGGATGCTGCTGGCACTGAAATCACAGATCCTACCACGATTCAGCTGGTTTACGTCGATGGCATCATTGTCAATGGTGCACAAGCCGGTGACCTTGTAGTTTCCGGATCGGTTAAGCTTGAGCCAGTTAGCTTTGCTCTAACCGCGAAGTTTAACTATGTCAGCTCGGTCTTCCCAGCTGGCTTGAATCTCACTGAGAGCGAGCTACAGAGTTCACTTTCTTCGACCGGTTCGTTCGGAACAAGTGACCAGGTTTGGTTGGCTGACGGAGCAGGTGGTTTCAGCAAGTATGCTTTCGTGAAAGGAAACCCATTCCTCAATACTCCAGATGCTTGGCAAGATGAGTCTTCGACAATCGTTGCTGACCCAAGTGCAATCACTTTCGATGGCAATGCTGGTATGATTCTTGTGCGTGGCGGAGATACTGTCGCCATGGTCAAGATGGATTCCCCGGACTTCTACGATACCCTCTAGTGGTAAAGTCACCTAAAAAAATTCAAGATAAGAAAAAACTATGAAATTAAAATTAACACTTCTCGGTCTCGTTAGCACGATTGGTATGGCATCAGCCTACACTGTAACAGTGACAAACCAGAGTAACTTTGGAACCCCAGACCTGCCCATCTTGGACAACGTCGGGAATCCAATTACAGGCGGTTCAGTTGCCGTTGGTTACTTCGGCTCCGATGACGACATCTCTCTTAATAGCACTGATTTCGGTACCCTCCTTGGTTTATTCAATGAGTATGGAATGACTACTTCAGTCACTCCTGGTGCTGCAGCTGGACTCGTGAACAACGTGACTCCCGCTGCTTGGACTGTTGGCGTTCCTAGCGGAACCGCTGGCGATCAGGTTGGCCAAAGTGTTTATGTGATTGTCGGTAACGGTGATTCGCTTGCGAATTCGGATTCCTTGGCAATCTGGAAGTCCACTAGTGTCTTCGGAACAGAGGATGATGCCGGAAACGGTGGCGTCGCTGCCAGCCTCGATTCTAATCTTGGAACACTTCTACTCGGCAAAAGCGCCGGTCCAAACGACCTCACAGCAGGTGGAGGGACTATTTCATACGCTGACGGTATTCAGTTGGTGAATGCAATTCCTGAGCCTTCAACCAGCCTTCTTGCTGGACTTGCTGGACTCGCTCTTGCAGCTCGTCGCCGTCGATAGACTTCGACGCGGCACACGTTCTAACAATCGTTTTACTTTTTGTTTTCACGGCTGTCTTCTTCGGAAGGCAGTCGTTTTATTTGTATGGGTCACTGGAAATAGCAATATCT